>JAEOUE010000031.1 GCA_016839515.1 Candidatus Hodarchaeum mangrovi
CAACTTGAAGTTGATGGCCTTATTCTAGTACAATCGATTAAAAAAAATCAAAGAGTGATTAAAAGGATCGATGAGGATCAAAAATTCCTTACTATTGGTGAAGACTAGATTTCTCTATCCCTAACTCATCAAATAGTTTACAAACTGGACAAGGTATTTTATTTGAAATTTCTCCGCATTTACTGCATTTATCTAGTGGAATTGTCATTATTTCAGTATTAGGAAGTAAATCAAGGATTTTATCATGTAGATTTACAATATTAATCAACGTTTGGGATCTTTTTCTTTCCATTTCTGAAAGAAATCCTCTAATGTCATTACGCATTGCAGAATAGGCATATGGACAAGGAAATGAATGATATTCTAGTAATTTAGCATGAGCATACAAGACTATTTCAGGTTCAGATATCCTCACGAAAGGTCTTATACGAGGAATAAATTCTCTATGTTTCTGAATTGGGTTACGAGACAATCGAATGAATTTTTTGGAATCGCCTCGTACAATATTCAGTAGAATTGATTGTGCTTCATCATCTAGATTGTGTGCAGTAGCTATTTTAGATACTTTAATCCCTTTTCCTGCATGATCAATAGCTCTTCGTCGTAATATTCCACACATCGCACATGCTGATAATGAAAAATTCTTTTGTTGACTAATATTTATTATTTGATCTAATGTAACACCGTATAAATCTTTAAATGATAAAATTATATGATTAATTTGATAATGCTTCGTAATTTTACGTGTTAAGTTCAAACATTTGTCTCTATATCCTTTAATACCTTCATCAATGGTGATAGCTGTTAATTTAGAATCTGGATACTTCTTAAGAAAGCTAGAGAGAATATGAATCAAGACAACACTATCTTTTCCTCCTGAAAACCCAAGACCAATGTGATCTTCTTTTTCAAGCATGTTGTACTTAGTAATAGATTTTCTAACCCGTTTTTCAATCATTTCAATGAAATGATTTTTACATAATACCATTTGCGAATGGCTAGTTTTTGTAAAGGGTAAATTACTACAACAATGGCTAGAAGGTAACATTATTCAACATCTATTTATTTTAAAAATTTACTCTTAGCTTTTACAACAAGATTTGGACATTTCTGATCAGCAACATTGATCCCATGTAAAATAGCTTGGTCAACAATATTTTGAAGATCTATCTTGTTATAAGGAAATGATTCGACATAAATTTCTATCCCCACCTCTATTTCACCTAGATCATTTTGTTCTATATCAATTGAAATAGAATCCTCATTCAAATTATTCTTTAATTCAGCTTCAATATAATTTTGAATTGCAGTAAAAATCAGATCAATAATTTCATCTAATTCGTCATCCATTACTTATTCCCCATTAAAATGAGGTAAAGATCGGATTAGTTTGATGTTTTTGAACTTAATTGACTACTCAAACGAGCTTGAAGGTCTTCAAGTCTTTCTTTACTTTCAGTTTCTTGTTTTGATAACCTTTTTAGATTTAATTCGATTAATTCAATACGATCAGTGAGTTCCTTCAAAGTTTCGGAAACTTTTTTAGGAAACATGACCGACCCAACAGATTTCCATACTTGCATTTCTGGATCCAACTTAGCAAGCTCTTTTTTTGTAAGATTATTTTCTTGTAATGTACGATTAAACTCTGCTTGTTGGATTCTAATGTTCTGAAGGGTTGCTTCAAGTTGCCGTAGCTTCATTAATTGCTCCTGTTGAGCTGCTGAAAGTTCTTTGAACGCCATTTTTCAAAATCCTCTATTTTTATACAAGCTTTTCATATAGTTAAGTTTCTTTTGAGATAGTTGTAAGAGTCCTATTTGAAACAGTTATCCAACGAAATAACGAATTCATTGATGCTTTTGCCGCGATTGGATCTTTAGCTTTAATTCTTACAATCAATTTGTTTTGATGTAGATCAATTAATACAACTGATCTTTCAAAACGATTTTCTTTAAGCTCAGGAGCTAAAGATTGAAAAACTATTTGAGCATGACTCTCTAATGAATAATGTAAGGTGAAAATGACTTTGTATGGCTTATCCATTGACGATTATTCCTGATTTGTTTTACATATAGTTAATTGAAACAAAATATTATCCATATCGTTGACTAATAACCTTGCAACACACGAAATCACATTTTCAGAAAGTAATTTAAAATCTAAATACAAAGTTTTTTGTCGATTGTGGTTAAAAGTTTTATAAAAGTAGGAAAAGTATAATTCATCCAGAACATAATCCACAAATTCATTTGATTCAGCAACCATTCTGATTTTAATTCTTTGAATATTAATTCTTGTATCAGCCTTATGTCTTTGAAGATTGATGATATTATCCATCGTTATCATAAGAGCTGTTGGTTCGATTTTATCTTTTAGCTTGTAAACTGTTAATCGAACCGTATCTTCTTTTTTTTGGCCTTCGATGATATAAATTCGTGGAATGCCATTGTTCCAGCAATAGGAAAAGAGCTGATTTAAATTATTTGAACCACGATTTTTTCGGATAGAACCAGGTAAAGAGTAGTTGAGAACTTTCGCAGTTCTTCTAAGAAAATGAGGGGGATTTCTTGATGTTGTAATCAAAACCCAATTTTTTAGGAATAACTCTGAGTCCATTGGTACCAATTTGCTTTAAATGGTCATACTTCAGGGCCAGAAAGTCTTTTTGCCGTTCTTTGGGCAATTTTACCACCAGGTGTTTCTGGAGCCCACGAACCACCAGTAAAACGATAACCACAAAAAGAACATTCCCAAATTCCAATTGAGGCTCTTTTAACCTTAACGGATTCACATGATGGACATTTATGGGCAATGCGTAATGTTTCTTCAACTTTTCGAACTCTTTTTCTTATAGTGGCACCATATCTTGTCCCAAATCGGCCTGTAGAACCAACTTTTTTAGTTTTTCCCATTTTATCATCAACTAATCGTTTTAAAGATACCTTGAAATTATTAACTTATAGAAATCATTCAAACATTTCATGAAGTAAATCTTTTTTGGATGCCTCTTCAATTAACTGATGTATTTTTTTTGCTTGTGGTATTGAATGCTCAATTATTTGGGAAATTTCTTTTTCAGAAAAAACACCAGACTCTCCTTTCTGCATCGAACAAATCATACCATTGTCTTTAATGGCTAATGAGAATCGGGCTTCTTTACCACGGTCTTCCAGCAAGTTTGGGTCATATAATATATTCTCATTAATTTTAACATAGGTTAAACTTGAAACTGTCCCGTTTCGTGGTAAATACTCTTTTTCTTCCAATAGAGAAACTTCACCATTTTCATCATCAATTTCAATCTTATTTATTTTTGTATTAGCTAATGCTGCCATAGCTGCTAAAGATGAGGAATCAAATAGATTCCCTCCATCATCAAGTATGTAAACATCTACAAATATAACCCAAACCCATTTTCCAGGAATTATACAGATTTTTGGATCCTTTATTGGTATGACATTGCTCTCACGTATGCCCCGATCGACCACTCTTGCAAGTTCAATGGCATCGGGACCAGGGGGACCACTTTCTTGTGTTGGAGATGAAATAGGAGACATTTCAGCATTCACTGTTATAACTCCATCATTTGGAGTGTCTGGAAATGGAGCCCCTATACTTGTTTTAACTCCTGCTAATACAATTGTATCTCCCCATTTAACCATTGCTGAACCTTCAGCCTTTTTTATAACATTTGGAATGATTTCTATGGGTCTAGACTCAAAAAATCCACGTCCATCCATTCGATTTCTTTTTGAAAGTAAATCTAAAAGATATTTTCGCTCTAAACTACCAATAATTTCTTCTGATCGCATTTTTTTCTACCTACTCTTCCTCGTCTTCTGAAATCTCTTCAATTACTTCTTCTATTGTAGAGTATTTAGCCAAGAGTGCTTCTCGTTGAATCACATAAATTTTCTTTATAGCTTCCTTAGCTAATCTTATTCCTTCTTTAACCTCATCAGGATGTAGCTGTCCATCGCATTGAAGCAATGTAATATCTTCAGAATTACTTATAATAGCAAAAGGCATATCCCCTTCTCCTTCCTTATCTTCAATGTCAGATAGATCAACAACAATTTTTCCACCAATCTTCCCTACTGCACATCCAGTAACCATTCCTCTCATTGGGATCCCAGCATCTGCCAGAGCTAATGAAGCTGCAGTTATTGCTGCGCATCTTGTTCCTCCATCTGCATCTAATACTGTAACAAAAACATCTATTGTACCATTAGGAAATTTTTCTAGAAAGAGGATGGCATCTAATGATTCTTTAATCAGTTTACTAAGTTCATATTCACGACGTTTAGGAGCAGGGCTTTTCCTCTCATCCACTGAAAATGTTGCTAATCGATATTCCACTCGAACTATGGCTTTGTCAGGTTGAGCTAAATGTTTTGGATGTAATTCTCGCGGACCATAAACAGCACAAAGAATTTTATTATTACCCCATTTTAAATAACTACTTCCATCTGCTCTTTTTAGAACTCCTGTTTTCATTGAAATTGGTCTTAATTCATATAAATCCCTACCATCTAACCGTTTACCGTCTTCTCTGAGAAGTGATTTTGTTTCTTGATTCATATTATTCACCTTTATTTTTTATCCTTACTTTCTCTTCTTCTAAAAATTCACGAATCCTATCAGTTAATCCACTTGTATGAGCTTCAAACTCGATCTTTCGGATAGCACGAATAACTAAATCCTCTATATCAAAATTATCAGCGTTTACAACTATCCGACCATTTTGACCTACTATAATATGAGAATTGGTCATATTTTTTAATAATTGAATCATACTACCTTTTTTACCAATAATTCGAGGAATTTTGACAGGATCGACTTCAATTAACCGCCCACTATCTATTTTTCTGAGACCACGTCCATGAAGCGAGAGAACTGGATCTCTAGTTCTATCAAAATTAGTAATTTGAGCCTTAATTATGTCTCCAACATTTAAAATCCTTTCCAAGCTATCCCGTGTAGAATCGAAATCTCTATCCAGAACATTATTAACTCTAAGATTACCTACATAAGGTCCTCTAATATCAACGGTCCATGAAGTAAAACCAACTCTTGTAATCATTCCTATAACTATATCACCTTCTAATGGTACATAACATCCTTCTAAAGGAACTACACCAATAAAATTCTTTCGAATATTTACAAGACCGATCATAAGTGCATAGACTTCATGAATATCTCCCTTTTTTTTCCTATAAACACCCCCACCTGGTTTAATTCCTGATCCTCTTGCCAGTAAATCACCAGGGATTACTAATTGATTTCTGTTAACTAATATTTCCATTTTTTTCACTTCATAATTCAAAGAATATTAATATTCAACACTAAATTAAAGACGAATTCGTTCTAAGATTTTTATTTCAGCATGTCCTTTTGTCATTGATTGGACATGATCAATAAATTCACCTTGTAATCCCGCTGCGATAGAAACAACTGCAATCCAATGGCCATCATTTTGCCATTCATCCTTTTCAATATCAGCAGTTCGTTTCACTTCTCCATAAGCCTTACCTGTAAATTCAGGAGGTATTTTTACCGCCATTTTCACAGTTTCCATACTTATCGGAATAATCCGTCGTAATTCTTTAATAATATCTTTTAATTGGCTTTCTGCGGATATTGCGGGGTTTATCATTACTTTAGCTTCTTTCATAGCGTTTTCGATCCTCGTTGCTGGATGTGGTGTCCGAGTTTGAGGATTTATACAGGTTTTAACTAACATGTTTATAATTTGTTTTCTCTTCTTTTCAAAGAATTCTTGCCTCTGTTCTGCGGTTAAATTAAGCTCTCCCTTTTCTAGGATGATTTTTGCCACATCTAATGTGTCTTTAGTTTCAAAACAAGTAATAAGAAGCTCATCAGGTGCTTTCTCTCCTTTGTTGGCGTTTTGAAATATCTCATCTGTTTCTAATATTTCATTTATACTAATTGAATCTTCCAAAAGATTCATTTTGTATTTCAGTGCCAATTCAGGATTAACGATGATTTCAAATCTATTTCCTTGAACTTTTGCTCTAATAACGGACTTTCCTGTTAAATCAACCCTTCTTGTATCCCGTAACATAAAATCGTCTCCTATAAGTTCTTAATATAAGTATCAATTGTTTTTCTATCAAGATATTCGAGAGAACGTTTTTCAGTTGTGATAATTGCAATTTCAATCATATCTCCATCCAAAGGCTCTTCTGAGACTTGGTTTAAAGCTTTTAAAGCTAATTTATTTCCTTCTTCCATGGTTTTAAACGTCTCGGGATATTCTCCTTCCAAAAATTCAATGATAGCAGGTGCCCCCGAACCAATTGCTATTGCACGATAGCCCCAGTAACTACCGCTTGGTTCAGTCATATAAAGTTGAGGCCCTGATACTTCATCACAGCCTGCTATTAATAATGAGACTCCAAAAGGTCGAACACCTGCATGCTGTGTATAAATTTGTTTTACATTTGATATTTGCCGAGTAAGCGCTTCAACTGTAATAGCTTCTTTATATGTAATTCTGTGAATTTGAGCTTGGATACGCGCTTGATTGATTAATATACGCGCATCCGCCGTTAAACCAGCAATTGCTGCAGCTATGTGGTCATCAACAGCATAAATCTTTTTTACCATTTCTTTTTCAACTAGAGAAGTATGTAATCGCTTTTGAACAGCCAAGCAACATCCTTCAGCAGTTTTAATTCCGATCGCAGTTGTACCACGTTTAACCGCTTCGATTGCATATTCAACTTGAAATAATCTTCCATCTGGACTAAAAATTGTACTCCCTCTATCATAACCTAAACCCTTAGGTGCAAACAATTTTATACCACCGTATTATTATCTTTATTCTATCAGTACTTTCATTTACTACTCTTTTAAATCGAATTTATAACGATTTATTGATGAATGCCTTTGTTTTTTAAATAGAAATAAAAGTAGGATATTCTTTTAATGAGATAAAAGATTAAATGAGAAAGAAAAATGAAGTAAAAAAGAGTTTTATTTTGAGTTTGATAGGAATACATACTATTTAATACTCGATTAAGGAAAAATATATATCTTAATTGACTGCTTAAAACTCTGATATAATTCTTTATCAAACTTATAGTTTTTCCCAAAAAATAAAAAACAACAAAATTCTAGCAGTTTGCAAATAGAATTCACCCAGATCACTTTTTTGATCAGTGGATAATAGAAAAATGGTGCAAAATGATGTCTTATGAACCAAAGAAAGTGGGTAGTCTGAAAGAAGGCCGTTATATGATTGACCCAGATTCAAATGAACCATGTAAGGTAATTTCAATCGATAAGAGTAAACCAGGAAAACATGGGGCAGCAAAAGCGCGAATAATGATGGTAGGTTTATTTGATAACCAAAAAAGGCAATTTATTTCACCTGTTGACAAACGAATTAATGTTCCCATCATTGAAAAAAAAACAGGGCAGGTGACTAATATTGATCCGAGTGGTTTCGTTCAGGTCATGGATAATGAGACTTATGGTATGTTTGAAGCAGAACCTCCCTCTGAAGATGAATTGAAATCTAAATTAACTGCATTGTTTGAAGAAGGGAAAACAGTAGAAATAGAGTACTGGGTTGTTATGGATAGAATAAAGATCATCCAGGTACGTGAAATGGACGTTTAGATCAGCTGATATGTTAGGTGTAAATTGGTGAAAGTATCCAGAATAGGTATTTTCAGCCATGTTCTCTTTCAAGAAACAATTGGTATTTTCAATGAAATTTTATCAGCTAAAGGAACATCATCGATCTCTTATTATTTAAATCCCGAATTATATGATTTCATTTTAAAATCAACCCCAAAATTACCAGAACAAGTTCATCGCGTTACTCTTGAAGAAATGAAAGTTGACTGTCTCATAACGATTGGCGGGGATGGAACTATATTACGTGCAGCTCGGTCTCGTCCTGATATCCCGATATTATCAATCAATAAAGGGAGAAAAGGCTTTATGACCGAAATAGAATCTGATGAAATTCAGAAAAACCTAAAATCATTTTTTAATAACAAATTTAAATTAGAAAAACATCAGAGAGTGGAAGCTTTTCTAAATGGAGTTAGTATTGGTTCAGCTATTAATGAAATTGTTATTACATCTGTAGATCTTTTAAAACCAATTGAATTTAAAGTTTTAATTGATGATATGGTTACCTCTGGTACTTTAGCGGATGGTTTAATTATCTCAACTGCTCTTGGTTCCACTGGGCATGCACTATCCAGCGGGGGGCCAATAGTAGATCCTGCCTTAGGTATTATCGAACTTTCTTGGATAAATCCCATAAATTTAGCAATACGCCCAGTAATTCTTGCACATTTTCGAAGAATAGCAGTACGTTGTGCTACCCGCGTAAATCTAATAAAAATCGTAATTGATGGTCAAGTTTCCCAAGATTTCACCACTCCAATAGAATTAGAATTTTTTCTATCTGATAAAACTGTAAGCTTTTATCGATCCCAGAAATTCATGAAAAGATGGAGACAGCATATCCATCCAGAAATAAGGGATTAATTTGAATGATTACAAAAAAAAATATGTTCTAGATGCAACAGTATTTATTGGATATGATTTTCAATTGCTACAAAAACTAGAAAACTCTCAATTCTATACCACTCCCAGTATTTTAAATGAATTAAAAGACTTTAAATCAAGAATGAACTTTAAAGTTTTACAAGAAACTAAAAAAATTATAATATCTCATCCAGATTATAAGGATTTGATATTAACACAAAAAAAAATTGAAAAAATTGATCCAAATACCTTATTATCTTCTTCAGACATTGAAATATTAGCTTTATCATGGAGGATTGGAGCAACTTTAATAACTAATGATTATAGATTACAAAATCTAGCTATTCTTCTAAACACTGCAATTGATAATTTATCGGGTAAAAAAATTACAAAAACAGTGAAATGGTACTTAAAATGTAAAAATTGTGGACAAATAGAAAAAAATAATATTGATTCTTGTTCTAATTGTAATGGAAAACTGAAAAAAATTAAGTATTATGTAGATGAAATTAAAAGTAAATAACCATAAAAATTCAAACCAAAATAGAATGAAACGAGATTATTTTTCATGAGGACTGTTTTATGCCTGAGGAATTGAAAACAAAGGAAGAATTTATGGCTACACTTGGTTTAGCCTCCATCTGTTACGTTAAAAGAGTTAAAAACTCTGAAACTGTAAAATTAAAACTTCGTACAAAAAAAAGACTCTATACCTTTAAAACTTCTCCTAAAGAGGCAAATGAGATCGTCCAAAGTCTGAATATCCCAGTAGAAGAGCTATAACTCGTACTTAAAACTATTGGGGCAATGACTAATGCGAAAGTCGAAAAATTAAGGGACCATTTAGTCCTTGGAAGAATCTGTTGTGATTGTCTCGAGAAGAGATAAAACATTCCATATAGTTGTTCGTGCGAAAAGAGGACAGTTTGGATCTTGGCTGATTTCATCTAAGATGGAAATAGCAAGGTTTGCTCTGACTTCAGGGGGGTCATCATCTTGGCTATTCTTACCAATGATTGCCATGTAGGCTTCTTTAGCTGCACGTCTAATATTTTTAGGTACAGAGTGATCATTCGAGATTTGTTGTAAAAGCATTTTTGAATTTTCTATTTTATCTTCCATTTTACTTCCACCACGCTTTATACTTCTCTGGAAAAGGTTAGAACGTCTTTTATATCAGATTATTTGAGATTAAGGATTAAATTCTCGAATCAAGCTCTCTTTTTAGCACTTGAAAGATTTTTGTATAATTTAGATAAATCTTGCTCTTTGATTAAATTATAGTTTCTGAAAAGTCTATTTTGAAAAGCAGAGAGAATGAAAGAGCGTCTATTTTCTAATAAAATTATTTAATAATCAATAATTACAATAGAAAACAGCATACAAAACAAAAATTAGGTTATATTTAAGAAATCCTTTTGTTGGGTTTAATTAAAAAATAAACTAAGTTGAATTAAATAGAATTTTATCGAAAATGATTTTATTCAGCCTTTTTGTAAGAAAATTTGAGACTCTTATCTAAAATTTAGGTGAAAAGAACAGCTTCCTTTATGATTATTATAAGGAGAACAAAAATTAATGCCATTCTTCAATTTATTTTCTTTATTAACTAATTATTTAATTAAAAGAAATACCCTAAATATCTTCTCTTATGATTATGGTAAAGGATTCGGATAGAAAATAGTATAAATACCGATAAGATGGGAGAACTAATTGAAGCTAAAACTCCTTAAAGGGTACAGTTTGGAGCAATGGATCAATTGGACATCGAAGATTTAGAAATCGACCTATATGTTATCTATGATCTAATCATTCGTGGAGCTGGACTAATTTGTTCTCATTGTGGAGCTAAGTTTTCTTTAGAAGACTTATATGAAGAAAAAATTGTACAAGGGGAAGAAGGATATCTGGGTCATGTCGATTGTTTGCTAAAATATGTTATGAAAAGCGAGCCAGTAATTTCAACAGGTTTAGCTTTTGGACTAGTTTCGGAATCTCATGTCCGTACAGAACTCCTTGAAAAACCTCTGGAATCTGTAATCCTCGATATTAGTCGTGCCTGCTCATTTAAAAAGCTCTCCCCATCAAATCGCACAGGAGAATGTTCTAAATACGTAGCTTCAGAAGCAATGCTTATTCAATCAAGGAATAACTTTAATTATGAGCTTCTATTAAACTATCTTGATGATATTATTCCTGATCCAATGTACTCTGATTTAAATTGAAGGAGAAATGAAAATGAAAATTGATTTATCTGATATCCCAGATTCTGATTTAATTGATGAAATAATTAAAACAATTAAAGATAAAGAAAATCTAAAACCAAAAAAAGAAGGAAAGACAATTGTTGTCAATAATCTTTCTTCCCGAAAAATAAAATTTTATGCAAAAAAAGTTCTTGGAAAAGCTGAATTACCTGGATTCTATCGTGTGGTTTCTGAAGGTGATCATTTCAAAGTATATTATAGAGAATAATTATTTCTTTATTTATTCCTTTTTTAGAGGCTTATGATGAAACTATCTGTTCATAATACATCTTGGGGGAGTAAGTACACAGGATCTTTATCGAAAGGTTGTAAACAATGTATCTCTGGGCAAAAATTAGTCGTTCTTGTCTCAACAGAATGTTCTAGTAAATGTTTTTATTGCCCTTTAAGTTTAGAGAGGAAAGCTTCCCCTTTCGCTTTTGCTAATGAAAGGCCAATCACAGAAATTGATGATCTTATTATAGAAATGACAATAATGGATGCAAAAGGAGCAAGTATGACTGGTGGAGATCCTTTAGAATCACATAGTTTTAATCAGACCCTTAATTTTTGTAAACTTCTTCGTTCAAAGTCGAAATCCTTTCATATCCATGTCTATACTAGGGGAAAAGAATTAGATGAATATAAGTTAACTGCTATTGCTCCTTATATTTCAGAAATTCGTTTTCATGTTAAAAACATTGAAAAAGACTTTAGGAGTATTGAATTGGCATTAAAAGCAAAATTAGATGTTGGGATTGAAGTACCAATAATCCCTACAAAAGGTATTAAATATTATCAAAAGTTGATTAAAAAGTTTGAAAAGCTTATTGAAGGAAAAAAATACTTCTATTTTATTAATTTCAATGAGTTGGAGGTAAGTGAAACTAATTATCGTAATTTATTGGCACATGGGTTAAAATGTGATCCCCACAATCAAGCTGCAGTAGCAGAAAGCTTTAAACTAGGGCATGAAATTGTGATATGGGCGAATTCAAATTCGAATGTTCCAGTTCATTTTTGTGCACTACGCACAAAAGATACAGTACAATTATCAAACCGTTTATATCGAATTGCCCAGTCTGTTCACCTTCCATCAGATGTAATAATTGAAAAAGGTATAGATAGAGGGTTATTAATCAGAGGGGTAATTGAATCCGAGTCTGATAATTTGAAAGAAATAAAAGAAACACTAATTACTGAATTTGAAGTTCCAGAGGAATGGGTACATTTAGATTCAAAAAAACATCGAATACTTACAAATGCAGGGGTATTAGAAGATCTCAAAGATGAATTACTAGTTTATTTCCCTAATTTAAAACTTGGAATAGCTGAAGAATATCCAACCTATGATCAACTTCAAACAACATATATCCCTTTATAATAAAAAATGTAGCTAAGAGACTTCTCGCCATAAAATACCCAATTTATCAGCATAGTTTCTAGCATCTTGCAATTCTTCTCCTTTAAGTCTCCGATTAAGATTTTGATAAGCACTATTTCTGTGAATTTTATGCTCAGGTCTCCACTGACCCATAATATTTACAAAAGCTTGCTCGGTCTTTTGTGAACACCAATCTAAGATTGGAAAAGTATCCTTTGCAACCCTTTCAGGCATAACAAGGTGTCGAATTATCATTTCCTTAGTCCCAAAATCATAAGCTTGCTTGATATTACGTGTTGTAATTTCCCAATAGTTTTGGGCTTGAGTCATCTCATAAGCAAATTGGTTTTCATAGAACTTAAGATCTGGTAACCAAAAATCCATGATATCAACTATCAAATCCATACCCTCAGGACTGAGATACATGTTTGAGTTCCATAATTGGATTACATTTTCTTTGAAAAACGTTAATGACTTTAAAATATTATGTATATTCGGGGTAGGTTCACCTCCTACCCAATTAATGTTTTTTGCACCGTTCTTCGATAGATCTGCCATGATTTGGGATATAGATTGAGGATCAATGATTCTGCCTTCTTTCAATTTATTAATACTCCCCCATTCTTGAGAAATAGTCCAATTCTGACAGAAAATACACTTGAAAGTGCAACCTGTAAAGAAAATTGTTCCTGATGGAATCAAAGGGGGTTCTTCACCAATGTGTAAGAAAGCCGAGGTGATCACGCTTTCTGTAGATAAGCGACAAAACCCTCGCTGATTTTTTGTTCTATCTACACCGCAACTTCTTTCGCAAAAATGACAGTTATTTAATATAATACTGGCAATGTATACTTTTAAATCTAAAAATGAAATTTGAGGAGTTGGGATTTCTTTAAATGATAATTTTCCGTCTTGAACCTGGTGATTTAGTTTATTAAATGTTTTTCTGGTTTTCTTATGAATATCCCATAATTCTTGAATCGTAAAATTATTGAGTTTTTCTATACTAAGGGGGGTTTTCTTTGCAATCAAGTAATGAGCTATTTTTTTTCCATTTTGGACATCAAGATAGTGTTCAAAACGTTTTTTTATTGCTGGATTTTGTAAGATCGAATCATTTCTGAAGCTAACAATTCTAAACATTATCCTATCCCAAACAATTCTAATTAATCTTAAAATTCATAATTTTATTTTATTTTTTTAATTTTTATTTCAGTTTTTCATCAAAAAGCCTCAGTTTTTATAATAAAATAATAAACTAAAATATTACCTTGATTATTGTACTTTAAGGTTTAAATACTCGAGCTCTTATAAATCCCATAGAGATCTACTAAAAAATCGGTTAAAGGGATTAAGAAAAAGACTTCAATCCTTAACTAAAATCCATCATATAGAAAAAAAAAACAGAATTTCAAGATAAAAGGTGTAATATGTGGCAAGATGTCCTGAATGTAGTGGTGAAGCAAAATGGCAATCACCATTTTATGTATGTACGGTTTGTGGGTTAGCACTACGTCGTAGAGAATATGAACGTATGCATCATCGCCAGAAGACAGCCTTATGGGAAGCTCAACTAGACGATCAGCAAGATGAGCATGAAAAAAAGCGAAAAAAACATAAGGAATACGAGGATTGGTTTCTAGGATCAAAAAAGTAACAACAACCAAAATGAGACGTAGAACAAAAATTTAATAAAAATAAACCCTATAAGACTATTTTAACTAAATCAATTTGACGGGCCCTACGAGATTTGAACCCGCGACCTCTCTCGAGAAGATATGAATAACCAACTCTTTTGCTCCGGAGGCAAGCGCTCTGTCCATACTGAGCTAAGGGCCCTTGTTATATATTTAAATAAGATCATTGAAGAACGGACTCGAGGGGATTTGAACCCCCGAACCCTCTGCTTTCTCAACGAACTTTAGTAAATTTTCATATAGGAGGCAGATGCTCTATCCATGCTGAGCTACGAGTCCAAATTTCGTAATATATATTATTTAGGAAAATGGCGGATCCGAGGGGATTTGAACCCCCGGCCTGCGACTTAGAAGGCCGCCGCTCTGTCCATGCTGAGCTACGGATCCTGAATTTATACTAAACTGTGTGAATCCCTGCTTTATTGCAAATTAATCATTTTCTATTAATGATTTTTAATTTTTGTTTTTTAATAAATTGGGTCATTACCCAGCTTTTTTCTAGGAATCAATATAGAATCTTTTTATTGTGTCTTCTTTCATAATCATTAGAAAAATATATAGCTGGATTATGATAGCTATCAAACTTTGAACCAAGAATAGTTGATATTCTATTATTTTTTCTTAAATGCATCAATTTAAAATATTTAGATCATTGGAGAGAAGAATCAAATATGGAGCTTGATGAGTATCATATTGATGTCAAGCATTGGTAAAAATAACTATTTAACTAGGAAATCCTGTGGGATTTGAAGATGATGGAATTGACGCTTGTTTATGAGGTTGTTGGTTCAATGCAGCAGCTAGGTCCTTTTGATTCCATCCAATCAAGGCAATTGCAAATACTTCGTCAATATTTTCTACAGAAGTAATTTTAATTTTATCTTTTATTTTATCATCTAAAACAAGATCAGCTTCGTTAACCTTTGGAATTATGACCTCAGAAATGCCTTCTAGAGCAGCACCTTCTACTTTTGCCGTTATTCCTCCAACGGGTAAAACCTCACCTCGTACCGATAGAGATCCTGTCATTGCTAAATCCTGACGAACAGGTAGATTTAATAAGTCACTCATAATCGCAGTAGCTATTGTGATGCTTGCACTGTCTCCTTCAATGCCCCCATATGTTCCTAAAAATTGTATGTGAACATCCATTTTTGATATGTTCTGACCTGTGTATTTTTTAATTAATGCAGAAACATTCTGCACGGATTCACGTGCAATAACTCGCAATTGACCTGTAGCAATAGTTCTTCCACCTACACCTTGAGCTACTGTCACTTGTGCTTCAATTGGGGTAATATGACCTCCTCTAGCACCACCAGCAGGATCAGATGAAACTGCAAGTCCATTTACCCTACCAACCTTTCCTCCACTCGTCTTGATAACTTGATACTCTTTTTTATGTTCTACTTGTTTATCAGCTAATTGGTTCTCTAATGAACGGGCTAAATCACGTGCTGCATACACATGCCGAGGTTCAACAAAAGGAACACCTTCCTCTCTAGCAATATCTCCTGCAGCACGAATTAATCCACCCAAATCTCTTAAACGTAGAGATAAACGGTTTTTTCGCTCTGCTCGTTTTTTTGCTTCTAGAATAATAGCTAATACCGCACTTCGTGAGAAATGAGGAATTTTCCCATCTTTAACAATTTCTTGAGCCACAAAACGAACGAGTCTTCGACGGTTTTCCATAATATCAGGCATTGAGTGATTAACTGCAATTTCATATCCGTAACCACGAATTCTTGAACGTAAAGCTGGATGCATCCTCCGAACGGTATCTATATTTCCAGAAGCGACAAGAACAAAATCACAGGGAACGGCTTCAGTTCTCACCATAGCACCGCTAGATAGTTCAGATTGTCCTGTTATGGCTAGTTGTCTATCTTGCATTGCTGTAAGTAATTGTTGTTGTGTTTTCTGATTTAGAGTTGCTACTTCATCAATATAAAGAACTCCTTTATGAGATTTATGAATTAACCCAGCTTCTACACGATCATGAGCAGGAGTTCCCAAGCCTCCAGATTGAAAAGGATCGTGTCTAACATCACCTAATAGAGCTCCAGCATGAGCACCAGTAGCATCATTAAATGGTGCGCTAGTACTTTCTGAATTATCAACCAATAATTTTGGTACCAAATTTTCTCGTCTACTTCTAAATTGACCAATTACAAAAAATGCCACTAGGGCAACTAAAAATGCAAACAACAACTCTGTTGGAAACAAGAGAATCGCAATAATTATTATAAGAGCAGGAATTCCCAATAGGAGCATATTTCGTTGTTGGTCAGCTTTTCTTGCTAGTTGTTTATAATGGTCTACAATTTTTCTTCCCTCAAGAGCGGGAACTGTCATTATTCGAGGATTATGAGAGTCATTTTGATTTGGAAGGCACAATATATCTTCCAATTCCTCACGAGGTAATAATTCTGCCAGTGCTTGACCTAACATCGATTTTCCTGTCCCAGGATCCCCGATTAGTAAGACATTTCTTCTTTGGATTGCTGCTTTCTTAATAATTTCAACAGGTAGTTCTTGACCAATAACCTGATCGACTAACCTAGATGGGATGGGAATTTCTTGAGTTGTTTCGAAATCCATATCCACATCAATTGATTGTAGTTTTGTTACAGCCATTTATTCATTCCTGCATAATAGAAGATTGAAATTTGTTATTTTTCTTTTAAAAGGTTACTTGAATACTTTTAATCATCCATTAATCTGAATCTTATTGCATATAATTCTTTAATGATGATATTCCATCAATTAAAATCAAACTCAGATTACCTTTAAATGACTAGCTTTTATGTAACTGAATAATGCAATATTTTAGATATTTACCTTCAAATAAAATTTTAGTTTTTCAAATCATCCCTTTACATTATTTCTTGTTAATGTTTCATTAACAGGAATTATAAATTTTCTCTAAATAACTGAAAGAAAATTATTTCTTTACAAAAACTAATATTTTTCGAGTTAATGATCTATGTACATACTGGTAGAATATATATACTGAGGCATGCAAGATCTCTGAAGCTTGCTCTTCAATTTCCAAGTTGGCAGGGATTGCTAACACAACACGTTGATTTGAAGAAAGAATAGGAGATATTTCTTTAAAAAACCTTATTATTAATTTAGGAAGAGATATCCCTTTAGTAGAAGCTGCTGTTCCATATGGAGGATCTGTAACTACTCCTGAAATACTCCCTTTTGAAATACATATATTTAGAGCATCTCCATGTATCAATGATGTAATTTTTGAATATTCAAAAAATTTTAGATTCTGAAACGCCCCCCAAACGATTCTTTTATCTATTTCAATACCAATCGACCTAATTCCCATCCGTGCAGCTTCCATAACTCCTCCACCAGACCCACAAAATGGGTCAAGCATCAAATCATTTGTTTTTAAAGCAGCAAGATTAATCATAGTTCTTAGCAAAATGGGATTCATTGAGCTTGGATGAAAAAAAGGACGTGTATGAGCTGTTCTTTTTCTAACTTCCTTACGTAATGAAGATCCTATAAGAACTCCAAACCAAAATCCATACTCACTAATAATACCTAAAAATTGTTCATCGGGATTTCGCAAGTTTACCTTTTTTTGAGGATATAATGCTTGAATTTTAGCTCCCAAATTCCTAGATAATTCTAATGTTATTGATTTATCTTTTAGAAATCCTTTAGGTATACCTATTCGCTTAATAATTATCCCAAATGATTTTTCTGGATTTTGAATATATAAGTTAGATTTGTGAACTTGTCTATACAAATCAGAATACGATTTAATACCATACTTTATGAAATCTAAATTTAAACTTCTTTTAAAACAAACATGAACCTGTGTCAATCGATCTAAAAGATCTTCAACGATTTTTTGAGCATCTATTTGTCTAGTATTGATACTCAAAGTAAGCTCAATAATTCGTTTATCCGAAAATATATTAATAGCATATTCTTTGAATTGTCCTTTTGCTAAAACATTAAAAACAGTCTGAAATTCGAATTCAGCTAATTCAGGATTTTCACCAGAAAGTAAAAAATAAAATATTAAGTTAGAAAGATCTAGATCTGATTCCAAAATTTAAACTCCTAATTGTAATAAGGATGAGGATCTTGATTAAATCTTATGAATAATGGTTTAATGACTCATCAAGAATTTTATTTTTTTTCAATACCTCAATTAAATCAGACATATTAATAGATTTTTTATCATTAAGAACTGCAGAATGAATTGCATTCTTAATAATTTTCTCTTTGAGATCTCTAGCTGACCAACCATGAGTTTTTTCCACGACAGTTTTCCAGTGAATTTTAATAAAGGGTATTGGTGATGTTGAAGCATATTTCTTTAGGATTTGCATTCTTTCATCCATATCTGGGATTTTAAATTCAATAAGTTGCTCAAATCGACTTAAAATGGCTGCATCTAAAAGTTCAGGCTGATTAGTTGAACCAATTGTGATGATACCTTCATTACGTTCGATACCATCTAATTCACCAAGTAGAGCACTAACGAGCTCAATAACGTCTCCTCGGATACTTTGATAATTACGCTTTAATCCTATCGTGTCTAACTCATCTATAAAAACAATTGATGGCGATTTTTGCTTAGCATCAATGTAAAGTTTTTGAATTTTCCGTGCACCATCACCAACGTACATTCCAAGTAGATCACTTGCCTTAACTAAAAACATTGGAAAATCTGATTCTTGAGCAAGTGCTCTTGCCATCATGGTCTTACCATTACCAGGTGGCCCCCAAAATAAAATGTTTCGTGGTGCCCATTCAGAACGCATCAGTTTTTCAGAGGCTAGGAATTTAGCAATGACTTTACATTTTTCTTTTGCGGTATCTTGACCTACAATGTCAATAAAATGAGTATTATCAGTCTTTTGGATTATAGGAGGTTCTGGTTCCTGTTCAGATATTAGACTTATTTCAGTTTTTTCAGTTATCTGTGATGATTCAGGTTCGACAGTGATTGCACGAAAAGCATAATCTGGAAATAGGAGAGAATCAAATAAAAAACTTCCTTTTTGAACAACTAACCCAATCCATTGACTTCTTGCATATTGCTGAAATAATGTTGGATCATCAGTTGTCAAAAAAGGAGTAAGTTCTTCACCTGCTCGTAAAGGATAACCTACTGGCTTAAGAACTAATGTGATAGCCTTTTTCGCTTTTTCAGGAAGAGAATCTTGTTTAGGAAGAATTTTCGGTTGATATTCCACTTACTATGTTCGTCTCCTATTGTTTTATTTCAAATCAATATTGATTACTAGACTTTCATATCCTTTTTCAAATAGTTTAGTTAAATCTTCAACGTCTTATTGAAATGATAAATTCCTAATAAAATATGTATTTTTGTAAATAATATTATAATAAAGAATGAAATCATAGTTCTATTAAAAAAAGGCATTCTAATTCTTTTATCATAATAATAGATAGATTGAGAATATGAAAATAAAGGAGAGGAAATATAAAATGGAGTGGGTTCGAGGGGACTTTCAAGAAAATTCTTGTTGAACTTTCTATTTGAACCCCCGGGCTCGCGCGCCCCAGGCGCGGATCCTAGCCAAACTAGACCACGAACCCATGAATTTTTAATTCTTGTTACAGGATAAATTCGTTTGAAGTACCTATAAATTAATTTATTCGCATTTAATATCCAGTAAAAGACAATTAACTGTGAAAAAATAAATATTATATACTTATCTTATGCTCTACATTAAATTATTGTCTAAAGGAAAACTAACTAAAATGTCTTTTGAAGTATCTAAAGTTATTCATCCAATTAATTTGTTTAAACGATAATTGAGTCAATTACAGTTTCAGTACCTGAAAGGATTTCAGTTTTATAACTTTTACACTTTGGACATTGAAAAATAGGAGCTAATTCATTATGATCTTGTGGGAGATTTTCAATTTTGCCTTCAAAATTACAATTTAAACATTTCAATTCACCTGGAACCCATTCAATTTGCAATTCGGTTTTTTCAGTCATTTTTATACTTTTTTGCACAATTTCAAAACAAAATCTAAATTGATCTTCTTGGATTAATGCAAAGGCACCAAATTTTAAGATAATCTTTTTAATCTTAGTAAAATCTTTTTGTTTTGCAACAGAAACAATTGTTTCTAACACAGTCTGTGCTAAGGAAAATTCGTGCATTATTTTTCAAAAATAAGTAATTCAAGAAGTTTTAAAGAAAATTGTGGTTTGAATAAAAAAAATGAGTTCTTTGTTAGTTAATTTAAAATCTAAGCATATTATGAGAATATTACATCTGCCTTTATTTTTTTTGTCGGTTATCCTCATATGAAAAGAAGGAAGGCATAACTAATGCAATCTATCTATCGTGAGTATAAAGAAGCCCTAAATGGCTCTGGATCCTTTAAAAATCTCGGTAATAACCAACAAGAACCAGTATCTCGATATAATACCCCTCCACCTCAAGTTGATTCTGAAATCGCCAATATTTTAATGGAAAGATTACCTAGAGTCCAAGTTATAGGAGTGGGAGGTGCTGGTAATAATGCAGTCTATAGATTGATGAACTCTGGTGTAGAAGCTGAGTGTGTTGCAGTAAATACTGACGCACAACATTTATTATCTACGAGAGCCCATAAAAAATTGCTGATAGGTAAAGATTCTTCAAGAGGATTCGGCGCAGGGAATAATCCTGATATCGGTGAAACTGCTGCACGAGAATCTTTAGATGATATAAAAAATATGCTTCAAGCTAATATGGTTTTTATTACTTGTGGTTTAGGAGGTGGAACAGGAACAGGAGCTGCTCCTGTTATAGCTAAACAAGCGAAAGAGAATGGTGCATTAACTGTTTCTATATGTACACTACCCTTTGAAATGGAAGGACTCAAAAGATATGAAAATGCTGTTAAAGGCCTTAAAAAATTGAAAGAAACCTCTGATACCGTAATAGTAGTTCCTAATGAAAAACTTCTCCAATTATCTGAAGAAATTACAATGATGGCTGCGTTTCGTATTGCTGATGAAGTTTTACTTAGATCTGTAAAAGCAATCACTGAATTAATTACCAGGCCGCAGCTGATCAACCTTGATTTTGCTGATGTCCGAAAAATTTTAACTAAAGGGGGAATGGCGATGATAGGTTTAGGAGAATCTGACCATCAAACCACAAAAGTTGATGATGCAGTTTTTGAATCTTTAAGGAACCCCCTATTAGATGACCTTGATATAAGTCGAGCAAAAAAATGTTTAATTTGTGTTTCTGGCGGAGAAGGATTAGCCTTAAAAGATGCGGAAGAAGCTGTTATGAAAATTGCTACTGAAATCGATGATTCAGCAGAAATAATTTGGGGTGCTTCAATAGACCCAGAATTAAGCAATAAGATTCGAGTGATCGTCGTTTTAAGTGATGTTCATTCTCCTCTTACAGATTCAGGAGGTTATTATTATCCAAAAGGAGAATTGGACTCATTACTAGAAGATATTGATTCTCCATTCTCAATAATTTCTTCACAAAAAGGTAAAAAGTCTGAACCAAAACGTGGTTTTCCTTCTGCTAGATTTGTAATTGATGATGATTCGCCTGTTGCGCAAGGAAAACCAAAGAAACGATTTTTAGGTCTTTTTTGAATAATACCTTTCCTTCTTTATTACTGAACTTTTAGACCTAACCGTTTAGCAAATGACTCCATTCCCTCTCCTGATTTTGTACTGGTGGGATAGATTTCTAAATGAGGATAAAGGTCATAAGCCTTAGCTATTACATCACTTAAGTCAATATCCATAACTCTAGCTAAATCAATTTTATTAATTACTGCTAATTGACTTAATTTAAAAGTTATAGGATGTTTCTGAAAAACATACGGACCCTCTGTTACACTTGTAACGGTTACCTTTAGATCAGCCCCAATATCTGTAGCAGATGGACATATTAAATTTCCTACATTTTCCACAAATATTACTCCATAATCATTTAGATTTATTCCCTCGAGAGCTTTTTCAATTTGAAAGGCCATTAAATGACAACCTCTACCTGTATTAATTTGTAAACATGTCCCACCAAACCGCCCAATTCGTTGTGCATCAATATCTGTTGCTAAATCACCATTGATTACTAGAATATTTTGAAATTTTATGTAATTTTGTGTAAAATATTCTAAAATTGAGGTTTTTCCAGATCCAACGCTTCCCATTATATCAATCATAGGGATTTCGAATTTTATTCTTTTTTCCCTAATTCGATTAGCGATTTTGTCATTTTCTTCTTGAATTTTTCGATCAAGTTCAATAATCCGAACATTAGCCATACAAATCAGCTCAAAGTTTCTAAAAATTCGCTAAATCAAAATATATCTTATTTGATAAAACAATCTATACGATGATTTCTGGAATTTAACACACATTGAAACACACATGATTTTTGAAGAGGGAAAATCTGAATTTCATTAAATTCCCAATTTATTCGTATTAAATGCCCAACAAATCCATTTTTTTCAACTTGAGGCTCACCTTGCATAATAACTGGAGTATTATCATCTTTACTAACAAAGATGATATTATTTTGTCTTGTTAAACCACGTAAGGCTTCATCTAACTGATTTAATTCTTCTCGGATTTCAAAACCGTTTGGTATCCATTTGATCCTAAGCCGAATTCCTTTTACTATTATTTGCTGAAATGAAATCAGTTTCACCCCGGATAAGATGAAACCCACTTTTTCAGGTTCATTTGTTGATTCAAATTCCTTGTATCCTGAAACTTGAAATCCTGCGGAAGTTTTCTCCAGTTCTGTGTCTCTTAGACAAGAGATTTTACTTACTTCAATTTTTTTGGGTGACACCTAATATTCCTCATCTTTCTTAAGCAACATCTAGAAATCTAACATCAGGAAAGAAAACAGACTGTATGATATTTTAAAGAGTCATTAATTTTCATATGATATCAATTTATTCATTAGCCTTTCCTTTTTGAGAATCTTAAAATTCCTGAAATACAAATATAAAAGACTTAAATTGTCAGAGAATTAACAATATCAACATCATAGCTTGTAGAGTTATCTATCATCAGTTTAGAAAACAAGAAAAAGAGTTATTTGTAAAAAATTTTTGGAAAAATTCTCAGAATAGAGAAAAAACATTAAAAATATAATATTATCAATTTTTGAACTTATTTTACTAGAGTATTTTGAAAAAAACTGAAAAAATATTAGCTATTTATACAAACTACTCTTTCTTATTGATTTATTTGCAATAATGAACAAGAAAACAAATAAGGATAATCCCCCTAGAAAATAACTATAGATTTTATCTGGTACAAAATACATAAATATTATATCTGATTTGATTTGTAATTAATCAATCTGCAAAAGTATTCAACTATTCTTTGGTTTGTCTATTAATTAAACTAAATAGTTCAATCACAAGGAAATATTAATTTAAAAAACTTTTAAGATAAATAACAGATTTTGTTAAATAAATAATTTTGGAGATAAAATTTGGTTCCTATCCATTTTCTACTTAACACAGAGGGAAAAAAACATTCAAATGGTACTTTTCATCCTGAATCAGCCCAAAGAATCGAAGTAGTTGAATCGTGGCTCTCAACACAGAGCAATCCAAATATCACCTATGGATATAATAATATAGAAGCTTCAAGAGAGGATATAGAAATTATTCATTCTTCAAATCATTATGATTTAATTAAGAAAACAAAAGGAATAGACCAGTATTTCAGATTTGATGCTGATACTAGCGCTAATGGTTATACATTTCAAGCAGCTACTCAAGCAGTTGAGATTGGGAAAATAGCTATAACGCAAAGCAATCTTTCAAAGTCTATCTTTGCTCTTGTAAGACCCCCAGGTCATCATGCAACACAAACAACTCCGATGGGATTCTGTATTTTTAATAATATAGCTATAGCGACTCAATATGCTCTTAATAGGTCACTTTATAAAAGAATTGCAATAATAGATTTTGATCAACACTTTGGAAATGGAACCGCATATATTCATGAACATAATCCATCAGTTTTGTATATAAGTACTCATGCTGATCCAAGAATGGCATATCCAGGAACAGGATTTGTCGAAGAGATAGGAAAAGGAGATGGAAGGGGATTTAGTATCTGCATTCCACTAGGTTATCGTGCTACGGAATTTGACATAAGTTTAGCTTTTCAGAGACTTTTAACACCTATACTTTTTCAATTTAAACCAGAAATATTAGCTATTTCAGCAGGTTTTGATGGTTATGAAAGAGATCCCATTGGGATTTTGGGAATAAGCTTAGAGGGATTCGGTTTAATAGGGCAGATTTTACAAAGTATTGCTTTAGACCTAGAAATTCCTGTTGCTCATTTTCTGGAAGGAGGATATAATATTAAGATGTTCCCTCTTTTAATCTCTACCTATGTACAGTCTTTTTGTAGTAATAATGATAATAAAAAGGACAAAATAATCGAACAAGCTCAAGATCAGACAATTCTGACCCTTAAAAAGGCTCAAACTCTATTGAAGGATTTTTGGGAAATATAACTTTTTATTGTCAATTCCAATCAATGGAATAACGTAAAAGAGCTATGAGACCTCCAAATGTTTTTACTTGTTGACCATTTTCACTATTTGTTGATATGATTATTATTCTTCCTCTATTACGATCTATTTTCTTTAAAAGTTCCTGAATTAACTCTGAATTGACTCCCTCATTTCCATGTAATAAAGAATCATTTAATATGAGGGATTCAACTGCGCCTGTTTCTGCAATTCTATTGATAGCAGAGAATCCATAACTAATACTTTTACTTCCTTGATTCAAACGAACGAGAAATTCATCGATAATTCTTCTTTCAGCGAAAATTCTAAAATCAGCAGCTATTTTATCAATAGTCTCCGATTTTAACAATTCAGAAATTCCCACTCTATTTCCTCCACTTAAAGACCCGGCTACTACGATATTTAATTCTTCTTTTACAAATTTATCTTTTAAAAATAACGCAAAACGTTCTTTAATGAATCCAGGTCCTCCAATAATAATATTTGGAGTTTCTAAAACTATTTTTCGTCGTAAAATCCCACTTATTGTTTCAAAAAATTGATTTATTTGATTGCTTCGTGTTTTCTCTTTACTCTGCTTTCTGGAAATATGAGATTTCTCTTGTGCGACTATTTGTACTGCATAATTATCTAAAATAGCAACACATGCATCTGTAGTGTCAATTGCGATAAGACATATCTTAGGTTTTTTACTTGCTTCCTCTGCCTCCTTCAAAAGCTGTAAATAGTACTGTGTCCATTCAGATTTTAAAATTGTTATAGTTTGAGAGATTTCAAGATTTAAAGTATGATATGATCCAATAGCAACATGTTGTTCTGGTCCTTGAAATATTTTACCTTTTACACGTAAACGATTACTTATCGTGCTATCTTGAAAAGCCCAATCTTCTGCTTGTATTCCAATGACCATTGTAATGCGTTGACTTTCATCTCCAGATCTTCCTTCGCTACCAGCACGACGTACGCGACGACTAGATTTAGCAATAACTTGATCATTAGGAGAAATGATATTAGATAATACATAAAGATCTGTTGGGCTATCAGGTCTCACAACAACCTTATTATTTTTAAGATCGATCTTAACAACATGCACTGAAGAGTATTTCCTTAATTCATTGATTAAAATAATTTCAAAGAGGATGTGATGATATCTACTTCCTTATTCATATAGGGTCCTATCCCAAGAGCAGTTGTAGTATTTGGAGGTAATTGTGTACGTCCTGCGTCATCAATTTTAACAACGATAACTCCTGTTTTTTTTAATCGAATTTCCATTTCTAAAAGTTCTGATTCAGATTCAGCTGCAAGAACCACTTTTTTTTGACCTGTTCGCCACCAAAGGTCAAAATCATTCCGCTTTTCGGCTTTTGATCTTATTGCAGAGGCAACTGCGGCATGAGAGGCTTGTACTGCGGCTTTACCTTTTGACATCTTAAGATCTTTACGTAATACAATTATTTGTTTTGGTTCAAGCAATTTTCGGCCACCCAAAATGTTAAGTATTCCTAATCTTCCGCCTTGAAGGTCACATTTTAATCTTTTAATAGTTATAACCATCAGTGAGGTACATGAACATCATAATCGAACTTATTCGGTGTCCTGATTAAGTTCAATTCAGTTTAGGTCAGTATCATCATAGGTTTAATTAGTTTAGAATGTGACTTCT
This sequence comes from Candidatus Hodarchaeum mangrovi, assembly GCA_016839515.1. Lineage (GTDB taxonomy): Archaea > Asgardarchaeota > Heimdallarchaeia > Hodarchaeales > Hodarchaeaceae > Hodarchaeum > Hodarchaeum mangrovi. Next base: position 26,079 of record JAEOUE010000031.1, read on the forward strand.
ACTCATTTATTTTACTTACAAATTAAGCAGTACTTTCAGAATCTTAATTAAATTTCTTATTATGTTCAAATAGTAGAAAGATAATATATTCTGAATTATAAATTCAGAAAATCTGGAAAAAAAATTCTTATTTTGCTTATATAAGTAAATCTTTACCTTTGGTTATGACAATACGACAGGGTATGGGAAACTTCGCTTTTCCACGTTTTAAAGCTCCTTTCGCAACAGTCAAATATTCAGGATTTGTACGTACTAGAAGTAATCGATCATTTTCATATACTCTGGCAGCCACACTAGTTACTTTCCCAAAGGATAAACGCATACCATTTTGTATACGATCTGCTCCAGCTCCTGTCATCATTTTATTTTCACGTATTTTATGATGAGGATACACGCAAACTTTGAAATGATAGCTTTCTCGTCCTAATGATCGTGTTAAATATCGATTTACGTGAATTCGTGCAGCTTCCAACGCGTTATGGGAGATTTGAGCCCTTTCATCAGCAAAAAGAGTTAATTCAATCGGAAACTCTTTGCCAGGAGCACCAAATTCGAACGAACGTATTTTAGGCTCAGGACCTCCTTTTATATATTTCTTACGTGTGTAGGCTGGTCTATCGATCCTTGTATAACATGAAGCTGGACGTCGTCCCATTTTAATCATCTCAAAATATACATAAACTCGTTACATTCTTATTAGTAAGTATAACAAGATTTTTGACAAGAAAATCTCTATATTACGCGTTTTTTAGATTGGCATTTTAAACTTACTTAACTAAAAGCTAAAGTGAAAATATGGAAAGTTTGAGTAATCTCAATTACTTTAAAAAATATTGATGTTAAATTTTAGTAGAAATTTTAATAGTGGTGAAAATTATATGGTAGAAATTCCAAACTCATCGATTCATAGGATTATTCGCAAATCTGGTGTGAAAAGAGTATCAAAATCTGCAATAATTGCATTACAAAAGGAATTGGAAGAATATGGTCTAGAAATTTCAAAAATTGCTAGGGATATTTCTTTATATTCAGGAAAAAAGACTATTGACGAAAAAGACATTAATTTAGCAATTTGGAAGTTTAAATTAAATAAATAAGAATCAAATTTCTCCATGGAAAACCAGAATTCTGAATTAAATAAAGGAAGCATTAGCTACCTAAAAGAGATAAGAACCTTAATTTTAGTTCATCTACACCATTACTTTAAAATGATGATTTCAATCCACCTTTTAATAGGGAATATTCGACAATAAACGGATCTTTACCTAATATTCGGAATAAATTTAGTAAAAAATTAACTACTATTATATTCCATTGCTGAAAAATAGGAAAAGATAACCAAACTAAAATTACAAATAATAGATTACAATACAAACTATGTGATAGCAAACGAATTAAAATTAGCTAGTTAGAAAAAAGATCAAGGTTTCTAACAAAACACAAGTGAAACTGCATATTAAAATTACTTTATTACACTCACCTGTTTACTTCAATCAATTTGATTAGTTAAATGGATGTGAATGGATAACACATAACATAGAGTTAATTAATACTATTAATACATGGATTATTATGCCGTTTCACCTTGTGGATCAAAAGGTGAATAACAAATGGCAAATGAAGAAGAAATTGATACTAGTACTGTAAAATACTTAATTCATGAAAAATTCAGTATTAATGGTGTAGCTGAACGCTCTGATATCATTGGAGCGTTATTTGGACAGACAGAAGGTTTAATTGGAGAGGGATTAGATCTAAGAGAACTACAAAAAACATCTCGAATCGGACGAATAGCAGTTAAACTCCAATATCAGAAAAAACAAAGAAAGACAGTAGGAATGATAATTATCCCTTCCTCCTTAGATCGCGTTGAAACAGCTTTGTTAGCTGCAGCATTAGAAACTGTAGATCGTGTTGGACCATGTGTTGGTAAAATCGCCCTTCAAAAGATAGAGGATGTACGAGAAAGTAAAAGAAGGCAAATAGTAACACGAGCTTCTCAAATATTGAAAACATGGGATCATGAAGTGACGTCTGATTCAGTTTCTGTATTAGATGAAGTTCTTAAAGAGGCTAGGATTAGCATAATCCAAAAATTTGGAAAGGAAGAACTACCAGCTGGGCCTGGAATCCAAGACAGTGATAGCATTATAATTGTTGAAGGTCGTGCAGATGTTGTAAACTTATTGAGACATGGATTCCGAAATGTCATTGCTGTCGAAGGTACAAATATTCCACCTGAAGTAGTTGAATTAACTAGAAAAAAAGCTGCTACTGCTTTTTTAGATGGTGATCATGGCGGAGATCTTATTCTGAGAGAACTGATTCACTTAGGTGATGTTGATTACGTAGCAAGAGCTCCTATAAACCGAGAAGTAGAAGAATTAACTTCTAAAGAGATTTTGAAATGTCTTAGAACTAAAATCCCTATTGAACAGGTCATGAAAGAAATGAATATCAGTCCCGAAGATATTGATATTCCAGATGAGACCGAAACCTCTCATAAAGAAATTCCAATTATTGTTAAATCACCTCCCAAAATTGATTTAAAGAATCAGGTACCAGAACAATTTTCTGAAATTATTGAAAACCTAGAAGAACAACAAGCTATTCTATTAGGGACTAATGATAAAATATTAAGGGACCATATAGAAATTAGTGAGCTAAGGGAAACTCTGAATGAAGTAGAAGGGATTGAAACAATAATTTTTGATGGAATTATTACTCAAAGACTACTTGATATCGCTGCTGAAAAAGGAATTAAGACTGTAATTGGTGCAAGGGAACATGATGTGACCAAAAAACCACTTAGTGTCAATGTTTTTCATTTTTCAGAATAAAAAAATATTCCCTTTTACTTTTTTAGAATTAAAAATGGATCTGTAGCCCTAAACACTAACTCTACGACCACATTTATGGATCTTGTCCTAATTCAGTCGAGTTCTCTGTGAAGGGCTATATTGATCCGAGTTCCTGTTGTTTAAGAGGGTTGACCCTGCTTTTCATAGAAGGATGAGACACCCAATCTCATGCGAGAGCCCGTCTCCTAATCTTGTTGGAGAATGCTCAGGATTTACCTACTTTTTTGCTCCTTTATTCATCTGGGACAATTTACCCATCCTCAGGTCCTCGAGAAGTAGGGGAATCGCCTTCATCGCAAATAAAGTAAGGACTCTTTCCTACAAAAACTTTTCTGTTTTATGATAGAATTGGATTTTTTGAGAAACTTTTTATTAAAATGCTTAAATTCTATAGAAGTGGAGAGAAATGAAACATAAATTCAAAATTATAGGTTTAGGAGGCACATTTGATAGATTTCATAATGGCCATAAACTTATGCTAGATGTTGCTGCTTACTTTGGTAAAGAAATCCATTTAGGACTTATAGGAAATTCCTATTTAATAATGAGACCAAAACCTTTGAATAAAATAATTCAAAATTATCAAGCTCGTTGTGACACGATTTCAGATTATTTCAAAAAATACAAGGAGAACATCCTTAGGATTACGGAACTTTCAAGCCCAGGTATGGATCAAAAATTAGCTTCAGAATCTTCATTAGAGGCTTTAATAGTATCTCAGGAGACTCTGAAAGGAGCGCTACTAATAAACAAGAATAGAATAGCTAATAAGAAGTCTTGTCTGAAAATTTTAGTAATTCCTTTTGTTCTTAGAGAGAATGGAAGTAATGAGTCCAGTACAAAACTACGATATGAAGATTCTAATAAATAAAACGGAATAGGATATTGAGGATATGGAAGGATTCCTCCGTACTCAAGATCATCATCACTTAAAGAGTTGGTTAAATCCCAACACCTTATCGGGAGGGCTAGAGCCGTCATTGGTCCTTCCGATGAAATCATTAAAGGAAGATTGTTATAAGCTTATCGGTTATTGCTTTCAACAAACATTTTTAATGTGTTACATGACTTAAACAGAAGAAATCATAGAATACAATTCTTTACAACCTACATTAAACCATTGTCAGGAAAAACTAAAATGGATCCTCTAGTATTTTTAATAATTGTCATCTTTGCGTGGTTTTCCCTCAGTACTATTTCTAGAATACCGTGGTTTGATTTTAAAAACCCTGATATTGGTTTAGGTTATGCATTTTATAGAACTAAAAAATTAAATAATCTTCTTGATAGATTGGCCCAAAAAGGACGCTTCTTTTGGAAATTTCTTTGGGATATTGGAATAATTTCTGGGTTAGGTATATTATTGGCAGGATTAATTATTTTTACGATTAATATCCCTTTGTTTTTTATTCCTTCAACTGATGGATCTATTCCTGGAACCCCAACAGCTATCTCGATTGCTCCCGTCATTCCTGGAATAACTGTTTCTCTAGAAACTCTACCGTACTTTCTAATAGCTGTTATGGTTGGTGCAATAGCCCATGAATTTGCTCATGGTATTGCGGCAAGAGGAGAAAATATTAAGTTAAAGAGTACAGGGATCTTTGTATTTCTTGTTTTTTTTGGAGCATTTGTTGAACCTGATGATAAGAGTTTCTCGGAAAAACCTCAAAGATCAAAAATCCGTGTGTGGGCAGCTGGAGCATTAGCAAACATGATAGTTGCTTTGTTATTTTTGATTATCCTCATTCCTCTTCTATTTCCAGTTTTTATATCTCCATTTTATCAAACAAGTTCTTCAGGGGCACTAGTGGTTGAAACAGTTTCTGATACACCTGCATCAATATCAGGTATAAAAGCTGGCTTTGCTATAATAGGTATTAATTCCACCTCAGGATATATTCAAATTAATTCTGTAGCAGGATTTCAAAATTTCACAAATAATCTCTTGTCTCCAAATCAAGAAGTAACTTTTTTCTTTGATAACGAATTGAGATCAATTACCTTAATTTCGACAGAACATCCCAGCAATTCAACAAGAGGATTCATAGGTATTAGAACTGCTGATTATTTCAAACCTAGGGTTACTTTCCTTCCCTATCTAGTAAATCTCTTCCCTTATTGGATCTCCACAGCATTTTTGTATATCTTCATGATAAATTTGATGTTTGCAATTATTAATTTACTTCCAATACCAATCTTAGATGGGGATAAATTACTTGCAGATTTCCTTGGTCCTAAATTCAATCGATATCAACCTTGGATTCGTTATTACGCATTAGGTATTTTACTACTGAATATGCTCCTATCTTTCTTTATTACAGGGTGGGGTCAGCTATAATAACTATTTTTTTTTATTCTATATCCAATTAGACTTTACTCAACCTAATTTTTCAACAAGAAGGATCGGAAAAATAAATCTACAATAACTCAAGGAAATTTGATCTTTAATCCCTTTAATCTAAATATCATTTTGAGAATCATGAACCTTTAGGCAATGATTTAAAAATAAAAACTCCTAAAACTAATTAGATTTTATTTGATTACTTCGGTTGGATTCATGTGATTCTAGAAGATATTCTCAGCTTATTGGTTTCTAGCTATATGTTACTGTTTATCATTGGTGGATTAACTGCTGCCTCTTGGTTAATTGTACGCTTTGCTGGGATTGAGGATGTAACATCAAATGTAAATAGACTTGCTTTATTGGGATTCCCACTAGGTATTTTTTCGATCATAACAGTAGGGGCGGGTGTATACCTAAAATCCCTAAATTTGTCCATTCCCCAATCATTTGATATAATTACTATCTTTTTGCTAGCCCTCCTAGGAATTATTCTTATTCTAAGACCAATTAAAGATTTTCGATTTGGAGTTCTTCTTTCTCTTGCTATTGGGCTATTAGGAGCAGCTCTTTTGATATTTTTAGGATCCGAATCAGTAAAACTTTTATCAGGAGTTTTTATCTTAACTTTTTTCTTGATTTATGGGGCAATTCGTTTTTTTGAAGACTTATATCTCTTAATTGCAGATTTATTAGCCTCTCCTCTAGTATCGGTCTCAATTGGCGTACTATGTATAATTCAAGGTCTTCTAGGTATATTTGGAGTTTCTCTTGGACTTCTAATACCTTTCTTGTAAATTATTCCATTAAATTCTTTATTTCTATTCGAACAGGATTCTTACTTATTAACTCCGCAATTTGACGAATTTGATCTAAAGGAAACCGATGGGCTTCAAGATTTCCTCGTAAAGTGATTTTTAACTCAACATCTCCTTCAGGAGGAACAAAGATTTGATCTATCTCAACAATATCGAGTGGAGAAAAAAAATCGGTAAATGTTCTTCTTGTATCTGCTTTTCTTTCGATAATTTCAATTGGGTTTCGAATTTCAGACTCAATAAATTCTTTAATAGCAGGATTATCTAGAATAGCCTTACCATTTTGAGCCAGTAATACAATCGAGTTATTTAAATTATGTGATCGATCTAGGATTACTGATTGTAATTGTTTGGGAAATCTTTGTTCAGCTTTCGCAAAGGCTTTCGAAACATCTACATCAAGTTGAGTTATTTTATTTTTTCGGAGTTTTTGTTTACATTTTTTACATAATACTCCTGTTTTTGCACAAAAGTTACATATTGGTGTTACAACCACGAATTATGCCTCTATTCCTATTTTTTCTATTATTTTCCTTCTTCTATATTTAATAAATTTAAAGCAGAAAAATTCTCACTCTCATAAAACATTTTTTAATACTGCAGCCACTGTATGCAATCTGTTTTCCGCTTCATCAAATACTACTGAATGAGAACCATAGATTACATCATCTGAAACTTCTTCTTTGTGTCTAGGTAAGCAATGCAGAAAGATGAAATTGGGATCAGCATATTTAACAAGATCTAAATCTACCCTAAAACCTTCAAATTTTTTTATTTTTTCCTCTGCTTCTTTCTCTTGTCCCATTGAAATAAAAGTATCAGTTACTACAACTTTTGTTGAAGTAATAGCCTTGATAGGATTATTAGAAGTAATTATCTGTTTAGGTGATTTCGCAATTTCCTTTGCATATTTTATTACTTCATCATCTGGTTCATAGCCTTTAGGTGTGGCAATATGAATATTCATGCCCATTTTTGCCGCTGCAAGAGTTAATGAATGACATACATTGTTACCATCCCCAATCCAAGCTAAGTTTATTCCCTCTAATTTACCTAAATGCTCCTCAATTGTCATAATATCTGCCAATGCTTGTAAAGGATGGAAGCTATTTGAAAGAGCATTAATTACAGGTACCCCTGATTCTTTCGCTAGTGTTTCCACATCTGATTGGTCAAAAACCCGAGCTAAAATACCAGAAACAAACCTTCCAAGTACAACAGCAGTATCATACAGTGATTCATTTACTCCAAGCTGAATGTCATCTTTTCCTAGGAATAATGCATGACCACCTAATTCAGCCATGGCTGTTTCAGTCGAAACCCGAGTACGAGTTGATCGTTTTTGAAAAATCATCCCTAAAGTTTTACCCTTCAAGGGTTGTAATTCAATGTATTTTAAACGATTTTTTTTGAAATCTTTTGCTTCATCGAGTAGAAACCGTATTTCAGATGGAGTTAAGTCCTTTAAACTTAATAACGATCTTCCTTTTAAATTCATTAAATTCACACCATATAAATAATATTCAGCTTTATTAACCACCATGTATGACTGGAATGAATGAAAGAACATCTTTTTCTTTGAGTTTTGTAGACATTCCAGCTAGAGCAGAGATTTCTTGTTCATTAACGAATAATAATAGAGATCTCTTTAACTCTAGCGACTCAGAGAAGAAAGAACTAAGCTCTATATAGGAGGGATTAGAAAGTAATTTTCGAATAATATCACGGATTGTCATTTCTGGAGAAATTTCAATCTCGATTCTTTCTTTTTTAATATCATACTTTAATGAACCTAAAAATTTTAATTGAATTTTCATTAGATCATCCATTAACTAAATAGAAAAATATGCGCCGATCGGGATTTTCAATCAATTTCAGAAGAAACTCAAGTTTGAACCCGAGTTACAGGCTTGGGAAGCCCGAGTCCTACCAGACTAGACTATCGGCGCGTACTCATTATGTGTTGGTACCTTATCAACATGAATTTATATGAGCTCCGTTATTTTTATCTAATCTTATAGCCACTTAAATCGAAAATTTCAAGTTATCACCTCTTTTTTATCGAAACAGATCTTCTTCACGATTTCGAATTAAATCTAATGCTGATCCCTCATCTTTAGAAAAAGAAGCTCCACGGACAATAATCACAGGTGTTCCTTCATTTGCTTGTCCCATTACAATGCCTGCAGCTGCTGCGATTTCATCAGCCCGAGCAATGATCGTTGATTTCAATTCATAACCAAATAAATCAAATTTTCCTCTCATATCTAATAAAGGATGCATTCCAGCAACTCCAATGGCAACATTCACTGTTCCTACTCTTAAAGGACGTCCAAATGTATCGGATATTATAACAGCAACTTCCTTGTTAAATTTTTCTTTTAAATACTCTTTAATTTTTCTTGCTGATTTATCAGGATCCTTAGGAAGAGATATAACCGTTTCTCCAGGAGTATTGGATTTATCTATTCCACTATTTGCACAAATGAATCCATGTTTTGTTGCTGTAATTAAAACTTTATTATTCATACGGACTATTTCATTACTCTCCTTTAATATGACTTCAATTTTTCTAGGGTCTTTATCCTGAATTTCTCCGATTCTTATTGCAAAAGGACTTGGTTCAATTTCATTTAAATCATAAACTTGGTTTTCAGCTTTTGAAACAATCGTATGAGCTATAACTAGAACGTCACCATTCTCAATAGTGATTTTTTGTAATTCCTCTCCAAGGATTTGTTCAATTTTATCCCCAGGATAAATTAATGGAAAATTTTCTAATGGAAAAATAGTTATGGTCATTTTTAGATATACCCTTCGTTTAAGTGTCAGAAAATTAGCCTCAGACCGCTCATCGTTCAACATATTCTATTCTGAACTATAAAAATTCTCATCATGGGCTATTTTGATAATGATACTGAATATTCTAATTAATTCCTATATCCCAAATTCTGATGGACGTGTTTTAACTTCTTGAGCTAAGTCTTGTAATAGTTTCATAACTTTTTCAGTCTGAGAAGTGTTTCCTACCTTTTGGTATTTGTCATGTGCTTGTTTAAGTAAATCTATTGCCTCTTTCATATTCTCACGAGCACTTATTAATGACTTAGCTCTTCTGTAAAGTGCATGAGCTTCATACCTAGTTGGATCTTCACGTCCCATTCGAAATTCTTCAACAGCTTTCTCTAAATAATATGCTTTGTCGAAATCGGATTCCATAGCAGCAGCTCTCTGTACAAAAGATCGAGCTCTAGCTCGAGCAGCTTCCATTTCCATACCTGTGGTTTGATATAATGCTCCCGCTGATTCAAATAATCTTGCAGATTCTATGAACTCACTATTTTGAGCCTTTGACTTGGCTAACTCTACTTGTGTTTGTGCTTGAATAGTTCGAGCCTGTCTGGCCTCTTCCATGAATCCTTCGGTTGAAAAAGTAACATTTGCCTTACCAAAACATCGAATAGCTTCAAGAAAATTAGATTCAAGCATGTAAATATATCCTTGTGAACATAATCCATATGCTTCGGATCGTTTAGCAAGTTTTTTTTGATCTCCTCCTAAAAACAACTTTGATGAGTTAACAAATGATCCTTCGGCATCTGAATAACGTTGTGATTCATAAAATACCATGCCACGGTCAAATTCTTCTTGAGCTTTTTTGATTTTATTGGACTTGAATATTGGCATGAAATAAACCTCCAATTGAGATGTTTCTTACTATAACCCAATTGAATGCATATATTGTACTGTTATATATACAAGTTTTTTTTAAAATTATTAAAACCTTCTTATAAATTAACTAGTCCAAAAAGCTTGTTAAAATTTTCTTTCTTTATCAATATAAAGAGATTTCAAGCCTGATTTTTAGGAACATCATTAATACATTTCTTTTATAATAATTTTAATAATATTAGGCTGATTAATTGACTATTTAAAATTATTTCATTAGTACAAAGAGAATAAGAAAAGATAAATAAAGCCTCCCTTGTATGAATCCTCCTAGACTAGAATACTTTGGTATTTCATCTTGATACTATCCAGTTCGAATGAAATAGATTTATTATTCATAAAGAGTTTATGCTTCTAGGTGGAACAATCGTGAAGAATATTCAAAGGATTATTTCGTTAAATTTCTTTGTTATCCTAATTATATCAACTATCGCTATTAGTGCAGTCGATTACAGCTCATTAGCCACAAAAAAAGATTATAAAGGATTGTCCACGATACATACATTACGTAATAAGCATTTTTCGCAGTATTCTATAGCACAATTTACTAATAAAGAAGATTTTACTAGAATTTCGTTAACTAAAAGCCTATCACAGATTCTTAATGGCAGTGCTCCTTATAATTTCTTTCCCGGGGACATCATTCGCTTTACAAATCGATTTACAATTCCTGGTCAAATTACGACTAATTATGCGTTATTAAATCATACAGTCTCTATTTTTTTAATAAAACAAGGGACTTTAAATCCCACTAATCCAACTTACTTCATCAAAAATTCTACGACTAATGGAACTCAAGTTGGAAAATTTAAACTTACAGAAAACCCTGCAGAAGGATTTATTGATACTACGATAACTATCCCCGATTTAACCACTCTTGAAGTAACTTATGGGATTCTACCTGGAGATAACGTAACTATTTACCAATATCTTGCTCCTTCACTAGGTTCGGGTGCTGAAGGCGTCCCACCTTATGCTTACACGGATAATTTCACTCTAAGTGCGTTTCCAATCCTTTCCATTGGTACAGGTTTCGTGAATCCAGCTAGTGGTGACAATCAATTTCGACAGGGAGAAAATGCTAGTTTCATTTTAACAGCCTTATCAGGATCGGATCCAATTGACAATACTTCAATCAGTGCTACGATTCATTATAATAGCTCTGAGGTTCAAATAGCTAATACAACAGGATTGGGAATTATTTGTTATCTTCGAGATGTCACTACTGGTCTTCCAAGGACTTCAACCGATTCAAATGGACAATTACGAATTATTGTTGTAACAACTTACCCAACCACGACTGAAGATAATTTTTTCATTAATATAACAGGTGATTTTATTGGTACAAGTGTCTATTCACCCGAAATTCCTGAATCAAGATATGCAAATAATAAAGCTCAATTCACAATAAGCAATGAGATGGATACAGCATCGATTACAATCACATTAGTAACTCCATCTGATTATATACGTCCACCTAATGTAAATTTCACCATCGTTACAGCAAGAATTGCTATTATATACGCGTATACTGGAGCAACTTATTATATCCCAAATATTCCTGTACGAGCAACACTTGATACATATCCCACAGGAGTGAGTTTGTCAATTGCATCAGGATATACCAATAATGGTTCTGGATGGGCTTTAACAGATAGTTCTGGATATGTTGAATTTAATATCACTTCAGGATTTCCCATTCCTTATCAGTTAAAGACTCCAACAATTACTGTAGAAGCAGATTTGGCCAACCCATCTGCTCCTGGAGGTTCATACCCCTCAGGTCCTCCGAATGCTCCACATCGCTTTATTAGGGGGTCAGGGGACAAAATCCTAATCAGTGATAATCAAATGATTAGTATAGATCCTGAATTCTTAATTGGGCAGATTGGACTTTATTCCTATAATGCAAGCATTATACATCCTGGTGAAAGTGCAGTTTTAGAATTTGAGATTAATTCAAGTCAAGCTCCCTTAATTAACTTTGTTAAAGTGCCAGTAAAATTTGGACTTAATCAGGCAATTGCAGGTGTTTCTCTTTCAATTAGTGGATATACTCCTTATGGGAATGGTTATTATCTTACTGATGCAAATGGGCGAATCAAAATAACAGTATCCTCTACTTACCTTATAACTCCAGAAATAATTCAAAATGTGATATTAGATATTACTATAGACTTTGAAAACGATTCTAATGTTCGATGGATGGGAACATTTCATAGTGGAACAGCAACCTTTGCAGAGTATGATAAATCTTGGTCTACAAGTCAATATTCTAGCTTAATTATAAACCCTCAATTTATTCTAAGCAATATCATCTTATCAACAACAAATGAGACAGGTGACACTAGAATTCGGCCAGGAGACGGCTTAGAAGTTACTTTCAAAGTTCAGGAACAGGGAACAGGCATAGCACTAGGTAGAGTTCCCGTTAATGTGTCCTTAATGAGTACGTATGCAGGGGTATCGCTGAGTATTGGTTCTACTCATGGGGGTTCTGCTGGGCCAAATTACTATTATTCTACTTTAACGGGATTAGTTTCTATTATCTTGAGCACTACATATGGAATCACACCTAAAAATCTTCTAATCCAATTAAATGCAACTGCAGACTTTGCAAATGATTTATTAGATGTTTGGCATATTGGTCAAATTCCCTCCTCTGGAAATTTTCGCTCAAACTTCTCTTATTCATATTTAATCCAAAATATTAACGTTGATCCTCAGTACTTCACAGGTATTATTTATATTCCATCTGATAACCAGCCTGTTACCCCTGTTCAGCAGACCGAAAATTTTATTATAGAATATGAGTTAAAGCTTAGGTACCAGTCATTAGATAATTTTCCATCAATTGATGATATTGTAATTTCGATATTAGTAAATAATTCAAATCCTTCTGTCTATAATATGGCCGTAATCCCTTCAACAAGTCAAGATTCTTCAGCAAGTAGCGTAACGTTTCAATTACAGACCAATGCAACTGGAGAAACACCAGAAGGAAAATATAATATAACAGCACGTGCTGATTTTGGAGGAGGAAGCTCGCTAGTATACAATATTACACATTCGACTGTTCCATCTGGAAAACTTGCTGGCTATTGGGTTAATGGATCTCAGACAGATGCCTATTCTTATATTAATTATATTTTTGAAGTAAAAAATCAAGATAGGATTGTTCTTCAGGTAACTGGTGTTTCGGATCCTATCCATACAGATGAAGGTTATAATCCAATTACTACAAAATATGAGGTTTATCGAACAACAACGACAATCATGATATTTGGTAGTTACAAAGATAATACACTTGATCCAGTGCAAGGGAGGGATATTATCCTTGCTTATGATTATCTAGGTTTAAGCTCTCCTGTCACATTAGCTACTGTAACAACAAATACTTCAGGGGAATTTTCTCAGCCTATTTCTCTTCCAACCACAACTCCCTTGCGTGATATTATTATTTTTGGAAGAGATTCAACTAATCCGATTCCTCAAGAAGTCAGGATTAATATAACGAATATTAGGGTTGTTACTACAATTTCTCTTGCCGATTACTCTTTAAGTAGCTATACAGGCACCGCAATATATGTAGGAGAAACAGTTACAGCCTCTGGAACCCTTCTAGATGACCAAGGAGTGCTTATCACCTCTGTCGAATTAGCAAGCCGACTTCGTGTAATTGGGTGGGATGGGTCTGCAGAAGTAGGAATTGCAGTAGTTGATTCTCCAGTTTCGGGTACTTACTCTATCAATTATCAAATTCCTAGCGCTTATAGTGGTTCTACCCTTAATATTCGATTAAATATTACATCCCATGCTAATCTAATCCACTTCCGCCCTACATACACACAAATCCTCCTTGATGTTTATAATGATATTCAGCTCAATAATTGGCGTATCTATCTTCCAGCAAATGGAGGTACCCTATCATTAACCAATGGAAGTACGTTTGTCATCCCAGATGTAGCTAACAAATCTATTGAAATCCGAGGAGAGCTGCAGGACCAAGCTAGTCGTCCTTTGGATTCTAAAGATATTAGAGATTATTGGAATGCTACAACTCAACTAAGAACATTGGGTGCTCTAGCTACCTTTAACCTTCCATATGGTTTTCCAGGATACACTAATGTTACAATAATCTGGCAATTGTATCACATTACGGATGAAGGAACAACTTTATCTAAGAAATTTTATATTACTCTTAAATGGGAGGTTTATGACGAAACTGCACCTATTATCACAGTTGTCAGTCCAGCAGGTCTTAACTCCTCTGCACTTCCAAATAACCCGTCTACATTAATTGTTGTCGACATCACTGATCCTTTTAATAACATTGTTTCAGTAGGATTAAACCCTTCTACAGTTTATATCTTCATTGATGGCTTTTCTACCTCAATGACTCAAACTGGCTCTAATGAATTTAGTTTTACTTGGGATACCTCCTCTGCAACTGATAAAATTTATACCATGTTTATTATAGCATATGATTTTGCCAATAATAAACAAAATATTACATTACTTGTAGTCATTGATATATTAGCACCTATTGGAACACTCGATGTTACTCAGAATACAAATAATTACGTAAATATCACCTCGGGAGGTGATGTTATAATTTCTGGGACGCTTACTGAAGCTGTGTCGTCTACTGGTAGATCTAGTGGTCTAGATGAATCAACAATATACCTTCAGATTATCAACAACACTGGTTTTACTATTGTAAATAGACTTGTTACTTTAACTGGAGGAACAGTTGAAGAACGATGGACGATCATTTTAAACGCTGATGATCTTGAAAATATGGCACGAAATCCAGCTTTTATTTCTACATCTGAAAATTGGAAAATTCGTTTAGTGTTTAATGACCTTGCAGGAAATTCAGACTTTAAAGAGCTAGATGTAAAATTAGACAAAGATAATCCAACTATCACAATAGTAGAAGGCGAAGGCACACCTTCAATTGTAACTGAACCATTTAGCTTTAATATTTCCCTTATAGATGATCAGAGTGGGATTAATTCTTCCACTATCTTTATACAAATTTATAATAACAACGATCAACTTATTGATACTATAATAAGCCCTAATATAGTAATTGAGCAAAAAACAACAAGTATATATCAGGTATCATATAATCCTGAACTATTACCCTCAGGAGTTTATTATATTCAAGCTCATGTATTTGATAATACAGGAAATACCAACTCTGTCAATGATGAAGTGTTTTTCATACCCCCTCGGCCCTCAACAACTACACCAACTACAACAAGTCCTCCAAATGGAGGCCCTTCTTTGGGTGGTGTGAATTTATTTACATTTATTATATTTGATATTCTAGCTCTTGCAGGGGGAGTTATTCTTGCCATAGTATATGAAAAATATCGAAAACCAAAGATAACCTAAAAAATAATTAAATTAAAGAAAAGAAAAATAATAAGAATGATGGTATTAACATAAGCTATTTAGTAACAGAAGAATTCAAATCAGGAAATAGTGATAAGAATGAGAACCTTAAATTATTTTGCGCAAGCTCAACCAAGTATCCCAATAGAAATTGCAATTCTCTTCATTGGAGTTTTAGCCATAATTGGATTTTTAATTGTTTATTTCAGAAAACAGATATTAGAACGTCTAGGTGTAGGTGCTGTCAAGAAAACCATTATGGAACAGGAAATTGAACAGCGACTTGTCCAAATTCGACAACTTGCACGTCAACAAATGTTCCGTGAAGCTTCTATCCTAATGTGGCAAACTATGACCCTAGCTTCAGAAGGATTTTTAGGAGTGTCTCGGCAACCAAACGAATCAGCTCGTCAACTTGGTGTCAAACTTATGAATCGAGGAGATATAGATCCTAGTGCTATTAATGCGATTGTAATTGCATTTGAGAAAGCAAGATATGGTCAAACGCCTTTAACAACTCAAGAATTTAAGGATGGATTATCAGGATTACATCAATTTCTTCAAACAGCTACCTCTGTTGGGGAAATACCTATGGAATAAAATTGATAACAATAAAAAACGTAACTCATATAATGTGGGTCAAATTATGGTAGAAATTAACCGAAGTAGTGCTGTTTTGATCGTCCTAGCAATTATAATTAGTTATCCTTTTATTTCAGCTTCATTATTAGGCTTTATTTTTAATCGCAGTTCTACGGACTTTTCGATTTATAATACTGGTTGGAATGGGGTAAGTGAGTTCAAACAGAAATTTATTGATCATCCAAATCAGGGAAAAATCTCTACCATTGTGGGAAGCAGTAATATTCTCAACAGACTAAATGCAACAGAGAAGAATAATTCACTTATTATATTAGGACCAGCTATTCATTATGACTTTTCAGAAGCACTAGCTATCCTTATGTTTGCTATTAATGGAGGACGTGTTTTAATAGCTGACGATTTTGGGACAGCAAACGATATTTTAAGCGTTTTGAACATTTTCTTAGGATTGATGTCCCAAATAAATTTAGGGGATCTTGGACTTGATGGTATGAATCTTTTCGGAATGGATAGTGGTACAGGAAATATGCAGGGAACTTTAAATACTACAGGCTCTAATGTATCGTTCAATTTTCCGATTGCCGGAATCGCAATAAACGGAAGTCTTTTAGCTGATCAAGGTAGCTATTACGAAACCCCACTCACCCCTATATTTCATTCACCAGAAACCACTGCACAAGAAGGTACGTCTTATCAAATGCCAGCCCCTTGGGTCTCAGATTTTACGAAAGGATTTTCGGGAAATGGAGTCATTGGTAATTTTGCTTCAATAATCACAATGAAAGTACGATATCCAAATCGGACAGATCCTGGTTATCCTGAAAATCCACCTTACATAACTAAATGGGTTCCTATGAGCGAATTCCCTGCAGAAGTATCCGAATCTTATAATTTAGAAGAATATAACATTGAATTACCTGATATATCTTTCAGTATGCAAATTGCAGTGTTATATAGTAGTACTGAGGCGTGGATGGAATCAGATATTAATGCAGCAAAATCAAATGTCAACAATATTGAGCCTGATTTGAATGAATGGGGAAATCCAAATATAGGATTTCCTGTTTTTGTTTATTTTCCTTTTCCATTAGGAGGACAGATCATAATATGTTCTGACCCCTCTATCTTTATAAATCGTTATTTAGATGAAAATACTTATACAGAGGCTGCAACGTATGATAACGGACAATTTGCAGATAATCTTATCGATCTACTTATGGAGGGACGAGAAAGTCAAACAATAATCTTCGATGAGGGACATCTAGCAAATCATCCACTCTCTCCTATCTTACCTCTGAGTCTTTATCTTAAATTTCTTGATATGATTACAATGTTTCCTTTATTTGCTTGGGCTCTCCCTATAATCGCTATTATCTTGTCTAGAAAGTTCATGCCCAAGAGAACGCAAGCAAAACCATTACTCCTCACTCGTGTTGAAAGATATTATGGAAGAAGTTTCTTCGCAGTGAAGATGCGATGGTTCCTAGAGTATAAACAATATTCTAGGGGATTAGAATTAATATATCGAAGATTAAAGCGTAATATAGCTCGTAGATATAATCCAGATGTTGAACTCACTCCGGATGTTATCTCAACCTATTTACTGAGTGAGTTTCCTGATCGTTTTAATCAAAAGAAACTTCTTGATGGACTTGTTTCTATTGAAAATATAATTGAAACAAGAGCCCCGCTTTTAGAAGAAGAATTTCTCAATCATTATTTATTCCTAAAATCCATTGGAATAGAAATTAGCTAAAATAAATTAAAGATCAATTTAGTTGAAGTGGAAAAAATGAGCAAACTTGACACTAAAGAAAAAGACTTCACCGGAGACGATCTCTCATATGAAATGCTTGAAGTAAATGATGTTGCCAGAGCATATCAACAGATTATGGGAGAAATCCGTAAAGTCTATATAGGAAGAACCGAGATTTTTGAAATGTTATGGATTGCAATGTTAACTGGGAAACATGTCTATCTAGAAGGTGTTCCAGGGATTGGAAAGACATACATGGCAAATTCCTTCTCAAAATGTCTCGGAACAGCTTTTAGCCGTATTCAGTTCACTCCTGATATGCTTCCTTCAGACATTGTGGGAACTAATATTTTTAATCCGAAAACAGGGACTTTTCGTCTAAAAAAAGGCCCTATTTTTGGAAATGTTATCCTTGCTGACGAAGTTAACCGTGCCCCTCCAAAAACTCAATCTGCAATGCTTGAAGCGATGGCAGAAGGGCAGGTTTCAATCGAAGGTGAAACCCATAAACTTGAAAAACCTTTTGTAGTATTAGCCACAGCAAATCCTGTTGAACAGGAAGGTACCTATCCTCTTCCTGAAGCACAACTTGATCGATTCATGATTAAAGTTATAATTCACCATTCTTCTCCTGAAGATGAATTGAGAATTATTAAATTTAAAAATGAACCTGTACCTGCAACTATCAAACAAGTTGTTTCACCTCAAACTATTGTTGCTATGATGGAAGTTGTAAAGCGTGTTTATGTATGTCCAGAGATACTAGAAATGATACGTGATATTACTGTTGCCACGCGAACGGATCCCAGGTTGGTTTTGGGCTGTTCACCTCGTGGTAGCGAGAGTTTACTGTTGGCTGGAAAGTCAAGAGCTGCGATCCATGGACGTGATTATGTTATTCCTGATGATATTTTGTTGATGATTCCTCACATTGTTCATCATCGTGTTATTCTCAAACCCGAAGCAGAGCTTGAGGGTATCACACAGATCCGTATCTCTGAGGATATTCGTGATAATATCGTAATTCCCGTTGACCCAACCGAAGAAGAAATGGTTTATGAAGAATATGTTGAAGAGGTAGAAGAATAGTCTAATTATAATATTCACCTCCCTCTATGTATAAAAAAAATAGGTGAAAACATCGATGCTTTCCTCTCGTGGTGCTTTTATAGCAATAGGCGGAATTCTTTTACTTTCCGTTGGTTTAAGTGCTAAAGGTATTGGCACAGTTACTACAATGATCCCGATTTTATTTGCAGGAGAAGGTTTTACACCAAATCCCTCTGAAAACACTACATCAGGATTAGAATGGTTAGAAGCCTTTGAAATCTTGAATGAATCTCCAATTGTTGATTATGGTATGTTTCTAGGTACACTTCTCGTTCTAGCAAGTGTTATTGGTTTACCCTTCTTCAGAGCTTCGTCCAATGCATCTCTAATCAGAGTTACAAGAAAAGTGGATAGAGAGAAGGCATTTGCTGGGGAATATATCCATGTTACAGTACGTATAGAAAATACTGGTATGAGGAGATTAGACTTTCTAGAAATTTATGACGCAATCCCAGATATGTTTGAAATTGTTCTTGGTGAAAATTTCATTATTACTCAACTTTCTGGTAAAGAAACTAAAGAATTCTCTTATATTATCCAAGTTAGCACAAGAGGAGTTTATCGTATTGGACCGACAAAGGTCATAATCCATGATCGACTTGGATTTTATTTTGAAGAAAATGTTCGCCATTTTTACACTGAAATTCTTTGTTATCCATCATATGAAGATATTCGTCGAATGGAAGCCCTGAGTAAGCGTCGACAACAGGGAAAAATGTTTGGGGCCCATAAAACCAGATTGAAAGGAATGGGAGATGATTTTCATGCTCTAGCACGTTATTATCCAGGTGCACCCTTCAAATCACTAGATTGGAAAGCTTTCAGTCGAACTGGAGAACTTATGGTTCGAGAGTTTGAAGCAGAAAAAAATATTCGTATGGTTGTTTTTTTGGATCATAGCGGTAGCATGGGAGCAGGAATACCATATAACACTAAACTTGATTTTGCTATACGTTCTACTATGCTTGTCATGAAGATGGCAGAGGAAAGACAGGATCTTTTTGGTCTTATTACTTATTCAGATCGACCTACATCGTTTATCAAGCCTGGTGGGGGAAAAGCAATGTTTTTTCAGCTCTTAGAAATTCTTGCACTTGTTGAACCACAGGGGAGATCAGATCCCCTAGCAGCAGTAGATTTTGTTATGCAACGTGTTCCTAGAGCTTCGTTTTATGTATTTTTGACTGATTTGGAGTCTTCTGATTCAGAAATATTCACAGAAGCTGCAAAACGAGCAAGATCAATGAAAAATCATATTACAGTTATTTCGCCTTTTGGCCCATTATTTGAAACCAAACTAACAGATCTAACTGCTACTGAACGAGCTATTGCAGAAGCGATTTTTGAAGAATATCTTGGATATAGGAAACAAGTAGAAGATCGTCTTCGTGGTATAGGTGTTGAAATCATTAATGTTGGTCCCGATGATATCTTACCGAATGTCATTAAAACATATACAGAAGGAAAAAAGATAGGAAAAGGAATGGTGTGAAAAATGCCCGCAGGACAACGTACAGCTCATTTTTTCAGAATTTTATATTTTAGCTTATTCATATTTGTATGCCTATTAATCTTTTTTCCAGGATTGACCATCGATCCTTCCATTATAGATATTTCCCAAGTTTTTAAAATTTTGGATTATATAATGATTATTGTACAGCTTCTTGTTTCATTGCTAGGAACGTTGGTCATTCAAATTACTTATGCACTTCTGTCTGTAAAATCTCGTTTACCTTTCATAGGAGACTCGGCTTTTGGTGCAATCGATGGTTCTGATATCCAAACGCAAATCACTGCTCTTTTAAATCCTCAAAATAATTTATTTCCCCATTCTAGTATAGCTAATATTGGAGAAGAAGTAATTACTGATTTGTTCAACTTTTTTGGAGCAACAATTATTCTCATCTTAATACCTATAGCCATTTTATCTGGCATTGGTTTTCTTCGAGAAGGTGATACTAAACTAGCTATTTACTCTTTCTTGGGTTTCCAATTAATTATAATTATAGCTATTTTTACCGAAAATATTCTTATATCAACAGTAATTAACTCAAATAGTTTACTAGATTTACTTTTCAGCCCTTTGTTTACAATTGGTTTTCTTCTTTATTTACTACTTGAGGTTGCTTTTCAAACATCCTATACATTAAACATCATCGAACCAATGACCGAAAGAGAAAAGCGTATTCAAGGACATTTAAAACGGATTCGTACATTTGTACCACGAACAGAAGAACAGGAGAAAGGAAAAGAACAGACTGTTCAAAGCATCCAATCAAAGAAATTTGGTCTTCTCGCTTCTAGCTACCTTCGGGAAATGGTAGAGAACCGAATATTTCGGAAAGGGGAAAAAGAACAAGATAGTAAATCCACAATGCGACTTCAATCTTATTTAGCAAATCTTCACCAGTCCGATCCTGAGGTTGAATTAAAATTAGCTGCAAAAACGGCCCAACCAGATATTTCAGCATTAATGAAACATTTTATTCCAGCAATGATTTTTAGAGTCGTAGCAGTAATTCTGCTATCTTACATTATAATGGCACCCGAAGGATTATTAAATATCTTTGTTAAAGCAGCCTTTCCTGCTTTATTAGACAGTTTAGAATTATCTCAACCAGAATTCCGAACAATAGCAATAATAAATGTTGCTCTATTATTCATCCTAATTGGTGCTATTCTGCATTATCTATCAAGTGGAAGGACTGCAAAAATTATTGAAAGAGTTGTTCAACAAATAGATACCATTGTTGAATTTGATAGAGGCCCTAAAACATCTACTTCAGCAGAATCCATTGAAGAAGAAAAAGAGGGTATAGCTGAACCAGTGAAAGAAGAAGAAATCAGTTAATTTTTTAGAGGAATTTCAATGCCAAAGCTCGATCCTGATAGTATAAAAGCAAGAAAGACTTTAACGAAAAAAATTGCTGGGTATGGAGATTATGAGAAACAGAATGAACGAAATAAGACAGAAGGAGCCCTTAGAAATTACCTCGAGACAAGGCTTTCTAATTCCTCTGACGATATAAAAAAGATCCAAGAAGCAGCATTAATGAGTCAAATGATTACTACGTGGTCAGATCTTGATAGGCTAGTGTCAAGTTTTTCTGATTTACGATTATTACTAGACAATACTGATTATGGAATAAGTACTTTCTTCGATTCAAACGTAATTAAAGAATTTGATTTGAGTTACCTTTATACTCTGGAAAATACTATTGTTGATATTATAGACAGACTTAAAGGTAAAATAAGTAAATTTAATGATTCAATCGAAAGCGGGATGCTTTCTGATAGTAGTAGAATCACTAATGAAATCCTAGATGATCTATCTGCAATTCGAGACGCTTGGGAAGAACGTAGGAGATTAATTTTTGATTTCCAAAAACTAGGATTAGTTTAATTCAATCTTCCGAACCTTTCATTCTGCTTTAAACTAGAAATACCCATTCAAGTCAATTCAAATTATCTTCTTGGTAAATTGAATAAGAAGATATGCTAATACTAAATTGTAACCACTTTTTAATCAAAAATATCCTTAAATATTTATACTTCTCCAAATTCTTGGGTCTCAGGTCTTAAAACCTCTAAAAATGACCTTCCAAGTTTGTATTGAATGGTGATTTTAGTTTGAATGAAGAAAAGGAAATAAATCGTTACATTACGATAAAAATTCCAGCAATTTTGATTCCAGCAGTTTTAATTCAACTTTGTCTCGGATCGATTTATGCTTGGTCAAAATTTCAGACTGCTTTGAACAGTGCTAGTGGCGTATATGTTTGGGAAAAGTTATTAACTCAATTACCCTTTACATTCGGATTAGCATTCTTTGCAATTGCTATGATTTTTGCAGGGAGATGGCAAGATCGGGTAGGTCCTAAAAAAGTAGCTACTATTGGAGGAATTCTCCTTGGAGTAGGATATTTGCTTGCAGGATTTGTTGATATAATTGCTCAAGGAGACCAACTCCTTGGATTCATCTGGCTTGCAATTTCATATGGCGTAATCAGTGGTGTGGGAATAGGTTTCGCATATGTGTGTCCAATAGCTACCCTAGTAAAATGGTTCCCTGATTACAAAGGACTTATAACAGGTGTTGCAGTAGCAGGATTTGGCCTAGGAGCATTTTTCTTGCTTTATATTGAGGAATTTTTAATTTTATCAATCGGGAACGGAAAAATCGGTATTGCTTTTTGGATACTCGGATTAATATTCATTCTAACTGTTGTACCTTCTGCTCAATATCTTAAAAATCCTCCCAAAGGTTGGACTCCTCCAGGGTTTACTTCTCAATCAACAAAAATGACAATCAAAGGTAAAAAAGATTATGAACCATTGGAAATGATAAAAACACCGCAATTTTGGCTTCTCTGGGGCATGTTTATACTTGCTGCGAGCGCGGGACTTATGACTATCGGAAATGTTACTACTTTTATAGGAAATACATTATCTGATCAAGGAATTCTTGAATATAGTGTTCTTGCAGTCACAGCAGGATCGTTATTAGCTATTTTCAATTCAGCAGGTCGAATAGTTTGGGGAGCTGTTTCTGATCGACTTGGACGAATAATAACAATGATTTTAATGTTTGGAACCCTTGGTGTGGCAATGTTTTTCTTTGGTATTCAAACTGAATATTTATTCCTGCTCATTGGGGCCTGTATTATTGGTTTTTGCTTCGGTGGGAACTTCGCACTTTTCCCATCAGCTACAGATGATTATTTTGGTACTAAAAATCTTGGAAGAAATTATGGGATAATATTTACAGCTTATGGGATCGCAGGGGCTTTAGGACCTTTTATTGCTGGTATTTTACCTTATAAGGATGCGTTTCCTTTACTGGGATTATTGGCATTTCTTGCAGTTGCATTAGCTGTCGTAGCTGAATACTTAGCCAGAAAATAATTTTTAGGTTAGAAAATTTTAGCGTCAGAAGTTTTGACGCTTTCCCTTATTTTTTTATTAATTATCACCTTTTTTTCTTGAATCAATCATGGCTTCAAGTAGTATTTATAAAAAACTCAGTTAAAAAACAGTGAATTTAGTCTGTCAGAAATATTGAAATTAAGATGATCCTATAGCTAATTACATATTAATTACTAATTGAGAAATAAACTTCTTATAAATTTCTTAAAATGCTTTGAATCAGATTGCAGGGAAGTAAAATCCCCTGTAAATAAATTTATTAATTTGAATTTTCACGAAATGTAATGATAAACTAACGAATGGGCGATATTATGTCAGAAGAAACAAAAACAGAGAAAGAAAAAGCAAAGAAATATTATCCCTTACCAGAATTAGCAAAGAAAGCACGGATCCCAAATATGGAAGCTTATCAAAAGAAATGGAAAGAATCTGTTGAAGATATTGAAAAATTCTGGGCTGAAGAAGCAAAAAAGGTAGAATGGTTTTCCCCATACAAACGAGTTTGGACACCTCCTGTAAAAGGTGAATCAGACTTTGTAGGAAAATGGTTTGAAGGTGGTAAACTCAATGTCACCTATAACTGCCTTGATAGATGGGTAGAAAAAGGATACGGAGATGAACTTGCTCTAATATGGATGGGTGAAGATGATAGTGTTAGAAAATTTACTTATAAATCCCTACTAAGTGAAGTGAATAAGGCAGCTAATGCTTTGAAAGAGCTTGGAGTAAAAAAAGGAGACCGAGTTTGCATTTGGTTACCTATGATTGATGTCCTAGCTACTGTTATGCTAGCATGTGCACGAATTGGTGCTATACATTCTATTGTATTTGGTGGATTTAGTGCGGAATCCGTCAAGGATAGAATTGATGACTCTGAATGTAAAGTTTTGGTTGTTTCGGATGAAGTAAGACGAGCAGGTAAAAATCGTCCCATGAAAGACAATTTAAAAGGAATAATTGAAACTTGTGACTCAATTGAAACAGTGGCTGTAATTAAACTTACTGGAGGGGAAGTTTATCACTATGAAAAGGATGTAGATTTTCTTGCCCTTGCAGAAAATCAATCTGATGTATGTAAACCGGAACCCATGGATTCAGAGGATCCTTTATTTATTCTTTACACAAGCGGAACCACTGGAAAACCTAAAGGGGTAGTTCATACTCAAGCAGGTTATCTTGTATATGGTATCTCTACTAATTATTATGTTTGGGATTACTCGTGTCTTCTTGATCTTAAAGGAGAAACACCTGCAACAAGGGATGTATGGTATTGCACCGCTGATATTGGTTGGATTACAGGTCACACTGAAATCATCTATGGACCTTTAGCTTTAGGAGCAATTTCAATCTTTTATGAAGGTGTTCCAACTTGGCCTCATGGAGGACGTTTCTGGGAAATTTGTGAAAAATTTGGTGTCACTCATTTTTATACAGCTCCTACAGCAATACGAGCATTACAAAAACTTGGGAATGAAAATGTAACAAAATGGGATCTTTCAAAATTGAAAATGCTAGGTACCGTTGGGGAAGTTTGTAATTGGCCTGAATGGAAATGGTATTGGGACATCGTAGGCAAAGGAACAAGTGGAGAAAAGCCAGTCGGAAGACCCATTGTTGATAGTTATTGGCAAACTGAAACAGGATCCTATATGATGGTAAACCTAGGCGCTATAACTCCTATGAAACCAGGATCATGTACATTCCCGTTCTTTGGCATTAATCCAATTTTATTAGATGAAGAAGGAAATAAAGTAACCAAGCCAAACACCCAAGCTTATTTCTGTTATGATAAAAGCTGGCCTGGGTTGATGCGAACCGTTTGGAATGACCATGATCGATTCGTCCGTACTTACTTAGTTCAATTCGAAGGCTATTATGTCACTGGTGATTATGCTCTTATTGACAAAGAAGGATATTATTTCATTCTTGGTCGCTCTGATGATGTGATCAAAGTTTCTGGTCATCGATTAGGATCTGCAGAGGTCGAAGCAGCCATTAATTCCCATCCAAAAGTAGCTGAAAGTGCTGTAATCCCCTATCCTCATCCCGTAAAAGGTTCAACAATTTTTGCATATATTACTCTTATGAACGATGACGAAGCTAGTGAAGAAATGAAAAAAGATATTCAAAATCATGTTCGTAGTGTAGCTGGGCCAGCTGTTTATCCAGAGGTTATTATGTTCTCAAATGCTGTACCTAAAACTCGTTCTGGGAAAATAATGCGACGAGTACTTAAAGCTGTCGCAGAACAGAAGGAGATCGGCAATGTTATGACATTAGCAAACCCTGAAGTTGTTGAAGAGCTAATAGCACGACGTAAGATGATGGGTGAAATTAAATTCCAATAATTTCCCCTTTTTTTCCATCTATAATCTTAATTTTAAGGATTTAGTAATTACACGGTCAAAGAATACGTAATGTATTATTTAAACAAATTTCATCAAACTAATCCTTTATGGCAATCACCAAAAAGAATTTCCTCGAATTTATCTACTTCTATTCCTTGATATTGATTCTGGGAAAAAGGTGGATATTTTTAACATAAATTCATCAAATGATATGTTTTTAAACCGTATTACTTTATTCGGTCTTTTTGAACCACTTTCTAACGTAATATCAGTCTTAAATTGTCTTCGAAGGAGTTTTATAATTTCCTTGTTAGCTTTACCTTTAATTGGAGCTGCTTTAATCTTTATTATCATAAAATCCTGATTAATCTCGATTTCATTTGAAAAATGATGAGTTTTAACTTGAATATTGACCAATAAATCATTACCGTCTTTCTTTATCCAAGGAAGGTTTTGCATTTTGCTCCATTCTTTGAAATTTCAGTAATGGATGAAAATGAAACACGATTTAATGAGAATCGTGATTCGATAAGATCAATTGCATTTTTTAGAGATAAATCTTCCTCCATCCAAATAAAATTCAAAAAATACCGTGCAAGATTATTTGGCCATAAACTTTCTTCTGGAGGGATTGCCAATGCCATTGAAACTCGTCTTTGAAATCGTTCAACATATTGATCAGAAGATTTACGTCCTATTTCCTTTATAAGTTCCACTGAATCTTTAGCGGTCCATAGGATAAAAAATTCAGCATTATTAACAAAAAATCCGTAAATAATACCTTTATATTTATCATCAATGAAAATAGGTTTGCCAATAAGATAGCGAAAGGTTTCTGCTATTGAATGGAAATAAACCCCAATCTTTGCTTCAATTTTCCTCTTAAACTTGAAAGCAGCTGAAGGTAGGACAGTATAATAAGAACTTACAATTTCATGTGGAGAAATTAAAAATCTTTCTTTGTTATTAATCTTCCATAATGTTTCAGGGCTAAAGACTTCACTTTCACCTATATTAAACTCTTTAGTAACGTAAATACGGTATTCGGATAGATTTCTCTTTCCCAAGCCTATTAGGAAGATTTCTAGAAGCTTTGAAGGAGGAATTTCGCGTTGGATTATTAATGCTTGACCATAAGGGGAAGAAGAAATCACACCTTTAATTATTCCGAAAATTGATCCAGCCATACCAGTTACTAATGAACCAATATCAATTTTACTTACATTAATTTTCCCTGGAGCAGGAATCCATGCTGATACTTCCAATTGTATTAAATCCTCAGACTTTACTGCTACATTTTTAGTATTCATTCCCTTAATTGTCCCATAACTAATGAACATTACTTTAATTAATTCAGGTTTTTCAGGTGGAACTTGGATATTAAGTAGATTTATCCACTTATTAAAAATTGATGGTTGTAAACCGAATGAGACGGGCACTTCAACTTTTTGAGCTATTAATTCACTAATTTGATGGATAGTCGATGTAGTAATATCTATTCCTGCATTTTTCAATACAGTTTCATATTTTTCTTTTAGTTTAGTGGCATCTAGTGGTTTTTCTTTAACAATAGGCAGATAAATAGCATTATTTACTACAATAGGAGGTCTTACTAGTCCAACTGGTTCCTTTTCTATATAGATAACTTCACCAGTATAGTCCCAAGGTTCATATTCCAGTTTTGAATCGATGGTTTTTCTTGGTTCATCTACAATATCTGTTGAAATTTCTTTAGTTTTTGAAGAAAAAAGGGGATCTTTTTCTTTTATTGGTTTAATAGGTGGAATAAGCTCATGAAGATCTAATTTCAAATGGTATGATTCTTTTATTGGAGATATAAGGCTATTCAAGATTTCAATTTCGACTTCATCAATTTCTTCAGGTTTCATTATATCCTTGGTAAGAATAATATTTTCAGAACATCTCCGCCAAACTTCTTGAAACTCAATTACAAATTCTGTAACCCGTGCATGGGTTGATTCATTTAGAATTATTGTTAAGAATTCGTCCATGTCTAAAAAATAACTATGATCTAATATTTTCAAGCTTGTATATTTATGCTTTAACCGATTTTGAACCAGGTTCTCTATTTTCAATAATTGATTCTTTTCATTGACATATTTTTGCATTAATTCTTTTGTTGTCTCTTTCGATAGGTCTCCTGTATCCCAAGCGTTGGCAGTCTCCTCTATCTGTGATTCCAACTTATTTAATAATTCTTTTATTTCATTTATATTTCGATCCAGTTTAATTAACTCAAACATTTCGAGAAAAGGATTTATTGGGAAGTTAGGACTTGATGGTATTAATCTTAAATCTTTGATCGAGGTATCAAACGCTGTTTTCGAGATCAAATCATTTTCAAAGAGATTATATAATATATTTTCAAGCTCATTAATATTCACAGTTAGTTATTCCCCAGATAATTATATGCTATTTCTAGAAACTAATAAAATTAATACAAATTCTAAGTATTAATTAGTTATTGAACTTAATTAATAAAATTAAATTCACTAGGATTTCTCATCATTTAGAAAAATCAAGAAAATCGGATTTCAAAGGTTTAAATCCTAATTTATATCTTCATTACTCTTTTTCCCAACTAGACTCTCGGGAATCTCAAAATCAAATGGAGGTTGTGTTGATACAATTACTTCTCCTTCTTCTGTTATTATAAACGTATTTTCGTGTTGAGCTACGTAACTTCCTTTTTCGTCAGCTAATGGAGGGTAAGCTACTGCACCTCCTCCAGTTAGTAACTGTCGAAGGGTAAATCGAACCCTAGATTGATTAAATTCATCGTAAGAGGTTAACCATCTTTCCGCGAATGGAAGGATTTTATACTTTGAATAGATTGTTGAATAAATTTTCCTGGAAATAGGATTTCTAATAGCAATTCTTTTAGGTAAGAGCATATAGATATATTTTGTTCCTGATACTTCATGGATGCTTCCTGATCCAGTAGTAGCAAAAGTTTCTAAAGCGAAAGCTTCACCTTCTTTCAGAGTAGATTCAACAGGATCATATGGAATACTCACACTTGGTAATCGTTTTTCACCATGTAGTTCATATCTTCCAAGCTGATGTCCAGTTAATTCCTTGATGGGACGAAAACCATAACTTGTTATGGTTTCTTCAATTCTTTTTCCAAGGACAGAGGGTAATGTTCCTACCTGTACTATTTCCATCCCTGCCTTATAACCCTCTTCTGCTGCTTTCTGAAGTTCACTCAGCTCTGGTGATAGAACTAGCGTAATTGCTGTATCTGCAATAAACCCATTTACGTGAACACCAATATCAAACTTCACTACACCTTCTCTTGGAATCACGCTTTCATCTCCGAATGGGCTTGAAAAATGTGCTGCTAAATTATTTATTGAAACATTAGTCGGAAAACCATATCCATCAGCTCCCTTTTCCATGATTAGTTTTTCAGCAGCTTCACAAATATTAATCACTGGTACTCCAGGTTTTATCATGTCTTTTACTGTATGTAAAACTTCATACGCGATTTTTCCAGCTTTTCTGTAATAATAAACTTTTTCTTCTACCGTAATTCCTTCTTCAGAGCTCCATTCTGTCATAGAATTCACCTTTTGACTAAAATACGTTGCTCTAGTAATTATATGAAAATGTTTTTTATCCCAAAATGAAATGAACCCTTTAAACACTCAAATTTTGAAAATAGTTCTTTAAATAAATACATAATTCTCAACTCCCTGTTCGAAATTAAATTTATCGGAGCTTTTATAATGATAAATATCAACTTAGAACAAAAAATTGAAGGATTATTAGCACAAAAATATCCTTTAACTACCGAAGATACTGTTAAGGTGGTTTCTGAGTGTGACCAGCTGGGAGAAATACTTGTGGAAAAAACTGTTCCAAATCAGAATTTTTTTACTCGAATTTTACAGCATATTCGAAACTTCAATAATGCTGAATTCATGTTTCTAAGTGGTAGGTATGATAAAGCTCAAACCTCCTATCTTAAGCTCAAATCTTCTATCTCTGAAACACAATCAGAGTTTCCTGACCTTTACTCACGATGGTTAAATCATATAAATCGTCTTATTTCAAGGTTAGATGCAAGAGTACAAGAGACACGAGCAGCATCCGCCTTTAATGAAAATGATATTGTACAAGCTGATGTTTTATACGTTGAAACAGTGAACCGTTACTCTCAAGAATTAAAAGTGGAACAAGAAAATTCAGATTATGATCATTATTTTGACACACTTGGAAACATATTCAGGACTACAGGTAAACTCCTATATCTTCGTGGAGTTAATACCAAAAATAAAAAAGAACTATATCAAGCTATTAGAAATTTTAAGAAAGCAATTTTCCTTGGTCAACCATATCTTGGAGATCTTATAGGAGAAATATCTAATTTTATTACTCAACTTACTATTTCCCATATTGAAGACCAAGCTGAAACTTTATTTGTACTGGGTGTACATAATTCTGAATCAGAAAGATTTGTAGAGGCTAAAAACAATTATCATAAATCTGCTCAGTATTACCGGTCTTTGAGGAGAATTCATTCAAATTTTGAATTTGAACTACAAGAACAAATTCAATTATCCTCTTATTATGAAGCAGCGGGAAAAAATCTAATGATTCATGATAATAATGAACAAGCAGCACTACAATTTTCAAATGCTGCTCAAATTCTACAGCAGGTTGTTCAAAAATTACCTGTTGAAGAATTAAAAGAGAATTTTGAACCCCAAATTATTTATTTTGAAGCAATGCAACTTTATTGTCAAGCAGTCAAGGAATATGATGATATGATTCCAGAAGCGATGGATCATTTTACTGAAGCAAAAAAGAAACTTGAAATTGCACGGGAAAGAGCAACAGAACTTCAAAATACACCTCTCATAAACAATTGTAGTGATGCTTTAAATAAGATTAATTCTTATCAGGATATTGCTAAAATGATGTTCGAAATGGAAGATTAATCCAAATCAGAAGCAAGTTGATCAAGTATGAGATAAGCTTGGAGGACTGGAATAGATAATTCACTTGCTAATTCTTCAGCATAAATATCAGGATTATTTGGTAAAATTTTTTGCCTAGTCCATGCAAGATTAGCAGCAAATCCAGGTATCTCCACCATCAAAGGCTTTAATAATTCTATAATTTGAGCTTTACTCAGGTCTGTTAATGATTTTGCCTTCTTTCTTCGATCTATAAGAATAGGTTTAGTCTTGTTTGATTTTAGCTTAGATTCAGCCTCTGAGGATTTTTTACCCGAAAAAAAACGATTGAGATCAGACATTGATTACACACCATTTAATATTTATAATCTCCTAATATTTAAAAAATCTGCTGATTCAGTGGATATCAAGGTTGTTTACTTGAAAAATAAGATAAAATGCGGGGTATTAAAAAATTGACTGAAAATTCAAATGTGTCTGATCAAAAAAAGTCAGCTGGTGGAGTACGTCGGCTTGTACTTGATGTATTGAAATTACATGATCCTTCGATCGTTTCTTTTGCAATTGCATTGGAACAGATAGTAGGCGTAGCTGCTGTTAACTGTACCTTAGTGGAAGTAGATGCAAAGACAGAAAATCTTAAAGTGGTTCTTGAGGGAAGAAATATGGATTATCACTTAATTTCCAAGACAATTAAAGATCTACATGGATCGATTCATTCAATTGATCAGGTTATTACTGGAAGCAGATTCGTGGAAGCAATTGAAACACCTCAGGATTAGCTCCAGATCTGAATCTTAGGGTGTTATAGTAATGACTCAATTAACTGACAAGAAATTCTTACAAATTGCATTTGATATTCCCAATTTCGAGGCTGTGGAACAGTTATTAAAAAGGATACAATATCACGATAGATTAATTTTAGAGTTGGGAACTCCTCTGATTAAAAATGAAGGATTAACACATCTATTACCTCTTTTTAGAAAATATTTTCCAATAAATTATGTTGTAGCTGATTTGAAAACGCTAGATGTAGGTAGATTAGAAGTGGAACTCGCATCAATCGCTGGTGCAAATGGATGTGTGGTTTCAGGATTAGCTCCTAAAGAGACTATTTTAGAATTTGGGAAGGCATGTGAAGAGTTTGGTCTCGATATGTGGATAGATTCCTTAGGTACCTCACAAACTTCTTTTCTACGCTTAGTTGATAGTATTAAAT
Source organism: Candidatus Hodarchaeum mangrovi (assembly GCA_016839515.1). Classification (GTDB taxonomy): domain Archaea; phylum Asgardarchaeota; class Heimdallarchaeia; order Hodarchaeales; family Hodarchaeaceae; genus Hodarchaeum; species Hodarchaeum mangrovi. The sequence goes on from JAEOUE010000031.1 coordinate 58,142, forward strand.
CGTTTTTAAAAGTCGTTATAATACACAGAGGGATAGATGAAGAATTGGGAAAGGAAAAACGTCAAAACAATGTCAACTGGAATGATATCTTACGGATCAAGAGAATTAATCAAGCTAAAATCGCAGTTGCTGGAGGCATAAATCAGGAGACAGCTCTTAAAGCAATTCAACAAGGAGCAGATATTGTTATCGTTGGTCGATATGTCTATTCATCAGAAACTCCTCAAAAAGAGATTAATAATCTTCTAGAAATTATTACATTGTAAGAAGAATCATTTAGTGAACAATTAAATCCTTATTATCTA
>JAEOUE010000143.1 GCA_016839515.1 Candidatus Hodarchaeum mangrovi
AATTAAAATGGAAGAAGCATTTCGTCATAACGATGCATGAGCACGATGACAAAGTAATAAATGGAAATCTAAATAAACTAGCAGAAGAATTTGGAATAAACCGGGATGTGTTTTCAAACTTTAAATTCCTTCTAAGGAGAAATGATATTTTATTTTCTTCAAAAGAATGGAGTGATGAAAATCTTGGATTATTTCATAGGGTTGGTTGCAAGTTTGGTACACTTGACAAAAACGGAAACATTGTATTTCATTCACACGCAGCACAAATCCTCCAGAATCACATCACAAAAAATATTTATGATATTAAGGATTTGAATGAACTAAAATTATATTTAATGGGTGCATTAATTAGAAATAAAGATCTTCACCCGGGTCAATATGTTGTTAGATTTAATAGAATGCTTTTAGGCACAGCAGTAGTAACAAAGGGAGGACTAAAAAGCAGATTTCCGCGATCAAGCAGGACACAAACAATCCGCATCAAGGGATTAAAGATTCAATAAAAAAATATTTGAATACGTTTAATCCCCTTCATATTACTTCAATTATGTATGGTCCTATTAATAATATTCTTTTAAAGCACCGACCATACTGGTTTGCTTCTCTAACTCAACCAGACTTTTATGGTTTTTAAGTCCTTTAAGACTTTCCATTTTCTCCAGGACACCAATCCCTTCCAAAATAGCTTTCTTCTCATCAGAGTTTTTCACAATAAACGGAAGTTCCCTTGAAGGTTTAGGAGCACCTTCAGATATTGGAACTATCTTTACAATCTTATCCCTGTGACTAAGAACCTGGTTTATGGAAACACTTATTAAATAAGTATAAAGTGTATTTGGTATCCCGTACGTGTTTATACCTTCCCCCCAAAAAGTCACTGTTGCAAAAGCCATAACACAACCATCATATTTTTTTAATAATTAATTGAATTTAATTGTTGTTATCTGCAACCTCAGATAACCGTATATCTTGAACTTCACTTAGTGTGAAAGAGGCAAGAATAATACCATCATCGTTATTGATTATATCAATTGGAAAAGACAAAAATGTTTGTTGTCGTGACGACACTTTTCAGTTATAGCGTCATAGATGACTTACGACGATAGAAATAGCGGGAAAGTTTAATTGTCTAGAAATTATTTGATTTGAAAACAAGCTAGAAGGAAATAAGACATTTTATTTAGATCGGAAGAAATTTTTAATCAATCCGAATAAATTGAACTTTCGATATGTTAAGAATGAATTTAGAATGTCTGAAAATTCAGGTGTTCTTAAATAACCATAGGATTTATGCGGGTTTCTAATCTCTGAGATTTTATAATTATTCTGCACAAGAATATCTTTAATTTTAATACCACTTGAATTTTCTTTGTAGATTTTGGACAACTCATGGTTTATTGCCACCTGGTCTTCCTTATCTGCAAAATTATACCAGCATCGTACAATATTCTCAGGAACCGAGTATGTTTCAATTTTATCTGGAGTTGTTTCTGATTGAATTTTAGTGATCACATAATCTTGCCCTAAGGGAGAGCCGATTGTCGCAAGCACATTAATTTTTATTTCAGGTACGTAAAATCTTAGGGCATCGTAAGCAATTATTGATCCCATTGAATGAGCTATTAAAAATATCTTCTTTCTCTTGTGCTTTTGTATAACATCGACCAAGCGTTCAATAATTACATCCCTTACCAACCGCTTTTCGTTTCCCACTAAAGTGTACGAATCAGAATAATATTCCTCGAGATCTCTTAAATGACGATGAATAAATAATTCAGTTAATGAAGGAATGTTTAACGAAAGTACGCCATTTACTAAAATCTTCTCTGAATATTTTTCAAGATATTCAAGAGCTTTTTGCCTGAAACTTAGACCTTCCCGGCTGGTTTTTTCATCTTCTGTCTTGTATGGTTCGGTTAGATAAAGAGGACTTTCAACATCAGTCTCTTTTGGGTTGAGAGGTGTTTTATGAAGAATGTCTGCCCAGTAAACCAGTTCAAAATTAAAATCCTTTTCCGAGTGATTATTTTTTCTCAGCCCCTCTAATATTGCTTCTTTCCACCACTTCGCAAGCAAATCCTTCGGCGGTTTGTTGCCAAGACCATGAACACCTATTACTACTTTAGACAAATTTTTTCTTTAATATTTCAAATTGAAGTATTTTAATGGGAATTTTATTTTAAGAGCATCATTTTCTTTGTTTCAAGATGATTACCAGTATTTAATTGGTAAAAATAAATTCCACTAGGAAGCTGACTTGCATTAAACTCAACTTCGTACTCTCCGGCAGATAGGTATTCATTTATCAAAGTCGTTACACGGTTTCCCAAAATATCATATAC
>JAEOUE010000144.1 GCA_016839515.1 Candidatus Hodarchaeum mangrovi
AGGACATACTTCCCAACCCGTTTCTGAATACTCTCTCCCTTCTACTTTCTCAGGGCTAATCATGTTTATGATATTGTTTAGATCTACTGTGTTCTTTCCACTAACCCTTAGGCAAGAATAATTATTTATTCCTAAGAAATCAATAGGATTATCATTAAGTAGTTTTAAATCTTCCTTAGGTATTTGAGAAAGATTAAACCGTTTGCTAAAAACATCTAACATATCTTGAGGATAGGCAGCTTTTATTACTGGATCAATATACCACCGATTAAATACACCATCAACATATTTTGCTGCTTTCTGATCCAGCCCAGAATCAGTATTTGGATATACATGGTTTAAAGCGAGGGTAATCCCGATTTCTCCATCAGAATTCTTAGACTTACGGTACCTCTCTATTGCTTTTGCATGGGCAGTATTAACATTCATTGAAGCTAAATAACCTCTTCTAACATCTGGTCTTTGATCATAAATACCAAATGAATAAAACCACACTGTAAATATTTTTGGTTCATTAAAAGTAATCCATTTTTTCACGCGGTCACCAAAGTGCTCAAACATAAAATCCGCATAATCTACAAAAGCATCAACCACTTTTCGATTTTCCCAACCTCCAATCTTTTGCAATGCTAAAGGTAAATCCCAATGATAAAGTGTAATTACAGGTTCAATTTGATTAGCTAGTAATTCATTAACAAGATTATCGTAAAATTCAAATCCCTTTTGATTAATTTTGCCTTTACCCGATGGAAGAATACGAGGCCATGAAACTGAAAATCGGTATGCCTTCAAACCTAAATTTTTCATTATTTGGACATCTTCTTTATATCGATGATAGTGATCGCATGCGATATCTCCTGTATCTTGATTTTTTACCCTTTTTGTATTGTGACAGATATCGTCCCAAACGCTTTCACCTTTACCGTCCGCATCCCAAGCACCCTCAATTTGATAACTTGATGTAGCTGTACCCCATAGGAATCCTCTTGGAAATTCTATTTTCTTCATATTCTTGACCTTCTTATATACATTGAATAATAACGTATTATTCGTATTAATCAGACATAATTTATAAAATGTTATAATATTATATATTTAATTACATTCTGATTGAATTAGGTTATAAATGCTGTTTTTGTTCAAAGATAATTGGTTTGGGATGAATAAAATTAATACTTAATATTATCTACTTGGGAAAAATTAAAAAATAGATGAAAAGTAAATCTTATAGTTATTAATTGCCCACTATAAATATGGACTTCACCGGATCAAGGTTTAACGGAAACCTTGTATAATCTTGATCCTGCTTTTTAATATATTTAAAATCGGAGATCTTCTTAATATCCCCATTGTAAGGGTCCCATATTTCAGGTTTGATTTTTCCACGCACTTCGACGTATGTGTTGACTTTCTCATCTGTCGAATTCGCAATAAAATATATGTTCAAATCATTTTTCACTTTATGGACATAGGAAAGGGCCCCTCCACCGCTTGAAGGAGCAGGATTACCTGAAAATATTACATCCGAACGAACCTCTAACTTTTCAAGGATTTGTGCCAATAGATCAGGATTGGGTTTGCTGATAAAAACTGTCTTACCTCCTGTTTCATTAATTTTTATTTCGGATACGCCTTCGGGCATTGGTTTCCCAGAGTCTATATTGAACATTGTTTTGATAATTTTCTGGACTTTCCGGTCATTTATAACTGCTTCCTCTGAATTGCCCGGGAGCTCAGCAGCTTTAGAAGGTAATAAGGAAGTTGCAATTACAGAACCACCTGCTTCATAATAAGCTTTTATTTTCTGTAGCGCTTTTATGGAGATTACCCTTTGACCAGGCAGTACTAATACTTTATAATGTTGATGGTTTACCTTATTGTCAAGATCAAGAGAACTTCCATTCACTTTAATTTTCTCACTTAACAGCACGTCAGGATGAATAAAGGTAAAATCGCGGTGTATCTGGTTTAGTAGCATTTCTCCAATAGCAAGATAATCTGACTCATTCGGCACGAAAGTTCCCCACCGCATTTCCTGTATGTATTCAGGGGCGTCAAAATAATAGAACGCTTCAAGTGCCGCAATCGGATAGAAAATAGCAATTTCAGAAACCCTTCTTCCTCCTTGCATTAAAAGTGAAGTTCGCCCGCACCATTCTGCAAAATCGGAAGGCTCCCCTATAAATTTCTCAATTACTTTACTCTTTCCAAGGCCCATGCTTTCTGAAAGACCGGCTAAACTAAAACGGTTGATCCCACGGATATACAGCTCCATTGTCCTACGATAACCCATAGTTGTACCCCCGGGTACAAACATTGAACCTGTCTCTGCAGCTACAATTGGTTTATCATATAAATCACCTCCATCACTGACAAGTTTTAAACCATCATGCCCAAATGGATAATTGAAGATCACATCTACCATGGGAATAGGTTGTGCCCTGTAGAATTTAAACGGATCACCACACATGTCAACAGGTTGAATCTCGTAATTACCTGGAGCGTGCCCCGAAATGGGAAGATTGTGCTCTTTGCCCCAGTTGGAAAGCACCTTAGGGAATCCATCAGCCAACAACTCTGCTCTTGTATCAAAGAAAGCTACCCTCGCTGCTTCAGTCTCCGGACCGATGTTATACCATAACGCAGGATAGTATATGCCAGGATCCTTTCCAGTCAGTTCCTTAAAATTATCATTAAATTTAAAAGTCCAGGTTTTTTCTTCATTGTAGATCCCCACATCATCGAAAAAAGTCTGGAAAATCGTGTTTCCAAAATGTTCACCAACTTCTTTATAGAGAGGTTCGTATACTGTGTTAATGAACCATTTTGAAGCGATAGGGTCTAAATAATCAGTAATGGCGTTATAATCATTTGTTTCACCAACAGCCTTCACTGTACGGCAATTGAAAACCATGATTCTCCATTCCCCGGCAGGAGCTTGCCATTTTAATTGACCTTCCTTCGCAAGGGAAGTCAGATCTATTCGTTTAAGATGATTAATATCCATTGCTACTACAGCCATAACCTCTCCCTCTTCTGGAATAGCTGTTTTATATTCAAAGGGCCCCTTTATCGTCTCTTCGTTCTTTTCCAGAATCTTACGATATAGCTTCTTAGGCGTTGTGCCATTTGCCATTCCACTTGGATAACTAACCTCATCAAAAAAAACAGCCTTATGTCCCGTTTCCCTTAAATAAGCGAGTATTTCTTTAACGTAATCAAACCATTCTTTACTCAAATATCCCGGTTCTCCTGTTTTTATCTCTGGAAGTTCTACTAAGCTCCCATTAGAAATGGATAAAGGAATGCCACCATTAGCGATCAGATTTAAAAAGTCTTGTGGAGTTACACCACTAGGAATAGTACCTGGAGGAGATATCATTACCCATGGCGATTGTCCAGATACATGCTTTCCCATAAGTCCACCTAAGGAATGTCGTAAAGTCGGTGAATTTCGCGCAACAGCATAATTCTTTTTTGTCGCGCTGGTTGGTCTAAATAATATACCACCAAAACCTTGAACAGTGAATATTTCTTCCAATTTTTGGACTGAATTATCTGAGGGACCAAATTCAAGCTTACTTGAAATAGGTCTGAACTCATTAGGTGGATCTTTGAATTTTTCTCTCATATTTTTGACCATTCTTGTTGTAGTTATTAATTACTTACTACTAGTATAGCCTTAACCGGATCAAGGTTTAACGGAAACCTTGTATAATCTTGATCCTGCTTTTTAATATATTTAAAATCGGGGATCTTCGTAATTTCCCCATTGTAAGGATTCCATATTTCAGGTTTGATTTTTCCACGCACTTCAACGAATGTATTAACTTTCTCATCTGTCGAATTCGCAAAATAATATATATTTAATCTATTTTTCACTTTATGGACATAGGAAAGGGCTCCTCCACCACTTGAAGGAGTAGGATTACCTGAAAACATCAAATCACAATCAATTTCTAAATTTTCAAGGATATGTGCCAATAAATCAGGATTGGGTTTGCTGATAAAAATTCCCTTTCCTCCTCTATCGTTAATTTTTATTTCGGATACATCTTCAGGCATAGGTTTGTTGGAATCTATACCGAACATTGTTTTGATAATTTCCTGGACTTTCCGATCATTTACAACTGCTTCCTCTGCATTAGACGGGAGTTCAGCAGCTTTAGAGGGGAGTAGCGAAGTGGCAATTATAGAGCCACCTGCTTCATAATATGCTTTTATTTTCTGTAGCGCTTCAAGGGAGATTACCTTTTGACCGGGCAATATCAATACTTTATAGCTTTGATAGTTTACTTTATTGTCAAGCTCAAGAGATCTTCCATTTACTTTAATTTTTCCACTTAATAACACCTCAGGATGAATAAACGTAAAATCACGATGTACTTGGTTTAGAAACATTTCTCCAATTGCAAGATAATCTGATTCATAAGGCACGAAAGTTCCCCAACGCATTTCTGGTATGTATTCAGGAGCATCAAAATAATAGTATGCTTCAAGTGCCGCAATGGGATAAAAAATAGCAATTTCAGAAACCCTTCTTCCTCCTTGCATTAAAAATGATGTTCGCCCACACCATTCCGCAAAGTCAGATGATTCTCCAATAAATTTCTCGGTTACTTGACTTTTTCCAAGACCCATGCTTTTTGATAGGCCAGCTCCACAAAAGCGAGTAATCCCACGAATATACAACTCCATTGCCCTACGATATCCCATAGTTGTACCCCCAGGTACAAAGGGAGGAAATATCTCTGCAGCTACGATTGGTTTGTCATATAAATCTCCTCCATCACTGATAAGTTTGAAACCATCACGCCCGAATGGATAATTGAAGATCACATCTACCATAGGAATAGGTTGTGCCCTGTAG
>JAEOUE010000145.1 GCA_016839515.1 Candidatus Hodarchaeum mangrovi
GGAATACACCTTACTTCCTATATCATATTAATTAATTGATTTATAAAAAGCATTCCACCATTCTTTTCAACATCGAAATTATGTTATTTAATAATGGATTGATTTTAGTAAAAAATCCTTCTATAAAATTTAAATCTGGATTAGAAAAAAACCTTTCTAAATAAAATAAATAACTATCCTTGCCTAGAACAGAAAGAGTTGTAATTATGGTAACTCAAGAATTAAACTATAACTATTCAGAAATTGGATTAAAGGTAGGTCTTGAAGTACATGCCCAGTTAATCTCTAATCGAAAACTTTTCTGCCATTGTAAACCACAACTACTTCCAGCTCATCTTGAACCAGATTATTTATTTGAACGTAGATTTAGACCAGTTCTAGGGGAAATGGGGGACTTTGATTCAGGGATGCTCGTTGAGTTTGAAAAATCCTATAGGGTCATTTATGAAACATTTAATGACTATAATATCTGTACTTATGAAATGGACGAAACTCCTCCTTTTATGCCATGTATGAAAACCATTCAAAATGGATTTAAGATCAGCAGTTTTTTCAATTGTGCTTCTCCCGTAGACGAGATTATTTTTAATCGAAAACAATATTTAGATGGATCAATACCTACAGGATTTCAACGTACGGCTATTATTGCCCGTGATGGATTTATTAATCTAAAAGATAAAAATGTGCGAATTAATAACGTTTTAATAGAGGAAGACGCTGCAAGACGTGTTAGATTCTATGATAGATCAGATAGAAACGTTTATTTTAATTTAGATCGCTTAGGAATACCTTTGACTGAAATAATTACCAATCATGAAGATTGCACTACTCCTGAGGAATTATTACAACTTGGAATGCTTATTGGATTATCACTTCGAATACTTGGAGTTGGGAAACGAGGTATAGGAACTATTAGACAGGATGTAAACATTTCTGTCAGTGGGGGTTCAAGAGTTGAACTAAAAGGGATTCAAGATTTTAGACAAATCAAAAAATATGTTGACCGGGAAATTTTTCGTCAACTCGCCCTCCTTGATATAAAAAATGATCTGTTGGAACGAGGTATTAATAAGAATGATTTTCAACCTAATTTTATTGATGTTTCATCTGCAACTAGGGATCTTACAAAAGCAATGGTTGCTTTCGCTGTTCGCTTACCAAAATGTAAAGGGATATTTATAAGACAGGTTCAACCAGAAAAAACATTCAGCGAAGAATTATTTGACAGATGTGAATTAATAGCTGGAATTCCAATGAGAAACATGACTCATTCAGATGATCCAGCATCTTGGCTTGATCTACTCCGAATAAATGAGGTGCTAAATTTACATGAAAAAGATGCGTTTGTTATTATTAAAGGTGATCAGAAATCAGTCCTTCATGCACTAAATCGCCTTCGTGAAAGAATGATTCAGGCTCTGGAATGTATACCACAAGAAACAAGACGAGTTAATTCCATAACTGGTAATAATGAGTTTCTGAGAGTAATTCATGGAAAAGATCGAATGTATAGTGATACAGATACACCTCCCATCTCAATATCTGATGAAATGAAGTTCCATTCAGTTGATTTAATCAAACCATGGGAGCTTTTTGCTAATTTTCCAATAGATGTATTTGACCTGGATTTTCTTTTTGATAATGAATTTTATTCTGACTTCACGACACTTGTAAAGGAGTACCCAGAAAATACACGCGCAATCCTTGGACATTTTCAAAAAATTTCTTGTATAATACATCAACAAAATCTAGGGAGACAAGTTCTTAGCAAACACGGTTACACTAACCTAATTCGGGATTTAATTACTAATAAAATTTCTAAAGACTCATTAAAAGATATCTTAGTTAAAATAGATAGTGGATATTCATATGATGAAATTAAAGAAAAGTACGAGTTTATTATCCAAGAAATTTCTCTAGATCAATATAGAAAGTTAAAAGTCATTCTAGATGAGACACTAAACTCATTAAACCAAAATAATCGAAAAAAGATGTTTTATGTTATAAAAACTCACTTTCCAATGTTAAAAAGTGAGCAAATTGCTAAAGCAATCGAAAAAATGATTGGAGGGATTAATTAATGAAGAAAGAAAAGGATTATTTACCTGGTTATTCTGGTGAAGTCCGGAAGGTACTAGAAGATAATAACCTTATAGTTTGGTCTGAAATTATTCTTACAAAGCCAAATGGAGCCCGATTTCATGGAATACTCCTTCCAAGAGCTGCTTTTACAGCAAAAGACTTTATTACTATTAGAGTTTTAGATACAGGCTATAATATTGGTATAGAAATAACAAAAGATATCAAATTTCAAAAAGTTGGAGAAGTTCAAGGAAATTATAGGCTTCCATCAATAAAGGTCAAACGGAATTCACAAATTCCAAATGTTACATTATTAGGAACGGGTGGAACCGTAGCAAGCAGATTAGATTATCGCACAGGTGCAGTTTTACCTGCATTTACTCCTGAAGAACTATTCGCAGCTGTACCAGAAATCCAATCAAGAGTAAACTTAACTCCAAGGACTCTTTTTGAGATACTTTCCGAAAACTTTAAACCTGAATGGTGGGTTAAGACAGCTCAGGAAGTAGCAAAAGAGATAGAAAGGGGAGTTGATGGTGTTATTATAGGCCATGGCACTGACACGATGGCTTATACTGGTTCAGCTCTTTCTTATTTCTTACAAAACCTACCGATTCCCGTTGTCATACTTGGATCTCAAAGAAGTTCAGATCGGCCATCATCTGATGCTGCTATCAATTTATTAAATGCCTCTACTGTTGCAGGGTATGCTGATTGTGGAGAGGTTCTTGTATGTATGTTAGGTTCTACTTCACATAAGTATGATTATTTACATCAGCCAACACGAGTAAGAAAAATGCATAGCAGTCGTAGAGACACTTTTCGTAGTATTGGAGTCCCCCCTTTAGGAAAAATTGATTGGTTAACACAAGAAATTACATACTTTCGACCAGTTAAACCTAGAAATTTACCTGAAAAATTTCTATTGGATGTAAAAATTGACCCTCGTGTTGCAATGTTATATTTCTATCCTGGAATGAATCCTGACATTTTACATTCAGTCATTGACAAAAAATACCATGGAGTTGTTATAATCGGTACAGGACTCGGTCATGTCAGTACAGAATTATATAACGCACTTGATCGAGCAAAGGAAGAGCAAATTCCAATTGTGATGGTAGTACAACCTTTATGGGGATATTGTCATCTTAGAGTATATGAAACTGGTAGAGAAATGTTAGCAAGAGGAGTTATTGAAGGTAGTAACATGATTCCAGAAGCTGCATATCCTAAATTAATTTGGGCTTTGGGTCATACAGGTTTTCCACCTAATTTAAGTGAAATAAAACAAATAATGCAAACAAACATTGCAGGGGAAATTATAGATCGAGAAACAAGATTTGGTTTTAGTATATTCCAAGGTATTGAGCCAGGTATTAAATCAGTATTCGAAAAAATCTAGGGCACGAGTTTAGGAAATTACTGCACTTATAATAAGCCATAAAAACAAATAATAGGAATCTTATTTAAAAATGACAAAAAATCCCCTATTTCACAAATTGAAAGAATTTCTAAAGCAAAAAAAATATCTTAGAGAATTTCTATCAAGTACTTTTTTTATATTCCTTAGTATAATATGTTTTTATCTTCAAATACTGTATGAAACCATCTCAGCATATTTTGTGGCTGCAATGTTATTTTTAATTCTAGGTCTTTCAGGGTTTGTTTCAATTTTCTACCAATTGTATAAAAATAAATTAGGAATTTTTTTTCAAAATATTTTTCAAAGAAAAACCCATCAATCTGAAGAGAATGTAGGAACAATTAAAAGGGAGGGAATGGCTAATATATCACATAGATCTGAGCCAAAGATATCTACAACAATAAAATGTCCAGCATGTTATTCAGAATATCCAAAGGACACAATTCACAAGCGTTGTATTCACTGTGGAACGGAGCTATCATCTTAATTGTTTAATTTTCTTCATTATTTGAATTAGAATTTATTTTTCTCTTTATGGATTTAAAACCGACAAAAAATATGAAATTTTAAAATATTCTTCATGTAATTGTAAGGAATTTGATGAAAGATTTAATACGTATTATTTAGGTAATATCTAAGAATTAACTGGTAATATTTTTAAAGGATTAGTCCATAATAAATATTCACCAAATTAAATGACTCGATACAAAGGTTGGGTTCAAGAAAGATGGATTATGAGTTATCAGAGCTTGTTCAAGATTTTTTAAATTTTAGAAATTTTGATTTTCAATCTAATGTCACAGTTATTGGTAAAAATGATCGTGAGTTAAGTTTTTCTTATTTAGTAGATGGTTCACGCGATAATAGAACAGATTTCTCTGGAAAAATTGGTGTTGTTGTTAAAGATTGGTCTAGGTCTTGTGGTTATAACGTTATTATAGAAGCAGAACGATTGCAAGAAAATGCTCCTAATCTCTCCAAGATTATGGTTGTAGCAAATCAATTTTCTGGTACCGCAAGAGAATTAGCTGATAAATTAGGTATTTTGACTCTGACTAAGGGAGAATTGATTTCAATACGTGAGATTTATAAGAACGAAACATCAGCTTTTGATCCTTAAATCTGTAAAAATAGGGTCTAATCTTCTATTATTTAATGAACAATAAGATTAACCTACCAAAAAAGCATTTTAATTGCTATAATTTTAAATATTCGAAGAATAAAAAGGATAAAAAGTAATTAATGAACAGTAAATAAATCTTAGCTCAGGAAAATTTTAATAAAGATTAATCATAGCACTTTTTATAGTTTAAAAGATTAATTATGTTGGCAATTTCTTGACAATTCTAAAAGGATGACATTAGATGGTCGTAATCAATCGCAATTCGGATATAGTCAGATTTATTGTAAATTTCGTAATAGCAGAGATCTTATTCTTTATAGGAACAGCATTTCTTGGCGTTTCGAAGATGCTTTTTAATATAAATATGATAGAAGTGTTAGAAGGAAGCTTCCTCGGAGATGCAACTCAAGGACTATGGACAGCTGCTTTTTCAACAAATCAAATAACGTGGTTATTTAATAATTTATTCTTATGGTGGGTCAATGTTCTATTAGCCATTTTTAATTCATTATTACTAGGACTCGGATTAATAGCACTTATGATCTTAGTACCATTAGGTATTCCTATATTTGAAGGTCCAAATGCACCTCAAAATGCAATTGCTATCGAATCAATGCCTGTAGGATTTCTTTTTTTGTTCTTCTGGGTTATTTTCCCATTTTTGTTTATTCTTCGTACTACATGGTATGATTGGATAAAACATAGATTCAAATCCAATACATAGGGAATCTCCCTTTATAATTTCCCCTTTATCACAGTACTTCGTGAACCATTTGGACTAATAACTAGAAAAGGAAGATTGAACCTTTCTTTGACAGCTAAGACCGTTTCTATTTCAGCTAATGCTTCCTCAGGACTGTTATTTTCTTCTGAAATATGACCAAGTATTGCTATTTGTGGTTTAACCTCGTAAATGAATTCTCCAGCAGCCCAATTTGATAAATGGCCTTTCCGACCAAGAATTCTCACTTTTAGGAATTCTGGATAAGAACTCTGTAAAAGATGGTCAAAAGAGTGGTTTGATTCAATAAATAAAATCTTAACACCACGAAATCCATCAATCAGGTAGGTATTGAGAAAACCACAGTCAGTAATATAACCAATCAATGGAATTTGATGATAATCAATACGAAACACTAATGGGTCAACAGAATCATGCGAACTCTCATAGGGGATAATTTCTAAGTTGGAGGAACTTAAGCTAAAAGATTTTCCAATTTCTATCAGCTCTATATCAATATTTTTTAATTTATTTTTCAATTTACCAAAAGTTTCGTCAGATAAATAACATTTAATTCGATTGTTTTTAGCTAAAGCCTTTATGCCTTTGATATGATCATTATGTTCGTGAGTGATAATAATACCTGCTAAATCACTCATTTTTTCCCCGATTTCTCTTATCCGTTTTGATATTACTCGTGCACTAATTCCAGCGTCTATTAAAAAAGAAGTAGTATTAATTTTAATGAATGTTGAATTACCTTTGCTCGTTGATCCTAGAACACAAACTTTGAACAAAAAAATCTACCTTGCCTAGTAAAGTTCTAAAAATTCAAACGCATTCCCAAAAAGTATTAAATCTTTCTCTAATTCTGTTAATAGAGCTGAATTTTCGATAATTTTAATGCTATGTAACATAGAAGACCTATATACTACAGGTGAATCAGAACCAAATATAATTTTCTCAAAAGAACATGTTTTTCGTATCAATTTGACTATTTGCTTATTCTCAAGATGATAAGGAACAGCTGATGTGTCAAGATAAAGATTAGGTAAGGAAGCTGCTAAATTAACTGCTTCATTCAACCAAGTATCATCATAGGAATCACATCCATAACATCCAAGATGAGCAAGTATAAATTTATTATTTTTAAAACGATTGAGAATATTCCGCCAGATTTTAGGGTGTGAATCTTGAACACAGTGGAGTGTATGAATTTCCCATGGACCAGGATCTTTTCCAGGGTGAATAAGAACAGGAATGTTTTCTTTTTTAGCAAAAGAGAAGATTCTTTTAATATTCGCATTTACTTGTCTCTGATGTCTATTTTTTATTATCTCTAAGGTGGAACCTGGTTTAAAAAACTGTAAAGTTGGTAAAAGTTTTATTCCCTTTAATTCCAATGATTTAATCTCGTCAAGCCGATTTTTTACGGTCTCCTCATTCTTTCTTGGATTAACTGAACCAAATCCAATAAAAAATTCAGGGAAATCCGCCACCAATTTTGCTATTAATGAATTAGGAGTAGTACCAATGTCTAACATTTGATACATAACATTAATAAGCTTTTCAGGGTCAATAAAAAGAGAATATGCCCATAAATCTTGTATTATTTGATTTTTAAGTTCAATATCGTCATTTAAAACATTCTTATCAAGATCAAGAGCTAATAAGACTGCTTTTTTGACACCCGCCTCCTTCATTTCTTTAATGATAGATTCTCCTGTAGCTAACGACCTTATTGGATGTACATGAGCATCTACTATAGTACCATTCCGATTCATTTGAAAAGAAGGTAAAAGCGAAATAGTTTTATTCATTATCTTTTGACTTTTGTGTATCTTTTAAAAGGGTAAAATAATGCCTTCTCAACCAACAAGCTCAAATCAAGATGAGAGAAAATCAGTAAAGTTGCGTCGTCTTTTTTTACGAGAAGATACAGCTAAAACTATAAGTACCGAATTACAAAAAGAAAAGTATAAGTTTATAGTCATGAAAATGACTTTTGATCAAGGTTTAGAGGCAATCGAAAATATTAAAAAAATTATTAGAGATGATGAGTATCATTCCATAATAGAAATTAGAAATCTAAAATTAGACACTGACTCTGAGGAATTTATACGTCTTTATAATCGTTCATTTATTACTGCACCTGATCCCTATAGATCTTTAACTTATGAAGATGTTACTCTTTTTAATGAAGAATCAACATTTGTAGCAAAATTGTATGGAAGACTCGTAGGATTCATCTTTCTTACAATTGAACCATTAATAAAATTTGATAAAGAAATAGGACATCAAGGAGTCATAGCAGGAATTGGAGTAGATCCCCGATATAGAAGACGAAAGATAGCATTTTCATTAGCAGTCCGTGCTGCAGAGTATTTTATACAAAATTCTGTTGATGAGCTAATCTGTGAGGTTTTTGAAGAAAATGAAGTATCGATAAATTTTATTCGTAGCTTTGGTTTTCAGCCAACAGGTGAATTTTATCTCTAATTGACACTTAAAAGCATAAAGAATTTACAAAATCGGTTAAAATATTAAAAATTTATGAAGAATTATTTTGGAGATTTACTAGTAATGTCAACTAATTTATCCTCTATTATTTTGGTTGTTGATGATGAAAAAGATACACTAGATTTACTAACGTTATTATTAACAGGTGAAAATTATCAGGTCTTGACAGCAAGCGATGTAAAGGAAGCAACTTCTATTCTTATAAATCGATATAATAATCAGGAATTACTACCAGATTTAATTCTCCTAGATATTAAAATGCCTGGAATAAATGGATATGATTTTTGTGAATTTATCAAAGAAAGAGTAAGCTTTTCAAAAATTCCAGTTGTGTTTATTTCAGCACTTACTTTTAAAAAAGATATTGAGCGGGGTTTAAAATGTGGAGCTCTTGACTTCGTAAAAAAGCCTTGGTCAAGTAATGAAGAACTAATCAATCGAATAAAAAGAATTCTTTCATTTCAACCAGTATCCTCACATATTTGATTAAGAATATTCGTCATTAAAATTTTCCTATTTTCATTCGTAATAGTATATATTATGATATTCGGAAATTGGAGAATTTGGTCAATAAAGGGATTAAAAAACTGACCCATAGTACACAAGACACGTGAGTTCTGAAAACACCACAAAACATTTGATCTGAATTTTGATGACATTATTTCCATTTTCCCGATTTCGTCGATAACTACCAGATCCGCCTTCATACTTAACTTTGAAGAAAATTTATCTAGTTCGTCCAAATTAAGATAATATCGACCAAATTTAGTTTTTTTAATGCCAGTAAAAAACTCATCTGTCCGAGCAAGTGTACCTCTTTTCCCATCAATGCTTATTAGGTCAAATCCAATTCGCTTCCCTTTTTTCCTCACTTCTTTACTATAAAAACCAATTATTCTCCATTGGGGATGATTAGTCCTAAGAAATTCCAATAATTCTATAATTAGAGTAGTCTTTCCAGTACCTGGTTTTCCAGTTAAAATCAAGTGGTTAAAGCTTTGTATTATTTACCACCTGCTCCAAACAAATTATTTTCTTCTTCAGAGATTCTGAAGTAATATCAATTGATTTCCAATTCACCAAGTATGTTTCTAGAGTCTTAATAAAGTCTCTGACAAAATTTAAATGCCCAGTTTCTTTCTTAGATAATTGATGAAGAGCATCAGATAATAGATGACAATTATTTTCATTGAAAAAAATCATAGACTGGTTGAAATTTTCTTCTAAAGCTTTTTGACTGTCTTTTAAGGGACCAGGGCCCATATAATCAGTATCAGTGTAAATTAGTCTTCCATCTCCCTTTATTAACCAGTGGTTTTCATTGAAGTCTAATAGAATACAAGCTGAAGAAGCTAGATAAATTATTTCTAGTAATTCTTTTATTTCTGACATGTTCTCAAATTGACAAACAGGAGAAAAAACAAAACGCTGTAAAATTAATAAAAAGTCACGTGTATCAAGAAAATAAGTAGCAGGATAATGATCTCGAAGTGCAGCAATTAAAGTTTTTACACGATCTCTTCGATAAACAGCTTGATTAAACACAGGCTCATTTCCAATTTCAGGTTTAGGAAATGCTCGAAGAGTAAAGTATTCATGGTTTGGGGAAGGTGAAAAAACTGGAATAGAACGATCTATTCCATATCCAGGACGTTTTACCTCATAAAATTCAAAAAAACGATCATCATCTAAACCGAAAAATTCTTTAAGTAGATGTCTTACTTCTAATTCATTAAATTTTTTAAAAAGGGGTACATTTTCGTCCTCAAGCTTCCTGACTTCGAAATGAAAATCAAGCATGGGAGGACACAATTCAATCACATCAAATCTCTTGAAGAGTACTGCTAATCATAAATCATAAGAATCTTACTTTAATGAAATCTACCGAAGATAATCAACAATATTTTAGTATAATCTAAATATAAAGAGTTTATTTATTTGGTGGTTTTATTCGGGTGCTTTCGGGTAATTTCATATGTCGAAAAGATCTAATTGACTCTTACGAAGCTGATTCAATTTTTATCGAAATCCGAAATTATTTAGCAGGAAATCTAGCTGGAACAACTAAAGATGACCTTTTAGTAGAGCAGATGCTATTTTTACTCATATGTAAACTCAAGGATGAACAGGAAACGAAATTTGAAGAACCAGTTTTTTTCCAAACAAAATATCCCAATCAGCTTACTCTTAAACAAAGAATTAATATTCTCTTCAAAGAAATCCATAAAAAATATCCGACAATTATGGAACCCAGAGATGAAATAAAATTTGATGATAAATCACTGGAATTTGTAGTCTCAAAATTAGAAAACATTTCTATCGTTTCTAAAAAGGAAACTATTTTTAGAGTTCTTTTTGAACGATTTATGGGATCTAATTTAAGAGGTGATAAAGGCCAATTTTTTACACCAGCCCCTATAATTAAATTACTATTGGGACTAATCGATTCGAATAATAATATCAAAATATTAGATCCTGCGTGTGGTACAGGAGATATTCTCATCAATGCGTTTTTAAATGGATACAATTCAATTTGGGGGATAGAGAAAGATAGTTTTCTCGCAAAAATAACTCAACTATATTTAATTCTCCTTGGATCTAATAATAAGAGAATTATTGAAGGTAATGCCCTTTCAACTTATCAGTCATGGTCTGATCAACTAAAAATAAACATTAACTTTAATTTCTTTGATTTGATTTTAGTAAATCCCCCTTTTGGAGCAAAAATTCCTGTTAATGATAAAGAAATTCTTCAGCAGTTTCAGCTAGGATTTAAATGGCAAAAAGACCCTAATACTGGTGATTGGCAAAAAGTAGCATTGAGAGAATCCCAAGCTCCTCAAATTTTATTTATTGAACGTTGTTTAGAATTCTTGAAATCTGGAGGGAAAATGATAATTATATTACCTGAAGGTGTATTATCAAATCCATCTGATAGGTACATTATTCAATTTATTTTAAAATGCTCAACAATTTTAGCTATTATTAGTTGTCCTCAGGCTACATTTTTACCTTATACTTTTGTAAAAACAAATATCTTAATTCTTGAAAAATCTCCACCACCTGTTAATTACTCTTTCTTTATGGGAATAATAGAATCAATTAAACTGTATGATAAGGATAATAATTCCGATATCTCAAAAGTAATTAATAATTACAAGATTTATTTAAAAAATAGTGGATCTTTACCTGATTCGTCTAAATTTGGATTTGTATTAAACATTAATGAACTGAAAAACCTAATATTAATTCCTGAATATTATAATCCAGATATTAAAAATCAATTGAAAGAAATTAATAAAGATAAATTTGAATTAATCCGTTTTGGTGATCTGGTTAAAGCTAAAATTATTAAAGTCAATCGTGGACATGAAATTGGAGTAAAGAGTTATGGAACAGGTGAAATCCCTTTTATACGAACCTCTGATATTTTTAACTGGGAAATAAATCTCAATCCAATCAAAAAGGTCTCTGAAGAAATCTGGAACAAATATAAGGATAAACAAGATATCCAAGCTGGAGATATTCTATTTGTCAATGATGGAACCTTTTTAATTGGGAGATGTGCATTAGTTACCCCATATGAAACCAAGATTCTAATCCAATCCCATATACGAAAATTTCGAGTCAATTTTAATTCTGAGTTCTTTAATGAATACTTACTATTTTGGGCTTTAAATACTGAGATTTGTCAGAATCAGATAAAATCTAAAATTTTTATCCAAGCTACAATTTCAACTTTAGGAAATCGAATTAATGAGCTTTTACTTCCTATTCCAAAGGATTCTAACTTAAAAAAGAACTTAATTAAGCAAACTAAAAAAATTCTCCTCAAAAAAGCTCAATTAAAATCAAATTTTGCTAAATTACTAAGAATTTGATTAAAAGGGTCATTAAAGAGGGAGATATTTGTAGATCTAAACTTTTTTGACTATATATCTTTTATTATAATAAAAAAGTGAGAAGTATATAAATAATTTATAAAATACAAAACTTTTTAAGCACCTAAATATTAAGTTATGTATAATATAAATATTGATTATAAAAAAGGAATGGAATAAAAAAGTGCTAAGAAGAAATGAAATTAAATGGGAAGATGAAATTTGTCACGATGATTTCTATCAAAATCACGAAAATGAAGTAATTAGTTTCACAGGATCAATCCTGGCAGCAAAAATACTAAAAAATAACGAAAATTTTCCTTCACGTATTGCATTATTACACAATCAGATAACTCATCAAGAAACGCATTTTGACAGACGTTTTAAAGAAAACTCCCGAGTTTCATCCTTACTCTGCCGATTTTTCCCAAAACTTTGGTTGAATGAGATTACAATTTGTTACCGAGATTCTGATATCAATTTGGGCGTAAGAAGTTTCCAAAATCGGATTAATTCCTATTTAGGATTTATTGAGGTATATTTGAATTTTTTAGGTTTAACAATTCTTGAGTCTGTAATTAATGCGATTAACCATGATTTTGGCCTTCATGTTGATAAGCCAAAGATAATCAAGTGGAAACTCAAGATCCTTTCTTCTATTCCTGAACTCCGTAAAAAATATCAGATTATGCAACAAAACATACAAGAATCCTCATTTATAGTTATATGTGTTAAAACAATGAATGAGGAGTTAAATTTAACTCATTATTCACAACTAGAAAAATTTCACATTAAACAACGTGTTTTATTACTAGCACGAGATTTTATATCACGGAGAAAGACAAGATTTCTGAAAAAACCAGAAATTTGGAGCAAAGCTATTTGTTTGAAGGCTGTCCGTGACACTTTTCCTGATCTACCAAGTAATTTGTTTCCTCATTTATCCAAAAATCGATTAAAAATGGTTGAAAATAAACGTTGGCAATTAGACCGACTGTTTTCTAATTAAATAATTTTTTTAGCGAGTTGTTTTACATACAGGTATATTGCCAGACCAACAATAATTGATGCTCCAAATAAAACTAACCAAGAAGAAAGGGCAGGAAAAGCAGGATTGGATATAATTAGAGAATAAGAAGTCGAAAATCCGAGTATTATTCCGTAAAAAAAACCTTGAGAAGACAGAAAAATTATGATCCATAATAAAATTCTTTGAATAATGAGATTTCGACCACCCACAGCCCTAATAATAGAAAGATCTTGATTTAAAACATTACAAAGTATAACAAGAAAAGTAGAAAGGGAAAGAAAAGCTGAAACAAATACGGGGGTAAATGCAAGATTAGAATAAAACCAGTAATTCCTCGTATCTTCATGATAAAGCTGTTTAAAAGGTTCTAAAGAAAACCAATGCAAATTATAGTTTTCAATTAAGGTGTAAACCCTTCTTGTTGGATTTTTAACAAATAATACATTTGTAAAATTTACAGATAATTCAGGATATAATTCCAGCATACTGGATCTCCATAAAAAAATTGAATGACCTTTAGCAAAAGGATCAATGACTGCCTTCTCTATTTCAAAGCGTTTAACGGAAAGATCAATACCATTTATTTGTTTTGGAATTAATGAGGTAATAGTATTTTTCTTTACGAGATATTTCCACCCATCCCCGATGATTATAGGTTGATACTCTGGAGGAGAATCATATGGAAGTTTCCAAGAATAATATTGGAAGATTGTTGATATTTCATCGATAACCCAAAAATAACTTGGAAAAGTTGTATTTTCTGCTCCAGTCCAAATATCCTCATAATTTATACCTGGAATAAAATATATGTAACCCAATGAAAACCATCTTTTCTCATAGGAACTATTTTCCTCTTGAATCTCTTTAATAAATTGTTCTGAAATCGATTCGCTACTCATTTTCATTGAAAAATTGAAATTTATTCTATTAAAAGGGTTGTAGAGATCTTTAAGAAGGATTGATAAATCCAAAGAAGGAGTTATGATAATTACGTCAGATGAAAACCCATGATTAATGTATTCATTGGAGGTTTCCTGAATAATAGATCCACCAAGCAAGCCAAAAGAACTAATTAAGGATAAAGTCAGTATTCCAAAAATTACGACACGAGAAATCAACCTGAACCTTTTTTGAAATAAATACCCAAGTAAAAAAGCAGGCTTTTTCTTAGTTGATATTCCTAGTATTCTTCTTTGATCAGAATTTGACTCAATCGCATATTGACTAAGAGCCAGTTCTTGGAATTTTCTTTTAATTAAAATATTAATTAGAAAACCAGAGATAAGATAGGTTCCAGCAATAGAAAGAAAAAAGAACCAAGCAACAAATATAAAATAATCAATAATTTTTCCTATAGTAAGGTTTATATTAAATCCAAGTAAAATTTGAAAAATAAGTCCTCCAATCAATCCCTCTATCGCTCCTAATAGAACTGAAAAGCAATTAATTAACAAAACGTTTGTAAGAGGGATTCGTTGTATTTTTTTAAACGTTCCACCAAGGGCAGAAAGCACACTGAAATCATCCATCTGGGAAACTGTTAATAAAGATGCTAAGACACTAGCAATTGATATTGAAGAAAGAAGGGCAAAGAACTGTGTAAATTCTAAATATCTAGTCATTAGATTTAGAATACTAATATTAAATTTGATTTGAAATGAAGATACTTCAGAGTATAAACCTTTTGATAATAAAAAGAATATACCTCCAGTCGCCATTGACAGAGAATGAGTAAATATAAAAATTCGTGACCTTTGTGGATTACGTGATATGTTTTTCCAAGCAAGCGTTAAATTACCCAATTCTATCCCCTATTTTTGCTGTAAACATCCATGGATTGGGATGTGAGTTTGATCAGCTAGAGGTTCAATTTCTGGTTCATGACTAATAACAACAATAGTTTTTTTTCCTTTTAATTCTGTGAGTTTATCGATAATAACTTGTCTTGTTTTTTGATCTTGATTCGAAGTTGCTTCATCAACAAGTAGTAAAGGAGGATCAAGAATTAAAGCACGAACGAAAGCAGCTCTTTGAAATTCTCCTCCACTTACTTGACGAGGAAGAGAATTTTTTCTATGGATCAAGGAAAATTCTTTCATTAAATTATTTGCACGCTGTTCGTAGTCATATTCATCTCGTTCTGTTAAAACTACTGGCAAAAGTATGTTTTCTTTAATTGTTAAACTACTAATTAGATGACCCATTTGAAATACTATTCCAATAGTCATAGAGCGAAAAATTGCCAATGATTCTGTATTCATAGCATGAAGATCGTGATCAAAAACTCTAATACTTCCTGAATTAACTAAGGTTAATCCTGCTATCAATGCAATAAGAGTAGATTTTCCACAGCCACTTGGACCTTTTATTAATGAAAAACTGTTTTCTCTGCATTGATAAAACAGGTCTGTGAAGATATTGATTCTCTCTGTTCCAAGGAAAAAAGATTTTTCAACATCTTTCATTTCAATTACATAATGAACCATAAAACTTTACAAATTGAATTATGATTTAATCTTTCTGGTACAGTAATTAGTTTGTTGAGTTTACATCCTTGTTTATTCAATGAAATCTTGGTATATATTCTCTAATGGTATCCCACTAGAGAAAATGAAAAGCTTTTTTGAAAAAGTTTATTTTAAAAAATTGTATAACACTCACTAAAAGATAAAAATCTGATATTTTCTAATCGTTTGTAGAATATTTTATCAATAGGTCAGATATTTTAGAATTAGAAATTAAAACTGACTAAACTGTTGCAAAAGAAGATGAATAATATGGACCACTGTAGTTCACTAATCTAAATGTTAAAATCTAAGAGGTTCAAATGAATGTTAGATGTTTCAAGTATTCGCGAAGACTTTCCCGCTCTTCATGAATTAAAAGATGGGAAACCAATTATTTACGCCGATTCAGCTTGTATGTCTTTAAAACCTAAGCAAGTAATTAATGCTTTAGTTGATTATTACTCACATTATACTGCCTGTGCTGGTAGAAGTCCCCATGCTTTTTCACGAGAGACAACAAGGTTGTATAATGAATCACGGAAAAAAATAGCTGCTTTTATCAACGCTAAGGATGCATCAGAAGTTGTTTGGGTAAGGAATACCACTGAAGCTTTAAATTTAGGTGGTAATATATTAAACCTAAACTCAAAGGAGAAACCAACTATAATAACGACCTCAGAATCACATAATTCAAACTTGGTTAAGTGGGTACGTCTTGAAAGTCTCGGTAGAATTAATCTAATTATTATTCCAACCCACATTGATTGTGTCTTTGACATAGAGAAATTTACTTCAGTTGTAGAAAAATGCTCTCCTGGAAACTTCTTAGCTAGCCTAAATCATATAAGTAATGTGACCGCAGCTAAAATTCCTGTGAAAGAGCTAGGTAAAATTGTACATGAAAATGAGGGGATTCTCCAACTAGATGCGGCCCAATCATTCCCCCATACACCAATAGATGTTCAGAAAATGGAAATCGATTTACTTGGAGCATCCATGCACAAAGCGCTCGGACCAACTGGAGTGGGGATATTATATGGGAAGTATGACTTACTTGAACAATTAGAACCTCTTATTCTAGGTGGAGAAACCGTCTCTGATGTAAAAGCATTAAATTCAGGAAAAGTTAACATTGAATTGCTTAATCCACCCTCAAAATTTGAAGCTGGTCTTCAAGATTATGCGGGGGCCATTGGTTCAGGAGCAGCGATTGATTATTTGAACTCGGTAGGAATGGAAAATATTGCAGAATATGAAGTTCACCTAGCAAATAAAATGCTTACAGGATTAGAAGAAACTTTAGGGAAAAAAATCCAAGTATTAGGCCCAAAAGATCCGAAACACCGAGCTGCATTGGCTGCTATAGATCTTAAAGGAATAAATCCCCATGAAGTAGCAATTCTCATGGATGAAATGAATAATATTTTTCTTAGATCTGGGTACCACTGTGCTCATTACTGGCATCATACAATCAATCTTAATGAGGGAACACTAAGACCAAGTTGGTATCTCTATAATACAGTAGAGGAAATAGAAATCTTCATTGCGACACTCGAAGAAATTATTAGTATGCTGACTTAATGAGGAATATCTTGTGGCATTTAAAGATGAAGAAAAGGTCATGCAATTAATAATTTTATTATTAGAAGATATGCATGAAGCTACAACCAAACAACTTATCGATGAAGCAACATTACTTGGATTAGCCGAATGTCCTGACAAAATGCCCTCAGCTCTTGCAGAGCTTGCTGCAAAAGGACAAATTAAAAAGACAATCTCCCGGGAGAAGAAAGCGATTGTCTGGTCACTACCAAGTTAAAAAAAGAAGAGATTAGGCAATAATATGCAATGCAAGTTCATGAAATGCCTTTTCTACATTTTCACCAGTCATTGCAGAGGTCAAGAAATGATCTACAATCTCTGATTGCGATAAAAAATTAGATATATTGTCATCTGTAATTGAACGTAATTCCATTAAATCAGACTTATTTCCTATTAAAATCAAAGGAATTTCTCCAGTTACTTCTTTAATATCTGAAATCCAGTTATTTAAGCTATCTAAGCTACTTGGCATTGTTAAATCAAAAACAAGTAAAGCTCCTCGAGCTTGGGAATAAAACTTTTTTCGAAAACTTCTGAATAATGATTGTCCTGCTATATCCCAAATTTGTAGATTAATATGTTGTCCTCCCACCTTAAAACGTTTGGAAAAAATATCAACCCCAATTGTTGCCTTATAATCAGCCGCAAACTTTCCTGTAATAAATCTATTAATAAGAGTTGTTTTGCCTACTGCACCATCCCCTGCCAATATGATTTTATATTTTCGAATGCTATCCATTTCTTCATCATTGGCCATGAGTACAACTCCTATGATATGTTTCTTTCACCTCCCTTTTATTTATTTGTTTATATTATATGGAGAATAAAAAACAAAAACCATAGATAGGCCCCCCATAATTAGATAACTTTCTTAAATTCCTTTATGTAATCGTTGTCCAAGGTACTCGGGTAAACTAGCCTCAATAATTTTTCTTTCAACCAGATCAATGTCATAATCTACCCGAATTATTTCTGCATTCATTTTTTCTACATCAATTACCCCATAACTAGCACGAGGGTCTCTATCACGAGATTGACCGATACTTCCAGAATTCATCATTATCATTCTTTTCCCTGAATCCTTTGAAATCTGAATGTCAATAAATGGAATATGAGTATGTCCTAAGAGTAAAATATCCAATTCAAAGAGATCCATAAAGGGAAAGAGATCCTTCTGCTGAGACGTCCCAAGAAGAATATATTCATCCAATGGATAGGTTGGGGATCCATGAACGATTGCTATTCTTGCAGGGAACGATCCATGAATGCATGTCCGAGAATTTGGTAGCTGATATAGAAATGATTTTTCCTCTTGTGAAAGAACTACAACTTGCCAGTTTATCGCTTTTTGAGCGTAGGGATTGAATTTAGCAATATCTCGCCCACCACCACCGACTGCATGATCATGATTACCACGAGTAATAACGGTTACATGTTTCTCTTTTAATATTCGATCAATAACGGCGGAAGGATCAGGGCCATATCCAACAAGATCTCCTGGACAATAAATCTCGATTATTTCAGGATATTCTTGTTTAATATGCTCTAGAACTGTATCCAAAGCAGTTAAATTAGCATGAATGTCAGATATCACTGCTAGAGTGTAGGGCATTGTAATCTCTCTGTAATTAATGTTGAACTTGACACCTTTATAGCTATTTAAAATTATCATAACTAGACATTAATATCATTCTTAGATCAGGTTATTAAAAATCATTTTATTGAAAGGGGAATAAATTGCCTTTTACACCATTTCATTTTGGTTTTAGTTTCTTATTTATTGCTATTTTTCCTTATTTAGATATTATTGCTCTTTTTGTAGGAAGTATTATTCCAGACGTGGAAGGAATTTCTGCGATATTCCTTTTTCCAAACTCAAATCTACCTCTTCATGGACCACTTCATTCATTTACTGGTTCTTTCATCCTAGGAGTTTTAATAGGAATAAGCTCTTGGGGTTTGAATAAAATTCTTGCAAAAAAGAATGTTGGTTCATCTTTCGATTTCATCTTTCGAGAATATTCTTTCTTTCAATCACTGATAAGTAGTTTCATTGGTACTTTTTCACATGTATTTCTAGATGCTATTCTCTATCCTGAAATGGATCTACTCTATCCTCTGAATGTAGGTAATTCTTTCTATGCATTATTTCCTTTCTCTTTTCCCTATTTATTTTGTATAGCTACTTTTTTCCTAGGATTTATTATAATAAGTATCAAACTTCTAAGAAAAGCCCCGAAGTAACATATTAACCTTCCAGTTCAAATATTAATCTTGCTAAATCACGAATGGTGCTTACTTGGAATACATTAGCCCCAACATTCTGATAATAATTGACAATGGAATCACCTGTGTTCCATAAAGCTTTGGATTCAGGATTTAAAATTAACACTTTTTTAACTTTTAAGACTAATTTTTCAAGTAGTTCAGCACTAATTGGACCAGAAGAACGCCAAGTGCCTTCATTATCTCGACAGTCTCCTAATAATAAAATAGAAGCTTTTCTGGAAATAGAATTAACATTAACTAGTTTAAATAAATCCTCAAAGGAAGATTGATAATCAGAATGAATTCTTCTAGGCCGAATAGTTTTTTTCCAACAATTTTGTCGTGCAAAAAGTGCTCGGTCAATCGTCTTTAGTTCCAATGCTTTAGTGACATCTACTGTAGTATTATCGAATTCAAATATGCGGATTTTTCTAAAGACATTTCTAGCCGCATAACAAATTACAAAAAACCAGGAGGCTGCCCAGCTTGTTGATCCGCTTACATCATTCAAGATAATTATTTCAGGATCTTGTTTCTTTTTTTTACGAAACATGAGATTAATTGGAGTCCCACCATGAACCAGATTCCTCCGAAATGTTCTCCGAAAATCTACCTTCCCTTTAAGTGCTTGTTTCCTTTTACGACGTTCTCGACTAGCGAGGATGTGGCCAATTTCAATTAATTGTTGCTTAACATTGCTAACTGATGTAGAAATATAGTTTAGATCATAATCTAAAAATTGATTCGTTTGAGATATATTATCTGCCATAGGTTCAGTGAAGACAGGTTGTTGTAGTTCTTGAGCTGATAACATTTCTAATTCAAAAGAATACAGATTATTTGCTAAATTCAATGTTGGTAAAGGAATCGAATCCCGTTGCTCATAAGTTAAGCCATGAATAGGTACAGGTATTCCAAAAGATAATCGAAATAACCGTTGAAGATTGAGAATGAGCGATTTTGTAAATCCTGACCCTCCAGATCCTCCTGATCCGATTGTCCCCTCTCCCATTATATTTATTTGGGTTGCAATACCATGAGCATCCTCAATACGTCCTTCCAAAAGAGCCTGTCCAAGAAGAAGATATGAATCATTCATATTTCGTAATCGATTAAGAAATCTCATCTCTCCTTTTTTATATCGTTCAATGTTATGAGAAGTATCTTCAATTGGTACCACATTGCCGAAAAATAATTGAAAAACATGATTGAAAATCTTAATATCTTGATGTCTCTTCACCAAGGTAGCTCGTAATCCAAGACATAAATTATTTTTGTCTCTTACCCCAATTAGTTGATAGGCATTTTGAGCCATAATGGTTTCGGCAGGAGAAATAGCTAATCCATAATATCTCAATCTAGCAACAAAATTGAGAATTATGGACATTTTAATTAGTTCCCAATCTAAGGATTTCTGAAAGTTGAGGATCGAGTCTTTCAATATCCTCTTGATGTTTGAGTAAAACTGAAAGAGTCTGTTTTAAAATCTCTCTATCTAGATTATTATAGCCTAAATAAATTAATGTTTTCGCCCAATCAATTGTTTCAGCTATACTGGGGAGTTTTTTAAGATCATGTTTTCGAATTTGACTCACAATGCCAGAAATACCATGAATAAGAGGATTATCTAGTTCCAAACCTGTATGAGTAACAAGTATCTGTTTTTCTCTCTCACGGGTTGGAAAATCAATATATAAATATAGACATCGCCTTCTTAGAGGTTCTGAGAGATCACGAGAATTATTACTCGTTAAAATGACTAATTGTTGATCATTTTGAGCTTTAAATGTTCCAAGTTCTGGAATAGTAATTTGACGCTCACCAAGTGCTTCTAAGAGTAAAGCTTCAAATTCTTCATCACTTTTGTCGATTTCATCGATTAATAGAACATTTGGCTCATTATTGATAAAGGATTCAAATAGTGGACGCTCAATAAAATACTTACGTGTGAAAATATTATCCAATACTAAGTCAGAATCATTATTAGAGTGTTTAGCCAGCTCAATCGCTAAAAGTTGCTTTTTATAATCAAATTCACCTATTACATTTTCAACAGAAATACCCTCATAACACTGAATGCGAAACAATTTCCATTGAAGAGCTGCAGCGATAGATATCGCCACGCTAGTTTTGCCTGTCCCTGCAGGACCCTCAACAAGAATCGGTCGATTTAATTTTAAGGCTAGTGAAAGAATAGTATCGATTTCCTTTGAGGAAACATAGTTTTGTGCCAATAAATCAACTGTCATTATCAGATAACTTCCATACTTGTCTATCTTGGATTTCCATAAATTATTTTTTCCCCATAGTTAGAGTTTCCGAGATATATCATGTTAAAAAATGAACTGTCTTTCATTCATCTATGTCATTAGAATCCTTTAAAAAATCAGATTTTCAAGAATTCCAACCCTCACGCTTGACAACCATTGGAGTTATTCTTGCACTGCTCTGGCTATTAATAACTTTCCTTCAAGAAAAACCTGAACTCTTCATTCTTCTTGGAAGCCTTAATTTTTTAATAATGGTCTTTTTACGAATCCGAGCACAAAGAAAATCACAAATAGGACTGGAGGGGGGAACACAGGGGTATTTAATGGTATGGTTAATTACATCTTGGATTTATAATCAAAAATCAGCCCTTGTAATCTCGGAGGTTCAAGTTCAAGATATAATGATACTATTACTGGCACTAACTTTTCTTGTATGGTTCATAATCTCTCCTCAGGAATCTTCTCAGGAATTAATCTTTAATTTACCTCCTTATCTTAGTAAAATTATATTAAATCTATGGAAACTGGCTGTATTAGTTTTTTTTTTCTTTAATCTAAGGGAATTACGAAGTTTTAAAGAAATTGGTATTTTATTCTTTTTAGGTGTTGGATTTTTCGATTTATTCCTCTTTTATTTGCGTCAGGTTAAAATAAATTATGTAGATATTATTCTTAATCCTATAAAGTTATTAAATTCTCTATTTTTTTCTAGTTTCTTGATTTCCTCAAAATGGATTCTCCTAACCTTTATTTTCATACTTTTAGATCAAATGGAACTAGATTTATTAACAGGTTCCTTAATTGTCGGTAGTCTATTTGTTAGTATCATCTCTATTATAACCTCAACAGGGAAGTTAACTCTATCAAGTGGATTGGTTGAATCACGAATTAAAGAGGGAAAAGCCATAATTCCAGAGGTCATTGAAGAAGCTCGAGAGATCACAACTTCAGAGCACTTAAGAAATTTTAATGAATTTTACTTAGTTACCCATAATTTAAAGCTTGTACAAGAACAAGAACTATCTAATTTTCACAAAAATGATTTAATTTTAAGATTTCCCTTCTCTAGGAACTTACAAAATAAAGTTGGAGTTTATATCTTTCATTTAAATCGGCATGAATTATTAAAACAAATTGTAAAAGAACAGCGGGAAAAAGGGAGAGGCAGTAGACTTTTCTTTAAAATAAACCAAGGGAGTCTAGAGGAAGATATGAAAACTTCAATTAAGAATCTCAATATCAAAGGGAGTTCGGTTAAACGATTATCATTAGATAAATGGACTCATTTTAAAGAGAATTTGAAGCCTATAACTCGAGAAGAATTCGCTGTATTAGTTGGGTTTAAAAAAAGAGAAGAACTTGAAGAAAGATTAGGAAAATTGATTTCAGGAACAATCATGGTTCAAGAACAAGTTAGAAGTAGAATTCGTGGAGTTCCAGCCCCCTCTTTTAAAGGAGAAGACAGTTATGAAGGAATCATGACTAAAAATCAATTAATCATTCCAGCCCTATTAACTGAAAATTGGAATCTAAAAGAGAATCAAGAAGTTGAAATCATAAAGGGAAAACAGGAATACTTATTTTATGTGAAACTAAAGAAACCTTTCAATGATCATGAAAGGTGAAGTTATTTTGATTTCTGAGCAATGGTAGCATAAGTCATACTATCAATATATTGCTGATGTGTCACTGTAAATGATTCTTTTTCAAATAAAACTCGTAACTCACTGGGAGTAAAGAATTTTGACCCCATACGAAAAAACATTTCCATTGATCTGACGAAATGACCAAAACGTGATTTTGGATCAAATTCAAATACAATAAAAATTCCATCATCTGACGATA
>JAEOUE010000146.1 GCA_016839515.1 Candidatus Hodarchaeum mangrovi
GCCTTCTTTAATATTTTAGCAGGAATATCCGCATATTTTGTTCGTACAATGTAATCTGCTATTCCCTGGGTAATTGTCATATTTCAATTTCCCTTCAATCCTTTATATTTATGTTAACAATTAAACCCTTTGAAAACATTACTAATAAATTATATATTAGCTATTTCTAATATGGTCCTAATTAATTTTTTAAAAACCCTCTATTTGGATTAAGAAAATGAATGGGCAAATAGATAAATAAATAAATTGACCAATTTCCAACTATATTCATTCGATTCTGCATTAATAACCAGAGCTGTCTAATTCAGCAACAATTTTATCGACAAACAATGAAGATAAGCCTGTGTAAGAATACGGATTTATAAGTTCTTTAATCTCTCCTTTTGTAACATATTCCAAAATTTGAGGATCATTTGACAGTACCTCCTCAAAGCTAATATTTTCCCTCAAGGATTTTTTGGCCAGATTCTTTACAATTTCATGTGATTTTTGCCTCCCCAATTTCTTGGATAATTGTAACATCACCTGCTCAGATAAAATCAACCCCCCAGTGATTTCTAGATTTTTTTTCATTTGCTCCTTATTAATTTTTAGACCATACAATACTTTTGAAGAATGCTTCATTATTGCACCGAACATCACAAAAAATTGGGGTAAAAGCATCCACTCGCATTTCAATAGTATATTGTCTCGTTCATGTTCCGGCCTCATGATTTCACTGGATAAACACGAAAGCGCTTGAATCATTTTGGACAATGCTACAACTGTTTCGCAGGTCGATGGATTTTTCTTGTGGGGCATTGTTGAGCTAGATATTTTTTCGACCATGGAGGATTCTTCCAACTCATCAAACTCGTTTTTTTGTAAAAGAATGATTTCTTTAGCTATTTTCCCGAAGCTCGATGAAATCATGTTTAAAATATTTATTATTTCCGAAACCCTATCTCTGGCAGAATGCCAGGTAATATCCGGTACATCAAGCCCAAGCTTTTTCATCATAATATGTTGAATTTCAAATCCTTTTTTCCCGAATGAGGCCATAGTGCCAACAGCACCACTTAATTGTCCAGCCAGGACCCTCTTTCTGCATTCAACTAATCTCTCCTTATGTCTCTGGAGTTCCTTACACCATACTACTACCTTGAAACCAAACGTAATAGGTAAGGCCTGTTGCCCATGGGTTCGTCCAACCATGATTGTGTCCCGATGGACTTTTGCCAACTCTTTAAGTATAGTCAAAATACTGCTAAGTTCCCTATCGATAATTATTAAGGACTCCTTTATTTGTAATACCAGGGCTGTATCCATAATATCTTGAGTGGTCGCTCCCCAATGGATGAATTCCCCTGCACCATCCTCGCACACTTCTTGTAGAACCTTTATGAGAGCCATCAATGGGTGACCCAATTGATCAAATCTCTCTTTTATCTTTTCATGATGGAGAATTGCCATATTTGCTCTCCGTCCAATTTCATCTGCCGCTTTTTGGGGTACTACCCCAATTTCGGCCTCTGCCTCAGCTAGCGCAACTTCAACATCCAACCACTTCTGTAACCAATTTCTATCATCCCAAATCTTCATCATTTCTACGTCCCCAAATACATCTTTAAATAAAAAAGAATCAGTCATTGCATTTCCCATATTAAATGTCTCCTCTAAGTCTAATTTTCTCGTGTATCTTCTTTATGTATTAAGTTCCAGAATCTACATAATCTGTGCTGTCGTTACACACTCAAATTATATTATTTTCAATACGAATATTTAATAAAAAATATTAAATGCCTATTTTATGAGCCTGCAATAGCTTTTTCTGTTGGCATATATTACTTGTAATTTAAATACTCACGAGTTTATTTTCTTTTATGGATTATACTCTTTCTATTTTATTTGTTACCTTTCATTCTAATTTTTCTTCAATGAATTCGACTAAATCCTTTACCCGATCTCTTTTATTCCTCATTATTTTTCGGAAAATAGTTTTACAGTGATGACAGGCTGTGATTAGTAAATCTGCACCAGTCTTTTTAAACTCATTTATCCTTTCGAGGGCTGTCTCCGAGGAAAAATCCACAAAATAATTTTCCCCTCCCCTAGCTCCACAACAAAATGAATTTCTTCTATTCCTTTCCATCTCAATTAATTCAACACTATCAATCATTCTCAAAATTTCACGCGGAGTTTCATAAATTCCTAATCCCCTTCCTAGATAACAAGGGTCTTGATATGATACCTTAATTTTTTTCTGTCCCCTTTTTGTTTTCAATTTTCCCCTTTCCATAGCATTCAAAATAAACTCACTAATATGTAAAGTCCTGATGTTCTCATATCCTGAAATAATCTCGGGAACCCTCTTTACCACAAACTCCAGTGAATGGGGGTTGATGAAAATTAGTTCCTTTCCATCAAATTTTTTGATATCGAATTTTCTGACCAGATTCTCTTTTATTTCATTCCAGAAACCAAAATCATATAAGTCTGAAAAATTAAGACCTCCGTCTGTTACAACCGAAAGTGGTTCCCCAACTTTTTCAAACAATTTCAATGCAGATCTATATACATTTGCCTCAGAGTTCAGAAGAGACAAGTTAACGAATAGTTTTCTTGCAGAATTATTTTCATAAATCGTTTCTGGAATTCTCAAAGGATTTTTCTCTTCGGAGGGGGAGGTTTTTTCAAAATCTTCCAATTGTTTTTTGAGCATTTCCAGTCTATCATAGGAAGCAAGTTTTCCTTTTATCAATTCGCGTCTCATTAATCGAACAATGTCAAATGGGCTAACATAAGGCTCGGAAAACTTAATGACCTCGCAAATATCGTCACATGCTAGGCAACCTGAACATGTAAATAGCAGATCTGATATCTTTGAATCAATTTTTAGCTTCTCATTTATCAAACCCTTAGCTATGTACATAAAGC
Source organism: Candidatus Hodarchaeum mangrovi (assembly GCA_016839515.1). Classification (GTDB taxonomy): domain Archaea; phylum Asgardarchaeota; class Heimdallarchaeia; order Hodarchaeales; family Hodarchaeaceae; genus Hodarchaeum; species Hodarchaeum mangrovi. The sequence goes on from JAEOUE010000146.1 coordinate 2,917, forward strand.
CCCCGCCACTATGTGTAAAGCATTTATCATAAAGGTACATGGGACATATTATATAATTTTGTGGCCACTCACTATAAACGCACACGGTGCATTTAAGGCAATTTGATACCGCCTTATCAACTTCTTTTAATTTTGTATCTAACTTCATTGTAAACTCCTTAAAAAATATTCATATTCCTATTCAAAATATTATTGGGATCTAAAGTCATTTTTATCTTCTTATAAAAATTGTATAGTTCGGGTA
>JAEOUE010000147.1 GCA_016839515.1 Candidatus Hodarchaeum mangrovi
AGAGCACTCAAACAATGGTTCTCGTAATTAAAGGGCCTTATAAGTATTCTAGAAATCCCATGGTTTTTGGATACATACTCATTTGGATTGGTTTAGGATTTTTGTTAAACTCATATATTATTCTAGTTGGTTTTACTTCCTTAATACTTGTTCTTTTGATTATTTTTATTAAATTATGGGAAGAAAGAAATCTAGAACAACGATTTGGAGATTCTTATAGAGAATATAAGAAAAGTGTGTCGATTATAAAACCATTAACCATGAAAAAGTAATGAACTAGGATTAGGGGACTATTTTTTTATAAAAGTAAAATCCTTATTGAAACAAAAATAAATATTATTCTATTCTGTTAATAATATAATCCATAGTTTAATTTCAATAATCATGAATTTAGAAAAGCTTTTCAAGCCAAAATCAATGGCAGTCGTAGGAATTTCGAAGAAGAATCCTTTAAGCCCTGGAAGAATTGTCATGTTAAAAAATGAATTCGAAATGCAAGTGAAGGTCTATGGTATCTATCCCTCTGGAGGTGAGATTGAAGGAATTCCTTTATATGAGAGATTAGATAACTTACCCGAAATTCCTGATCTTCTTGTCATAGCTGTTGGACCTGATGATACGATAGATTATATCCAAAATTGTGCAGACCTCCATATACCTGCAGCAGTAATAATAGGGGGTGGTTTTGCAGAAACAGGAATCAAAGGGAGAAAAAGACAAGAAACACTTGAGAAAATTGCATTTGACAATGATATTGCTGTCCTCGGTCCAAACTGCCTTGGAGTTTATTCTCCCCCATTATTCGATACAATATTCCTACCCACAGAGCGAATAACTAAACCTCCTAAAGGTTCTGTTGCACTTATCAGTCAGAGTGGTGGTGTGTGAGTTGATCAATTCTTTACGAAGTTTTATGAGAGAAACATCGGAGTGTCAACAGCAGTTTCGATTGGAAATCGAGCGGTTGTAGATGAGGCAATGCTCCTTGAGTATTTTTACAAGAAAGATCCTGATACGTCAAATATCGCTTTCTATTTAGAAGGTTTTAAGGAAGGACGTGCTCGAGAATTTTTGAGATTAGCTAAGGAAGCTGACGATACGGTCATTGTTTTTTTTGGAGGGATCACTCGGGAGGGAAAAGTTGCGACTCTTTCTCATACTGCTAGCCTTGCTGGTAATTATAAAATACAATATGCTGCTTTAAGACAAAGTCAAGTAATCCAACCCCATTCAGAAAGAGAACTACTTACTTGTCTTAAAGTATATGATGTGCTTTCCCATCGGAAAAATCCATTCGGAAAGAATGTCATTACTTACGGTAATGTTGTAATCGTTTCAGTTTCGGGAGGTCACGGTGTATTGGCATCAGATATGTTAGTACAATATGGATTGCATCGCATAGATTTTACTAAAGAGGAGAGAGCTGAAATGAAAGAGCTTATGAATCCAGTTGCTCGAGAGATTGCATCATTTAATAATCCAATTGATTTAACAGGATCAGTACTTGATACTGATATAGAAAATATTGTCAGATATTTATCAGATATTGATCGAATTGAATGTATAATATTACTATTACTTCCTTACCCCCCAAATATATCATTTCAAATTGGGAGGCGAATTGCAAACATTGTATCAACTAAAAGAAAACCAGTTGTATGTTTTGTTCCTTATGTACCAAAGTATTCATTAATTATAGAATCGTTAGAACTTGCTTATATTCCTGTATTCCACTCAATAAAAGAAACTGTTCAAGCAGTCTCTGCTTTAAAACATAGGACAAGAATGCAAAATATTAAAAAAGGAAATATATACTGGGAAAAAGATTAAGAATTAACGAACGTCAATTATCTTATCAATTTGTTCTATTGATTTTTGAACAAATTCCTTATTTTTAATTATCAACTCAATAGCATTCTGAGGGCATATTTCAACACATCTTCCGCAGCCCCTACACTCTTCACTAATTTCGGCGCGATTGGCAACTAAATGAATAGCATCTACAAAACATATACCCTCCATGCAAGTTCCACACCCGATACAATCATTATTGACTTTAACGACAACACCCGGCATTTTTTGAACTTTCTTGCCTATTTTGGGTGCCAATATTGGAGATATTCTCCATAAACAGCAACATGGATCGCAATTACAGATACTTAATAATTTATTTCCTGGTTTAACCCCAAGCCATTGTTTATCTAACCTATTTCTTCCAATCATATGGACCAAACCTGCCTTTTTACATTTCTTTATATGTTCAAGAGCCTCTTCTTTTGAAACTAAGCGCCCCAACTGAGGGTTAATTCCCAACACAGCTTCCCCTAGGAAAAG
>JAEOUE010000148.1 GCA_016839515.1 Candidatus Hodarchaeum mangrovi
CAGATGGACTTGATTTATTTTCCCAAATAGGATTTAAGCCACCACTCACATTAACTTCAACTAGTTGAGGTTCACCAATAAATGGATTTTTTGTATTATCAGATAATTCTACTTGGATCGCTGTTACAGTTGCCGTTGCAGGATCAACCCCTCCAGCAGAATTGTTGATTTCAAATTTCAAGATATGATCTGAGGCTCCAATCACATCAACTGAATCTTTTACATATTTTAATACTGGGGTTCCAGGAGCAGAGACTGCAATGGATTTTTCAACGAATGAAGATAATCCATTATTATCAATTGCACGTACACGGATATAGACTGGTGAATATGTGGTTGTAAAGTTTCCTCCTTTAATAGTATCTTCCCATATTGCTGTTTGACCAAGAGAGGAATCACCTTGAATATGGGGAATATAGAAGTAGTTAAAACTCAAATCTAATCCAGTTCTTTTATACCCTAATTCTATAGTACCTGTTTCACCCCCCCACCAGCTAAAAGTAGGGTCATTATCAATAACACTAGCACTTACTGTCAAATCGCTACCTGCAGTGATTTTTAGTGGAATTTCGCTTATAATAGTAGAAACTGGAACGACTTCATCTTCAATTACAATTCGATAGGGAGATAATGAAGTACCATCGTACGCAACATTTCCTGATGGGTCTGTTGCATTTAAATAGTACTCTAATCCATCTAAAGTAGCATTAATTGAATTTATTCGAAAATTCCACACTTCTCCAATTCCTGAAATATTAGTGAAAACATCCCATGGGTCAGGGCGATTCCAAGTAGTATCATTTCTTTCACGCCAAACCAAAAAAACCTCTGAAACTTTATCCTTATCTTCAACAGCTACCGATATAGTTAATGGCAGATTTTCTTCTCCCACAAGAGTTGGTTGTCCTGTTATTGATTCACCTTCAAATACATGGGAATAAAAATTGGGCTCTGTTGTGTCAATTGTATCAGCTAACTTTAACTCGGATTGATTAAAATTCTCATCATCATCAATAGCTCTAATATAATAATCAATATCCTTTAAAAGTGCTTCGCTAGTTATAAATACTGCAGGGATATTTCCAGTCCATGTGTTCCCTGATCCTTTTAGCATTGCAGTTGAGAAATAGGTAACACTAGAATTTAATTTATAATAGATAAAAGCACGATTCACAGCTGAAACAACGGATCCTGAATCAGTAATAGTCGCTGAAACTGAAAATGATTCTCCAACTTCTGCAATATTAACTCCATTTTTTGTACTGGATCCTACAATATTAGTAATAGTTGGTTTTACATAATCATTGTCGATTGTAAAAGTTATTTGTCCTGTGCTAGCTGAGAGTCCACCATAATCATTTACAGTCATAATTACATAGTAATTTCCATTATCTTCTCCTTCAGCACTAAAATTGTAAGTTTCCCATCTCCATTTCCAAAGTGAACTCGTAATAGTTTTTGATCTTATTAAAGAACCTCCTGGAGAGGAATAAACAGAATAAGTAACATTTTTTATACCAGAGTTATCAGAAACAGACATTGGTCCAACATCATACGTTCTACGAATGTACCCGCTAGGTGTTAAAGTAGCTGCGGAGAAGGAGATTGCTGGGCGATCTTTTGAAAGTTGCATATCTGTTTCTGAGACAATTGCTGTCTTGCTTGTATCCAATTTATCACCCTCATCAGTTGTAACGACAATCTTATAGAGAACTGCATTATCATAGTTTTCTACAGGAATGGTAAAGCGGATGGTCAGTTCCTCGTTTGTAGCGAGAGGATTGACCGTATATGGATCATTATCAGTAATTCCTTGTATACTTCCTGCATTTGTTATTTCTGTCCAAATTTCTGTGAAAGGCGTGGCATAATATATCATGATTGAGACCACATCAACTGAACCAGTTCCAGCATTTGTCAGAATTACAGTACCTTTTCCATAACCTACACCCTGATCAAGTGTCCGTGTATAATCATCATCATATTCAACAAACGCATCAGCTATTTCCAGATCGGTGGTAGCTTGAAAAAGCGGGAGCACGACTATAAATATAGCTGCTGTTGCAGCTACTGCCAACCCAATCAACAAAATTACAGCAATAACCGGGGATATTGCTCTTCTCTTTCTTATTAGGTGAATCAATAATTTCAAATGTAAATCTCTCCAAATAACAGCTTTAAACAGTTTTTTTCATGGAATTTTAGAATTATCATGAAGTTAATAAAGAGTATCTTTTATTCTAAATGTTACTTCATTATAAGATATAAAAGAATTTTCAAACTCTGAGAATCGTAAAATCTACTTGGATTCTTATGGATTTAAGTCTAAGTAGAAATTTTACCTCAATGGAACATTTTATACCTATTACATTAAAAAAGTAATATGAATAGATTTAGAAGATGCTTAATCAATTTAGTTTTAAGCTTAAAACATTAGGAAAGGGATATTTTGGATAGCAGGGAACCATCATTATTAGATATATATCGAAACGCAGCATTAGGCAATCCATCAAACACTAGTTTAAAATTTTGGGGAGAAATTCCATCATCTTTTTCACAAATCGGTAAAATTTTAGAAAAACAATATGCACCCTTAAATTTTCAAGATTATGAAGAAAATCTTGAGAAATTAAGACAAATTGCCACACAAAACCATCGAAAATATGGTACATTGACTTCTAGTGTTAAAGAATCTCTTGAAAAAATAAATAATGGAATAATTGAAGTAAGTCATCAACCATTATTTTTGGGTGGCCCTGTATTTATTTTTAACAAAGTAGCTCTAACAGAATGGCTGGGAAAGCTATCGAATTTAGGAACCCTCTTTTTTATTGGTGATCATGATTCTATTCAAAATGAATTAACTGTGGCTCGGTTTCCTCAATCCAATTCCTCCTCTGGTTTAACTTTAAATGATTCAACTATTACATTGCCTGCTTTAACCCCAATACATCAAGTATCGATTCCCTCTGAGTCTTGGTTTCAGGAGAATAGGGTAAAAATCCAGGAAAATTTAAGACTCTTGTTCAAATACGCAAATATAAAGCTTGAATATCGTCAATTGTTATTTGAACGTTTTAATTCTTGGTTTAATCTTATTTATAGCAAAGCTATTTCAAGTAATAATTTTTCAAATTGGATTCAAAGGATTTGGAGTCAATTATTTAATGTAATAAGTGATAAACAGCTTTTTCTCTTACCATCCAGTAATTTAGAGTATAGAAAGTTGGTTATTTCTGGTTTTGAGTTTCTTCTTACAGAACAAAACCGTATTACATATATTCAGATCCTTAATGACATATACAACTATTTAATGGATAAAAACATATCTCCAGGGCTTCCTTATCGAAGTCATGATTATGTACCCTTTTTTATGGAGTGTTCCCGATGCATAAATAAGACTCGAATCGAATTAAGGATTCGTGAACCTGGAACTTTAGTAGGAAAATGTACAAATTGTAATGAGGAATATGATTATACATACAATAGTGTAAATCCTGATTTATCAGATATAGCTACCATTATTACTCCTAGATCTGATTCAAGAGCAGTAGTAAATTGCATCACATTTCCTATATTTGTCCACATAGGAGGAGGTGGAGAGACGAAATATTATTCAGCTGTAATTCCTGCGATGCGGCGATTAAAATTACCCACTCCAGTTCTAATACGTTCTAACCGTATTTTTTATAATACACCATGGGGGGTCACCGCAGCGAATGATAATCAAACTCCAATACTTAAAAAGGAAGTATATGACATATTTGAGATATTTAATAACAGTTCAGAATCACAGGAGATTGTTACATCTTTAAAAAACATGCATAATTATTTACGAGGAATTTTTTCATCAGAGGAACAAATCCTTAATGCTCAAATAGAAGAGCTTAAAGCAAATTCGAAAAATATTGAGTTACGAAGATCGATTCGAACAAGAGAAATAATGCTTTCTTTAAACTTTGGACGTTTTGCTCCCCAAAAATCTAACCAAGAAGTTTCTTGGAATTGGTTAGATTTAGCATTATTAACTGGAATAAATAATATTGTTGATATATTTCAGCGTCAATTAAAGGAGGGGGCTTATCTTGGGCACACTTGGTATATTAACCCAGGAAAATTTAATTAAAAAAAATAATTAAGCCACTTGCTGTAATAGTTTCCCTAATCTTTCCATTCCTTCTTGAATGATTTCAGGAGTTGTATAAGAATAGCTTAATCGCATACCATTAGTTTTAATTCTGTTTCCATGCAACTCATTGTCATTCTTACTAATAGAGTAACCTCTAATGGGATAGAAAGATTGACCAGGGACATAAACAACTTCGTTTGGAATTGCAACATCTTGCATGAACTTAGCTGAGTCAAAATGCTCATTATTAAGCATATACCAGAAGAAAAAACCACCTGTTGGATTTGTACGGCTCCCATCGGAGGGAAAGAAATCATCAATTACTTTCTGCATAACGTCTCGTCTTTCTTTGTATACTCTTAAGATATCGCCTAGAACTTTATCAATATAATTTGAATAATAAATATCTAAAATTCTTTGATTTAATGAGGGTGTACACAAATCCAGATAGCCTTTATCCTTAATCATGGGATCCATTAATTTTTCTGGAAGAACTGAATATCCGAGACGGAGAACTGCAGCTTCCTTACTACTAGTTCGTAGATACGCAACCCATTCATTTTCTTTATCATAACTCTTTATGGGATCTGGGATTTTTGTGAACTGAATCTCGCGATATGCAGAATCCTCTATTATTAAAATTTCGTGTTGAGTGGCAATATTAAAAAGTTCCTTTCGTCTTTTTTCCGAAATTGTTGTTCCTTTAGGGTTATCTGAATCGGAAACAACGTATACAGCTTTCGGAGTACGTTTTAATTCCCTTTCACTTATAATTATTGCTTTTTCGACATATTCTGGAATTAATCCATTCATATCAGAGGGGACTGAGAGAACCTCTCCCCCTAATTTTGTCACTGGAACCACAAAACCTAAATAAGAGGGACGAGCCATGACAATTACATCTTTTGGCCGAAGAAGAACGTCTAATAGCCCATATAACATCTGTTGAGAGCCAGTTGAGATCAAGATGTCATCTTCTCCATTTGGGAGAATTACATTATCTTTTCTCTTTATTCGATTCCCTAAGGTCTTTTTTAAAGATGGAAGACCACCTGTTGGGCCATAATTGAGGATGTCTAAACCTTCTGTTTCTAACTCTTCAGCAATTTGGTAGAGTATTTTTTGAAATGTTCCAATAGGGAGACTACCAGGTTTTCCTCCACCAAAATAATACTTCACTTGAATTAGAAGAAGTCTACGAATTTCGCTTTCTGGAACAAATTCAGTCCATTCAGCAAGTTGATCATAATAAGGAGGAGTCATAAGAAGCCCTTCCATTTCTCAGTTAAAAAATTGGACATAATAATGCTTTAATGATCTGACCCATTAGAAAAAATTTGTACTATATATATTATCTTGCTGGTATAAGTTTTTCCGTATGTAATTTCGGGTAAACTGGTGAAATAAAGTAAATCAGTAGAAATATTAGGTTTTCACCTTTTCTTAGAAACATTATATATACCCTCAGAAAAACCAACTCCTCAAATTAGAAAGTGTATGATATGAACCAATGCTTTGACTTGGAAAGATACAAAATTTTTTTCTAAGTAAATCTTATTTGGAATCTATCACAGGTTAAAGGTTTAAAAAAAAATAATATATCCAAGCAAGACGGTGAAGATGATAATGCTTGATAATCTAGTCATAGAGGCACTCTCTCATTCAATCTCACAGTTAATGACAGTTGATATTGATATTATGGAGACTATTTCAAGATCGATTGAAATTCCTCCTTCTCTTGATCTGGGGGAGAGATCATCAAATATAGCCTTTAAATTAGCTAAAAGTCAACGAAAATCCCCTAAACAGATTTCTGAAATCATCTCGCTTGATATTAATAAAAATTTATCTGAAAATAGTATGATACAAAAAGTTAAATCTGCTAATGGATATATAAATTTTTATTTTAATTTTTTAATGATATTCAAAGAATTAAATAGAAAAATAAAACTTGAGAAAAATAATTATGGAAAAAACAACTCTGGGCAAGGGAAAAAGATCGTTATTGAACATACATCTATTAACCCTGTAAAACCTCTTCACATTGGTAATTTAAGGAATGCAATACTTGGAGACATTATTTCGCGATTATATCATTGGAATGGATGGGAAATTGAGGTTCATAATCTTATTGATGATTTAGGAAGGCAAGTAGCTACTTTAGTATGGGGTTTTCTTAATGGTATTCAATTTGAATTATCTAGAGACCCATCAGAAAAATTTGACGTTTGGCTTGGGAGATTATATTCACAAAGTAACAAATTTCTAGAAGAATCGAATAAATGGGACGAAGTAGATGCTATTATGATCAATATGAGAGATGACCCCATTTTATATAGCTATATGCGTAATATTTGCCAAGCATGTGTAGATGTGAATTTAGAAACTGCATGGCAATATGGAATTACTTATGATTATCTTGTTTGGGAATCAGACATATCTAAATCAGGAATATGGGAAGAAACATTACATTTATTAGAAAAAAATAGTTCTTTTACTTGGGAAACCAAAGG
>JAEOUE010000149.1 GCA_016839515.1 Candidatus Hodarchaeum mangrovi
CTAATTCTAAAGGCTGAGGTTCTAGTGTTTTTTGTTCTTCTTGTAATTTGACCATTACTGTTTGAAGAGAATCGATACTTCTCTTCTTTTCTTGTTCATCAATAAGACCAATCTCAACTTTTTTATCCAATTCATCAATTTCATTTAACAGCTGTTTAAGCTCTGATTTTATCTGTTTCTTTCTTTTTCGAGCATATAAACTATTAAGAATTGCTTCTGGTATATTTTCCGCTTCTTCTCTCGTAGGTGGACTGAATGTAATGGGTGTGGATGAAGCTTCACGTTGTGGAGTTAACTCTGTAGGAGATGAATAGCTTTGAGTCTTCCTTGCAGGAGTTCCACAAAAACGACAAAAGCGAGCTGTTGCAGTAATTTCTTTTCCACAATTTGTGCAATAAGTGGTTTGAGACATTCTGGAATCCTTCTTTAATTTGGTTACATCTAATTAGAAGTTGTTTTTTAAAGACTTCATTCAGGTATAATTCCTTTTAAAAGAGTCACTTAAACAATATAAAAGAAAGAAAAATAATATCATTTTTGTAAATAATTAATTTTGTTTAATAAATTTGTAGATATTATTCATATTATAAAATTTGTTAAAAACAAAGAGTGGACCGAGTGGGATTTGAACCCACGACCTCCTCCATGCCAAGGAGGCGCTACTACCAAGCTGAGCTATCGGCCCGATGGAAATAATACCTATTGAGATGATTAATAGATGATATTTTATTCTTTTTGATTTAATTTTCCTTTTTATTACGTTACAAAAATCTATACTGATGATCTATCAATACCCCCCCAAAAACCTTTATGATATGTACGATTATTTTGACTCAGTTTTTCTTATGACAAGTCAAAGCCGTAGAAAAATAGAATTATCAATGATTGTTTTCCTAAGTTTATCAAAACTGGATGGAATATCATTATGATGACTGAAATTCGGATTGTGAGCAGGGGAGGTCAAGGTGGGGTTACTGGTGCCAAAATTCTCGCGTATGCGGGGCATATTGATGGTAAATTCGTTCAAGCAATACCTAAATACGGAGCAGAACGAAAAGGGGCCCCAATTTACGCGGATGTTAGAATAGCAGATGAACATGTCAAAACTCATGCACCTGTTATTGCATCCAATACGCACAGTTGGATAGTCCTTGAACCATCATTGATTGGGTCTCTTCCCTTTAATCAGCTTAGAGAAGGTACAATCATAATTATTAATGCACAAGAGGTACCTCCAGCTTTAAGAAATCGCCCTAATCTTAAAATTGGACTAGTAGATGCAATGAAAATTGCAGAGGAATGTGGATTAGTGAAGTCTGGTACTTTTCTAGTGAGTACAACTATGCTGGGTGCATGGATTAAAGCTACTAAATTAATTACTCTTGATGCCTTAAAAAAAGCCATTAAACATCAATTTGGGGAGGGCGGGCTAACAGAGGCAAATATCAAATCTATTGAGTTAGCTTATGATCAATTTGAATATAAAAATTAAGAAGGTGTCAATTCGATGGATGAAGAAACAAGCCTTAAAGATCCTGTACTCCCTTTAGGTAGACCAATAATTGGATCAGCTGGAGAAACAGGTGATTGGAGAACCAAAAAGCCAGTTCTTATTGAAGAAAAATGCATTAAATGTTATCAATGTTGGATATCTTGTCCAGAAGGAACAATTCGGGTGGATGGAAAGGATCAATATCCCTATGTTGATTACGTTTATTGTAAAGGGTGTGGAATTTGTGTTCATGTCTGTCCAAAGGATGCATTAAACATGGAACCAGAATAGGTGAGGAAGAATGGTACAAACATATAAAAAATCAGATATAGAATTATTAACAGGAAATAAGGCGGTTGCCACTGCTGTAAAACTAGCTCGTCCACAGGTGATAGCTGCTTATCCCATAACACCTCAAACTGAGATTGTTGAAAGCCTTTCCTCAATGGTTGCGAGGGGAGAATTAGATGCGGAGTTCATTGCGGTTGAAAGTGAACATAGTGCGATGGGAGCAGCTATTGGAGCTTCACTGGGAGGAGTTCGGACTTTCACAGCCACCAGTTCCCATGGGTTACTGTATATGGGAGAACTTGTATTTTGGGCTGGAATGACACGGGTCCCAATCGTAATGCCCGTTGTGAATCGATCACTCAACCCTTGGAATATTTGGCCAGATCATCAAGATTCAATGGCCTTTAGGGATGCTGGTTGGATTCAATTCTATGCTAAAAATAATCAAGAAGTCCTAGATTTAACTCTGTGTGCCTTTAAAATTGCAGAACATCACAAAATTTGGATGCCTGTAATGGTGTGTCTAGATGGATTCATTCTCAGTCATACTTCAGCTCAAGTTAAAGTTCCAGATCAATCAGAGGTTGATAAGTTTCTTCCCAAGTTCAACCCATTAATAATGTTAGATCCCGATGATCCTTTTGCTCATGGTTCTCTTACTGATTCTAAAGGAATATGGGAACAAAGAATGTCATTAATTGATGGATTTAATAATGCAAGAGTAATTATTCCCAAAGTCTTTCGTGAATTTACAGAAATGTTTGGACGTCTTGGGGATTATATGATAGAGGTAACTGGAGATCTTAACAAGGCTGATATCGCTGTTTTTGCTTTAGGAACAATGGGTGAAGAAGCAGAAATGTCATTGGATATCCTAGGAGAAAAAGGAATAAGGAGTGTAATAGTAAGACCCCGTGTTTTTCGTCCATTTCCACGTGAGGAATTAATTCAAATCTTGAAAAAAGTGTCCAAAGTTCTTGTTATCGACAGATCAGTATCTTTTGGAAATGCAGGACCACTAGCTATTGAGATACAAGCAGAGTTATTTGCAAATAAATTAGATATTGAATTTCATCAAAAAATTATGGGTCTTGGTGGAATGGATGTCACATATGTCAATATTGCAGAAGAAGTAGAAAAAATTATGAAATAGAGGAGAATGATAAAATGAGTATTAAAATTGAAGATATGCTTGACCGTCCTGATGTTTTACTCAGAGGAAATTTCGCCTGTGCAGGATGTGGTTTATCGATTGCTTATAGATCCGTTATTTCTGCATTAGAACGACCAATTGTTGTCATTCCTGCTTGTTGTGCCTCCGTAATTCAAAGTCTTCATCCTAATGTTACTTATAATGTTCCAACACTAAATATTGCATTTGCTGCTCATGCTAGTGCTGCCTCTGGGATTTCGCGAGCAAAGAAAAAAAGAAATGAAAAAGTAACAACTGTTGTTTGGTCAGGTGATGGGGGAACTTATGATATTGGACTTGCTACATGGTCTGGTGCTGCTGAAAGGAATGAAAATATCCTGCATTGTTGTTATGATAATGGTTTTTACTCAAATACAGGTGCTCAACGAAGTGGAGCGACTCCTCGCGGAGCAGTTACAACAACTACACCTTTCGGTAAACAAGAAAAACGTAAAAGTGTTGCAAGGATTATGGCTGCTCATGATATTCCTTATATCGCTACAGCTTCAGTTGGTTATCTAAGAGACTTATATACCAAAGCTCAAAAAGCAAGCCAGATTAGGGGTTACCGGTTCATTCTGATTGATGCCCCATGTCCAACTGGGTGGAATTCAGATCCTGCTATTACACCTGAACTTGGAGAATTGGCTGTTAAAACGGGATATTTTCCCCTTTATGAAATTGAAAATGGGAAATTAACTTTCAGTAAACGAGGAGAAAAATATCGTGATCCCAATAAGAGGATTCCAATTGATGAATATCTGAAAAGACAAGGTCGATTCAAAAGCATGTCTCCCCAACAGATTGACACTTTAAAAAGTGATATTCAATATGAATGGGAAAGATTAAGTCGATTGGAATAATAAAAATCCTCTTTCAGGAAAAAAATGTGTAATATCATATTTGATATTTATTCAACATAAAAATACCTTATTTAAGGTGAACTAATAAATTATAATATGTTTTTAGCCATATATGGATTCCTGAAAACATACCCGAACTTTCGATAATAATCTCGAACTCCTAATCCTGAGGTAACAAAAATTCTAGAATAACCATTCTCTCTTGTTATTTCTTCTGCTAATTCAATCAATTTTTTTCCAATTCCACGGTGTTGCCATTCAAATCGTTTTGGTAATTTTCCCAACTTAACGAGTTTTCCATATACATGTAACTCCCGAATAATTGTTGAAGGCTTTTCTTTAAGAATTGGATGAAAAAGTTTAGAAGAAGGTTCTCTTAATCGAAGAAAACCAAAAATTGTCATTCGATCTTCGGTTTCAAAGGAAATAAAATGTTCAATGCCTTCTGAAGCGGGATAGCTTTCAATATAATAATTCAAATCTTGTTGAACCCAAGAATTATCTTTTAAGTTTATTTTATGTCCTATTTCTCTGCATCGAATACATTTACACGTTTTATTTTGAGCATGGAGTCTTTCTTTTGCTAATTCTCTTAAATTTCCTGAATTTATTCCGTCAATTATTAGATAAGCAGGAATATCTCGTTGAACACGTTGGATTCTGATAAATGGAGGTGTAATAGCTTTGATTTGTGCGATAACCTCGATAACTTCCTCTGAGCTGTATGGTTGATACTCTTTGCTTTTCCACATATTAAAAAGGGGTGTATTTGGTAAAACAAGTGTTGGATAAATTTTTAATGCATCTGGAACGAATTTAGGATTGGTAAAGAGGGTTTTGAACATTCTTATATCATCATTTGGGGTTTGAAATAAATTGGGCATCATATGTACCGTAACCTTGAGTCCCCCATCCCTTGAATATCGAATAGCATTAATGACATCATCAATTGAATGATGTCTTTGAACTCTTTTTAGAACACTTTCTGATAGAGTTTGAACTCCAATCTCAACCCAAGTACCTCCATATTCTAGTATTTGATTAACATGTGCCTCTTTACAATAATCAGGACGAGTTTCAAAAGTAATTCCAACATTTCTATTCAAACTTGCTTGAGCATAGATTTTTGCTTCATTTAGATTTGGCGATTTTTGGCCGGTTACTCCATCCAAGCATTCTTTTATGAAATATTCTTGATAATCTTTCGTATTAGCAAGAAATGTTCCTCCCATAATAACAAGATGAATTTTGTCAATTGGATGACCTATACTACTCAATTGCTCCAAACGGGCAACAACTTGACTTTTTGGATCAAATTGGTTTTGAAGCCCTCTCATTGCAGCAGGTTCCCGTCCTGTGTAAGATTTGGGAGCCCCAATCACATCAGGACAATAAATACATTTTCCTGGACAAGGAGAAGGTTTAGTCATTACTGCAACTACAGCAATTCCACTTAAAGTCCTAACTCGACGAACTTGAAGAAATTGGATAAGAAATTCTCTGTCACCTTCCGATAATTCATTAGATGAAGTTAAAAATTCAAGAATTTCAGAATTTCTTACAAATCTATTTAACTGATATTTTTTAGCTATTTCTCTTTTTAATGTTTCAAGTTTTGATCGTGAAATTTGAGTTTCACCTAAAATTATATGAACTATTTCACCTAGTGCTTGATTTAGTGGTTTATTAATGGGATTTTCCACTCTAAAGAACTCCGACGATCAAATTCCAGAAAAGAATGGTATTGAGAATAATAATACAATTATAGCAATCAATGTATGGATTAATAGAATAATCAAAACATTTTGTTTTTCAGTTACTCTTCTAAAATAAGGAATGAACCAATAAACTGTATAAGGGCATGGTGCTAGAATATATCCATCCTGATCAACACTAGCAATTTTCACAGTTTGATGGGTATATAAATAGAGTAAAAATAGCATAAAGTTAATAAAATGAATCCCAAACAGGCCTATAGCTAAACGATCCATGTTTCCAATTATAAGAGCTGTTATGATTCCTGTTCCTAATGTTAAAGTTCCTGTATCTCCAATAAGGATTTTAGCAGGATACCAATTATATTTAAGGAGAATTAAAGATCCTCCAAGAAGTGATGTTACAAATAAGGTAATTATTCCACTCGTATCAATAAAAAGTGACAGTAAAAGGATAATACTTAATGATATAACACCATTCCCTGCTTCTAACCCATTAAACCCTGCTAGCATATTAAAGGAATTAAAAGCAAAATTAATAGCTAGGGGAATAATAACTAACGAATAAAGATTAATGTAACCAATTATTGGTAATTCTATTAGATGTCCAAGATCAAGTACTCCTAAAATACCCAGATCAATGTTACTCTTTCCTACTTTTAGTGCCATTAGTGGAATTGCAGGAAGAAAACCTAATAGAATTTTATCTCTCCAACGAATTTTGAACACATCATCAAGAAATCCAATTAATCCTGCAATAACAATACTAAGTAATCCTGCAAGAAGCGTTTCAAAATCCTGTGTATTAGGATTGGTTAGTTCCCATATAAATATTATAATCAGAATGGTAAATATAAAACTAATAAGACTTGCTAAGCCTCCAGGTTCAGCTATTCTAGGTTTATCTGGTTTATGTGCATCAATTGTTGTTATTCCGCTCCTTAATGATGATCTAATAACCCAAGGCATTAATGAACGAGTAATAATCGCTGAAATACTTAAAGCAAGAAACCCAATTAACAGGATTTGAATGGAAACCATTAATTTTACACCAAACTATAGATCTACTGTCTATTTTCACAAAATTGAAAATGCATTTTAAGCATATAACTAATGTCCAAACAATAATTTTCATTCTATTAACATGAGCTATTAATTCTCGTGGAGTTAATTTTATGCGTTGTATAATTCCTGCAGCTGGAAAAGGAACTAGGTTACGTCCTCACACCCATACAAAACCTAAAGCACTTCTTTCTCTATCTAATAAACCGCTTATCTCACATATTCTAGATAGTGTTATAGAAGCTGGTATAACTGAGATTATAATAATAGTTGGATATGAAAAAGAGAAATTAATGGAATATATTAAATTGCATCATAGCCAAGGTTGTGATCTTGTTTTTATAGAACAAAAAGAAAGGAAGGGGCTAGGACACGCAATTTACACAGCTTTAGAGTATCTTGATGGGGAACCTATCTTAATTGCTTTAGGTGATAGTTTATATGAGAATTCATTTAGTCAAATGATCCAAGAATTTAATAAATATCCAAAATGGGATGGAGCAATAACCATTAAAGAGGTAAATAATCCACAATCTTATGGTAATGTCATTACTGAAGAAGATTCAATGATAATAAAGGAGCTAGAAGAAAAACCAAAGAATCCCAGATCTTTAAAAGCCATCACAGGTATTTATATAATCAGAAACTCTTTAAAATTAAATTATGCTTTATCAGAGCTAGTAAAACGTAACCAATTAGGTTCAGGTGGTGAAATTCAACTCACTGATGCCTTGCAATTGATTATTGAAGAGGGTGGTGTTTTAGGAACCATTGACTCAGGAAAATGGTTCGATTGTGGAAAAAAAGCAGCTCTCCTCTTAGCTAATGAATATGTTTTAAGTAAAAAAGACCAACCAAGTATAAAATCCAAGCTAAATAATAGTATAATTATTCCTCCTGTAGCAATAGCAGAAAATTGCATTATTTTAAATTCTATAATTGGTCCTTACGTCAGTATAGACAAGGGTACTCATATCGAAAGATCTATAATTTCCTCCTCAATTATTGGGGCTCATACGGTAATTAAAAATGCTAGCATACACGAATCCCTTATCGGAGATGAAGTTGAATTGAAAGGTGGATTTAGTGATTTAGATATCGGGGATCATTCTAAAATTCAAACTTGATGATATAATAGTGATGATTTAGATGGAAAATTCAGATATTAAGAGATTTCAACAGTTAATGGAAGAACTATATGGTATTCGTGATAAAAGAAGGGGTATTGAAAAAACCTTATTATGGCTTTTAACAGAGGTTGGGGAGCTTATGAAAGCCTATTTAAAAGATGATATTACAGAAATGAAAGGAGAAGTAGCAGATATTTTTGCTTGGTTAAGTTCTACCTGCAATTTATTAAAAATCGATCTTGCAGAAGTTTCTTGGGAAAAATATCCATTAAATTGCCCCAAATGTTGTAATAATCCTTGTAATTGTCCTGAATTATAATTTTTATTGGATTATTTTTCATACTCTTTTTTCTTTATATCATAATCTATTCTTCTCATAAAAATTTTTGCTGGAGACCCCTTTATCACAACATTGTCAGGAACATCAGTTGTCACCAAGCTTCCTGCTGCGATTATTGATCCAGTTCCTATAGTAATACCAGGTAATATAATAGATCCTATTCCAATTATAACATTATCTTTGACTTTAACTCCAGTTAATTTACTACTAACGGGGTAAGTATCATTTGCAAATCGAACACTTGGTCCTAGGAATACATTATCACCAATCTCAATTTTAGGTGGAATGAAATTCAGAGATTGAATTCTAGCTTTTTTTCCAATTCTTACACCTCCGTCGAGGACTGAACCACTTCCGATTATGCTCCCTTCTCCAATAACACAGTCTTCTCTTATTATGACATTGGTACCTGTTTCAACATTATTTTCAAGAATCGTACGTTCGTATATCGTGGTATATGGACGTATATGATTATAATCGCCGAGAGAAGAACCTGAAGAAATACTATCAAAATCCTCTTCTAGCTTTTTTTGATTTTTATTTTTAACCATAATCTCCTTTGTTTTTGATCGTACGGGATACCCAATAATACTATAGGAATCTATAATTGAATTAGTACCTATATAGCTATTACCATAAATTAATGTATTTAAAGCTATTTTTGAGCTTTTTATATCTGCTTTCTTTGAAATAAAACCAGGTTTAATCATCAAAAATATCTCCTAATGATTTGATTAGTTTAAAGATGTTTCTATAGTATCAGAGGGCAAATATAGGGAAACAATAAATGTTATTATACAAATTAGAAGGTAAATAAGTAGTTCATTTCCCTGAAGTAAATTTATAGGTAACAATGGTGAGAATATGAGCAAAACAAAAAAAATTAAGAAAGCTGCCAGAACCGAAATTATCACATTACGGATTATCATTTTTAAATTCATATAAATCACTTTTTTTTATGTATAATATCTATTCAGGAATAATTTTCAAAGAAAAATCAATTGACTTTACAGAATGAGTTAATGAACCAATAGAAATTATGTCTATCCCATTAATTAAGTAGTTTTTAAGATTTTTATCTGAAATTCCTCCGCTTACTTCAATTAGAGGACGAGACTCTATTGAAAGTTTTTCTAAACTTTTTAAGGCTTTCTGGATCATTTCAATAGAAAAATCATCAAGCATGATAATATCTGGCTTATAAGCCAATGCAATTTGAAATTCTTTGAGATTTTCAACTTCAATTTCAATTTTTTTTGAAAAAGAGGTTTTTTCAAAAGCTATACGTAAAATATTATCAATATTTACATCTTTTGAAATCTTTAAATGATTTTCTTTGATCAAAACAGTATCAGAAAGATTCATTCGGTGAGTATCACCTCCTCCTATTTCCACGGCATATTTTTCAAAAAATCTAAAACCAGGAGTGGTTTTTCGTGTTGCCGCAATTTTAATGTTCAACCCTGCATCTTTAACCAACTTCACAAGGCTTTGTGTATAAGTTGTTATCCCTGATAATCTCATTAGTAGATTTAATGCTGTTCGTTCGATTAAAAGGATATCACGACTTAACCCTCTCATTTCTAAAACTGTATCACCTTTATTAATTGGTGTTCCATCTAAATATTTTGAATGAGTTTGAATATGAAATAGCTGACAAAGTATTTCACAAAATTCAATACCAGAGAGAATAGCTGCCTCTTTTGCAGTAATATGAGCTTTAATATGTTTATTTGGAATTAGATGACTAGTAACATCTCCAAAAGCCGCATCTTCTTCAATTAAAGCGATTAATTTCTTTTCTAATAGTTTTTGTGGCAAATAGCCCATTTAAAATCCACTCTTAGCTTTTTAGGATAGCTGAAACATTCTTTCAATACATCTTCGTGAATGATTTGATATTTCACTTGGAATTTGAATTTGGTATCTTTCATATAAAAGTGAAAGATAAAGATTGTACAAAGTGATTTTCTTTTGTTGAATACAAATTGCTTCATTTAATAAGGGAATGAATTTTTTGTCTGGATATTCCTTTCTTAATCGATCTAAAAGACCGAGTTCTGTACCAATAATAAATTCTTTAGATTTAGAATGAGAGACCTCGATTATCATTCCTGCAGTAGAGGTAACTTTATCTGCTAGATCTTGAACTGCAGGTTCAGTTTCAGGATGTACGATTACTTCAGCATGAGGATATAGTTCTTTCTTCCTTCTAACGTCTGAAGGTTGAAATTTCTGATGGACGTAACAATATCCATTATCAGGAATTGGAATGATCTTTTTATCAGGAACTTTTTGTTGTATGTAATATGCAAGATTTTTATCAGGACCAATTAATATCTCTCTTTCTTTGATTGAAGAAATAACTTTTACAGCGTTTCCTGAAGTGATGCAAATATCTGCAAATGCTCTTGATTCAGCTGTTGAATTTATATATAAAACAACAATTGCATTGGGATACTTCGTTTTATATTCGGTTATGATTTTTGGAGAAAGCATATAAGCCATCGGACATTTTACCATGGTAGAAGGTATTATAACTTTTTTAGACGGATTTAAAATTGCAGCTGTTTCAGCCATAAACTCTGCTCCTGCAAATACAATTAGATTAGCCTTTATTTTACTAACTTTATGTGCTAATTCTAAGCTATCTCCAGTAAAATCTGCTAAATCTTGAATAATGGGAGCTTGATAGTTATGAGCCAGTAAAATTGCGTTCTTTTGCTTTTTTAACACCATTATCTCATTTATCAAATCTTGTGACAATTCATTACTCTCAAGGTTTATTTTTCAATTCCCACAATGAGTTATTGAATGAAAAACAAAGTAGCTATTTTTTGGGTCAATTAATAGATCTTTAAGATGAGAAGATATAAATTTCCAAACAAACAACATTCCCTCAAATAAGTGGTGTTATTTATTCAGGTTACATGTCTTGTTTCAGGTGGAAAAGATTCTGTTTTAGCACTCTGGGTAGCTTTACATAAATATGAGGTACAATCAATTGTCACGATTCAAACAGAAAAATCTGATAGTTATCTATTTCATATTCCCAATAGTAGACATGTAGGATTAATCGCTACTATGCTCAAAATTCCTCATTTAACAGCGTACTCTAATGATAATAATCCAAATCGTGAATTAATGGTGTTAAAAGATATTTTGGAAGAAACCAAAGCAGAAGCTGTTATTACAGGAGGCATAAGATCTGATTTTCAGCGTTACAAGTTTAATCGTGCTGCTAAATTGGCAGGGATGAAATGTTTTAATCCTTTATGGAGATTAAAACCTGAAAAACTCATTTCAGAGTTTCTTACAAATAATTTTAATGTGATTTTTGTTGCGGTGGCTTCCATGGGATTTAGTAAAGATTTATTAGGAAAAAAGATTACCTTTGAAACATTAGAGAGAATAAGAAAAAATATGCCTGGAACGGATTTATCTTTAACAGGAGAGGGTGGGGAATATGAATCTTTTGTTCTAGATGCACCATTTTTTCCATCAGAAATCAAAATTCTCAGATCCAAAGTACACTGGGATGAAACAAGAGAAGAAGGATCATATGAAATTCTAGAGGCTAAACTTATTGAAAAAGACTCATATTTCGAATAACAATGATCCGTTGAAATTGAGAATTGAATTTTTTTATCCTTCATATGTGAGAATAAAGTTGGCTGTCGCTAATAATCTATTATCAACAGTATTCCATAAAAAAAGCAGTACCAAATAGTTTTCAGACACGGCTACTTGTGAAGTTGGACGAATTGTAAAATTAGCACTTGGAAAATTGGTATTCTCAAACTTTAATAATGAGAAAAAGTAGCTTGATGTATTAACATTATCAAGTTCAAAATAAATTTTTGACGATGAGTCTGTTGTGAATTCTAGCTTTAACTCAAGGTCTAAACTGCCATAATTTTGAATTGTAATGGGTACATTCAATCCTCCAACAGGAAGTGTAGGATCAATTGGAGGAGATATAGTTACTGGCCCATAAGTATCTCCAATCTTTAAAATTTCTGATTTAAATTTCTTTGCTGAACGTGGATTATCTGATCCCTCTGGATAGATGGTAACTTCCAAATAAATTGTATCATTTTGGGGTGTTAATTCTGATGGATTATTCTCTGGTTCACAAGAAATAGGGAAGGTTTGAATACTCAAAGCAGGAAGAATTATCTCATTAACATCTAGGTTTAAAGTCCACCCCTCAATAGTTGTAAGGTTAAACCAGCTTAAAGTAAAGCTATCAGAAAAGATTCTGACATTAGATCTTTCGATATTCTGAATTGTTACCTCAAATTGATCAATGTATATATCATCGTCAGTTGTTTTAAATTCTGAAATTGAAATGATGTCTATTTTTAAGGGAGTAGGAGCAGTAAACGTACCAAACATTACTATAGCAACTCCTATACCAGCTACGACAACAAGACCTATTAACAAGACAGTAGCGATAACAGGAGAAACTCCACGCGATTTTCTTTGAAATTTCTTGAAATAATTCATTTTACCTATACTCCACGCATGAATTTCAAACAATCAGAATATTTGTCTTCTTCTTTGCATTTCCTAGATGAAAAGAACATGAATTACTAATTTAAAAACTCACTTTTTTACAAGAAATTCTTGTCATTTATCATTTTATGAAGTTTTTTCTAACATTCGATTTCCAAAACCTATAATTGAGATTTTAACTTTTTATTTCCATTGCACCTAAATAAGGGGAAATAGATGGAAAATAAGTTTGACTGGAATAAGAACAAAGATATCAGCCATAGCTTTTCTGCTATTCCGGACGGAAATCAACATCATCGCAACGGGTATGCCTCTGTTGTCCGATACAATAGCAGACTTTGCCTTAAAGCTCCATTAGTCCAAATTTACCATCTAGAGAAACCAATTCCACAAATTTCTGAAATCAATAGTAAAAAGAGGGCAATTTCCTCCATTTCTTTATTTGAATCACTTGTTACAAAAACTACTCCTTCTCCTTTTTTCAATGGCTCTAAAATAGTTGATAATATAGTGTCTTGAGTTTTTGCGAGGGTCCAAAGTGCTTCTTGTTCTAATGCTTTGCGCATATCTGCTTCTTCTATGAATTTAGTAAATTTCGAGGGAATTTTTTCTTTCACGTAATCTCGATAGGGTGGAATAATAAGAATTGACCCATCTCGTGGGATTTTAAAGCGAGGAGAAAGATCATATCGTTTTAATTGGGTTTGAGATAAATACTCAACAATACTTAACCATAGAAGTGCTCTTAATGCAATCTGGATTTTATCAATAAGTCCTTCAATTAAGATATGGTTATGTTGAAGCTGTATTTCTCCTCCAATCCTGACAGATAAATCTTCAAGAGTGTCCTTAAAAGCTGATAATCGGTCTTCAGGTATACATACGTGAATGGCGAAATGATTGTCAACTCCTTGGAAAATTCGAATTTCAATATTCTTTCCATCATAATCTAATACTTGGGATTCGGTGATACTAATTGCATAAGGTGCAGTATCGAGAATAATAGGTAAACCATCAAAATTATAGGCAAGACCACTTTTTCTTGCGTTATCTAATCTTGCTAGCACTTCTGTGCTTACTTTTTGCGAAGGAATTGGTCTGATAGTCGTTGGTTTGACTTCTGCTTCAGTTTTTATATTAGGTTCTGGATATAATCGATCAGGTATAATTGGGATAGAATCAGGTTCTGCAGATATCACAATCTCTGGTTTCACTTTTGGTATGGAAGATAATTGAACTTCAGCAGCTTTAGAAGGATGTGATTCAACAGTTAAACCTGAAAGGTCTGGAATTAGGTCTTCTTTTCTTTTCGGTGTAGAAATAGAGAGTTCACGGAGTTTTTGCATTAGTTGGGTTGACATTGTTACTACAATATCTTTTCCAGGTTGTAAAACTGTATTTAGTAGAATTTCATTACGGATGAAAACATCCTCTCTTCTTGGGAGTAAAGCTATGGATTGAGCAATTTCATATGCATCTGCATTTGAAATAAAATTTCTCATTTTAGCTGCATTAGACTGATCCCCAAATAACCTAGCAATAACATCATAAACTTCTTCACTCGGTTCTGCGGAGAAATATTGGCGTAGAGGAGATTTTTGTCCTAGGACTAGAATGTTATCATTCTCTTCAATGCTAGGTAAAGG
Organism: Candidatus Hodarchaeum mangrovi; assembly: GCA_016839515.1. Lineage (GTDB taxonomy): Archaea > Asgardarchaeota > Heimdallarchaeia > Hodarchaeales > Hodarchaeaceae > Hodarchaeum > Hodarchaeum mangrovi. The sequence goes on from JAEOUE010000149.1 coordinate 14,250, forward strand.
AGTAAATGATAGAATTTTCATCCGTTCAGATTTCAAAACGTTTTCTCTAAGCTCTGTTTGATTGTTTGGATCCACAAAATGGATATTGGAGGTTAATTGCTCTATTCCAAATTGTAAATCATGTGCAAAAGCAGTTAAAATTACTAGTGCACCTAATATACCGCTTGGAGTTCTTGGAATAAGAAATACTGAATCATATGGTGCAGCTAATATCTGATAGAAACAATCAAGATGTTTGTTTTGTGCATCTAATATATTTCCAGCTAAAAACTCTTCAAGAAGCTTAAGAATTATTCCCATCGCTGGAATTACTTGTTTTGCACTTTTTTCTAGTGGGATCAGAACAATTCCAACTAAAGAGTCATTCTGGTTTAGCTGAGAGGTTAAAAATATCATCCGATGATTTTCAAAACGAATAAAATGGATCTGTTCTCCATCTACTATTTTTTCAGAAAAAAGATTAATTACCTGGGTTACGCTTGCAGCGGTCTTCGAGTGTTTGGTGAGAGGTCCATAACCAGAGCTAAAGATTATTCTGTTTTGGTGAATCACAAGGATGTCACTAGTTGATTCAGGGGTACTCATGCTTGTTCAATCGCTTGTACTCCAAACTTGATTTTTAAACTTTGATATTCAAATTATTTGCTTCCACAATAGTTTAAAATTTACTTTACCTTCTCTCAGAATAATTGGATTAGAATAATCGGTAAAATCAACAACAGTAGAGGGAGGATTTAGGGGTAAGGTCCCCTCATCAATCCATAAATCCACATCTTTGAATTTATGCTCATTTATCAAATTATCTATATTATAAACTGGATTATCTCCAGAAATATTGGCTGATGTTCCAATAATAGGAATTCCTAACTTTTTAATAATACTTAATAACATTTTATGATCTGGAACTCGGAACGCAATCTTTTGAAAATTACTTACATTAAGAAATGAAGAGAGTTCATCTTGAGGGGTTCTTATAAAGAAAATACCCGTAAAGCTCCCAGGCCAGACTTCAGCTAACAATCTTTTTATATTCTCTGGGATTTCCAAATATCTATTAATCATTTCTTCAGATATTAGTAAGCTTAATGGCTTGTTTATTGAACGTTCTTTGATTCGATAAATTTTCAAGATGTTTTTATCATTCCATTTCAGTCCAATGGTACCGAGCCCATAACAGGTATCAGTAGGGTAAACAACAATCCTTCCTCTCTGAAAATAATCAATAGCAATTGAAATGCAATCTAAATCTTTAATATTAAGAATCATATGGGGTTCTGCTCTTCAAATTTTACGAGAGAAAAAAATTATTATTTACATGTTTATTGCTGTTGTTTCATCATTTGGATAATAATTTCTCGAATCAAGCTTTCCACTGGTTTAATAACTCGATTTACACTTTGGGGTCTAAATTCCTTCTTTAATTTACCTGAATTGTCCACGATTTCAGTTCTATTACCTTTAGAAAGAAGGTTTTTCAAATCATCTCGTGCATCAAGGCATGAGACTTCAATAATTCTAACTGCAGCATCTCTTAGATTAGCAGTGGTACCTGATTCACTTAATAGTTTCCCAACTTCTATTGAGCTTATACGGGATTCAATAGGAAGGTCCATTTTATTTAACATGATAAAATAGGGTAATGCACCACTCGCAAGTTTATCTCCAGCAAGATGATTAATCTCAATAAGAGAGTTTTTATTTTCTTCCCAACGCGATTTCTCTGAGTCAACAACAACAATTAAACCATGAGCTCCTCTTAAGACTACTTTTCGTTGTCCTGCATGACGTTCTTGTCCAGGTACAGTGAAAAGATGATATTTTAAAATTGGAAGGCCAGCTGTTGTTTTTCCAATACCGAAAATCCCTTGATCAAAAAACAATGTTCTTCCTGTGGGATCTTCAAGTTTTAGGAATTTGTAAACATTCTCTGGATCCTCAAGACTCTTCAATACTTTCGTGATGGTTAACGCTGTAGTCTTTCCTGCAAGAGTAGGACCCCAGAATACAATTTTAACAACAGGAACACCTTGATGATCCCTTTTAATGACTTCAAAGCTTGCATCTGCTTGCATTGTTCTTCCCTAGTTTGAATAATGAATTAAATTCTATTTTGTAATGTGAGAAATCGCTTTGCAAGATCTGAAAAGATTCGATCGATTTCTGGGCCACCATTTTTTGCAGAAGTTTCATAATAAACCATATCATACGATTTGGCTAATTCTTTAGCCTCTTCATAAGGAATTTTTCTTTCAAGTTCTTTATCTTTTTTATTCCCTGCGAGAGCAAGCGGAATGTCCTTGGAAGACATATATTTACGAAATTCCGTAATCCAATCTGGAACTGACACAAATGATTTTTCATCATCCAAGGCAAACATAATCAAACAGGCATAAGCTCCTCGATAATAACTTGGACGTAATTTTCCGAAAAATTCCTGACCAGCAGTATCTACAAGGATCAATTTAATATTATTGTTACCAACCCTGATTTTCTTCGTAGTTATATCTACTCCTAGAGTAGGCAGATAATTCTTGTCAAATTTGTTCTCAGCATATCTTCTGATTAAAGAGGTTTTCCCTACTCCTCCTGAGCCAATAGCACATATTTTAAATAGATATTCATTACTAGACACTATAGATTCTTCCAAGGAATGAGACTAAATACCTAATTTTGATAGATCTTGTAAAGATTTTCTCATATCTTCTATGAATTCATCCCGTTCAGAGCGAGTTTTTTCTCTAAGAAGTTCAATAAACATAACTCTACCATTTTCTATGAATAATCGAACCTGATAATGTGAAGCAGGAAATATTCCTGATGGAAGATCATCCATAGGTTCTAATTTTACAACATCTTTTGAGAAAATAGCGACATGTTCTCGAATGGCAGAAAATACCGAATTACCAATAATAATAATCTCACGTTCTAATTCAGATGGGATATCAAGTTCTTTTAACTTATTTGTGACTTCATTAATGGATACATCCGCCTTCAGTTTCACAGGGGCTGTAACCACAACTTCTGTTTCCTTTACGATTCGAGTTGCTGGTCTCACTGGGGAGATAGTTGAGGTTGTTGTTTGAGTAGATGACGTTGGTTGTTTAACAGAAATATCAGGAGTTTTAGTTATGGGTGTAGGTTTTGGTGTTTGAGTAGGGGTTGGTACAGTTGATGGGACTGGACGTGAAGTTGATGCGGGTGCAGGACGAGGAGTTACAGAAGCAGAAGGGGCTGGAGTCGGTTTAGGCTGTGTAATGGGTGTTTCTGAAATAATTTGCTGTGGTTCTTCAGCTGGAACTTCACCGAACAGTGTAAGAAACTCTCTTCCTTCTAAACCAGGATCAAGACTGTCTATTCTATAAACCATCCCATATTGCTCTTGTCGCATCTGTTGAGCAGCTTTTGCTGAGATAAATTTTCGTCTAACTGGAGCTTTCTCCCCTTTCCAAATAAAGATCTTTCTAGAATTTTCATCAACGATTATATATACATTATCATTAGAAAGATCGGATAGAGAGGAAACAGGGACGGGATTTAATTCACCATCATCTTTTACGGTATATTTTTTTACCAGTTCCGAATCAATCAACGTTAATACACCCATTATGACAAGATTTGTTCTCTATTAATAATTTAAATTTATTATGAACAGATATATTATTAGAAATAATACTTTATTAAAAATTTAGGTTTCACCAATTTAAATTATTACAAATAAACTCACCTTCATATCTTATAGATTTGTATTCAAATAATAATTGATTAACTAATAATATGGTTATAATGATATTTAAAAACGATAAAAAAAGTAAATTTTTATGAAGATTATTAGGAGACTAAAAATTGACCTCAAATTCATGGTTCGATAATGGAATAGCAGCAATTCAGGAAAAGCGTTGGTTTGATGGATATCAAATGCTATTTGGGGCATTAGTAAGAGCATTAAGAGTTAAAGATTTAAAAACTGTTCATAAAATAATGATTAACAGTATTCCTCTTTTAGTAGTAGGTAAACAAAACAATTTAGCCTGTAATATAGCTTTATCTTTCATTAATAACTTCCCTAAGATTGATGAAAGAGAATTAGAGTGGCTGGATCAAATACATATTTTATTAGATATTTTACACCAGAATAAACTTGAAAATTGTTTGGTTGAGATAAGAAGAGGAATTATCACAAATAAAAAATTTTCTTCTATAGAATTTATAATTGATTTAACAATACAAACAGAAATCTTAACGAAAAGTCCTAGAATTCAATATGATGTATTTTATTGCCAGGCTGGGTTATTTGCTTCTCAAAAAGACTATGTTCAGTGTTTTAAAACTCTTGAAACACTAAGTTCAAAAACTGAATTAACACCTAGGATGAGAGTGTATCTGACTCTTTCCGAGCTAAATGCCTATGAAGTTGACAGTTGCGGTAGATACATCAAGGAAATGCCGGAAAAATTAAGTTTCGAAGACGGGTTATATGTTGAAATTGTGACTCGCGCTTTTAGAGCAGTAGAGGCCTCTGACCAAAGAGATTTTTTCTCTTTGATGAAAGAATATGATGATATCATTAATATTAAGGTTGATCCCCTTCTTAAGCTGTTATGTGATGGAATTTTAGAAATATTTCAGGGTTCGAATGGAAAAGGACTACTCTCATCTTTTTTTAAAAGTTAATTAGGATTCTAATATTTCCAAAGCAAGCTTGATAGCTTCTTTACCGGAGTTTGCTGTCTTGATAATAGAATTAGTCTTTGAATTATAGAAATCCAGATTAGTACCAATTTCCTGACTCCAACCACCTACTCCCATTATGCAAATTAGGGGTTTCTTATATAACCAGGTATATGAAATCTCTGAAAGGGTACCCGTTGCGCCTCCACAAGCAATTACGACATCAGAAGCTAAAGGAATAATTGCATTTCGTGCCCAACCTAGCATTGTTGGAATTCGGACGGTTAAATATGGATTAATTTCAGGATCAGTAAGGTTACTTGGTAAAATTCCTATAGAAATCCCTTTTCCCTGGTATACTCCTTTACTTACTGCCTCCATTACTCCCCCTCGTCCTCCACAAATGAGAATCTGTTTATAACGAGCAATTTCTTTTCCAATTTCCAGACATATATCATACTGCTTTTTTGATTGGATTATTGAATCTCCAATACAACCAATTTGTAAGCTACGATATTCTTTATCTCTTGACATATCCTTTTTTTCCTTCTATCGATGGTTCAACTACTCGTTTACCTCCAGGAAACTCAAGCGTAAAAACTTTAGGAATCAAATGTTCAAGAAATATTGCTAGAGCACTTACTTCAGAATGAGGTTGGTTGGTTATAGCAATATTATAGTCTGCAAGATAAAAAACTTTACCAGGGACTTTTTTCCCTCCTACGATGATAATAACTTCATCCAATAACTTTGGATCTTGTTGAATATTTTGAAACGAAATCGTGTTTTTAAAATCAGCTAAGTTGATGCCATACATTGTTAGATGAAATAGAATTTTCCCTGTTTCTTTCCAATTAAGAAGTAATGTCTTCCAATTCTCATAAGGATAAATGTCAATCTTGAAATTTCCACCCCATTCTGTTGTGACATTTTTCACAGTCTCTATAAGTGAAGTGTCATAATCGCCTGTAATAACAATATTTTTCGCTCCGAATGCTCTTGCGACAAGAACAAGATGAGAGCTAATCCTTTTATCACGATTAATTCTATGGCCTATACGAAGAACAGTAACCAATGGATACCACTTATACCTATCGTCTTAGGTTTTTGTGAGAAAATTTCGGATTGTTTTTGCTAATCTAGTGAATGATTCATCAACATTTGCTCCAGTTTTAGCTGAGGTTTCTAAATAGGGAATCTCAAAGTCTAAGTCTCTTTCTTTTTTAAGATCTGAAATAAAATTATAAACCTCTTCGACTTCTACACAACCTTCTGTTTCATTCCTTAGATCAACCTTATTACCTAAAACGACTATTGGCATTTTCCCTCTTCCTGAGTTTGAATAAAGTTCATTTATCCAAGCTTTTAAATTTGTAAATGAGTCCCGTCTTGTAATATCAAAAATCAACAATCCACCATGAGATCCTTTATAGTAGAGTTCTCGAACACTGTTGAATCTTGGTTGCCCAGCTAAATCCCAGATTTGAAATTTTACGTCCTTTGGTCCTTCTTCAGTTTCAATGGTAGTTTTTTTTACTGCGAAATCAGCTCCGATAGTCATAACATATCCAGAAGAGAATTGTTTTCCTAAATATCGTTCACGTAACGCTGTTTTTCCTACCGCACCATCTCCTAGTAAGCATATTTTCATTAAAAGCGTTAGAGACCTCTCCTATAATCAAACTAAATTCTAAATTATTATATATGAATTGTAATCAATTTTAATTACTTATTCAACCCTTATTCCTATCAATTAAATTTTGGAATAGGAAATCTTAATGTATTTTTAATGAGAGTTAATTATTTTTGTCTAAGGACTTTCTTTTAAACTATTCTAAACAATAATATGGTTACTCAAGAATACTAATAAATGCTTTATTTGATCAGTTTTATATTTACAAGGCTTCACAATGGATTTATAAAATGGTTTAAATAGAATTTAGTTATATAATTATAAAATTAGAGCCCGAAACTAATCTATTATAAAGATACGATAGGGTCATGAGATATTTATACTTAAAAGGTCAATTTTTTATGTTTTAATACTAAGTTTAAATATAAATAAAACATCTTCTAGAATTAAACCTGAAAATCAAATTAGAACCTTATTACAAAAATCCTTACACAATTAAAATTAACACAGTTAATTAAAGGTCGAAAGAAATATGGTTGGATTAAAACTCTCTACAAAAGATCTAGATGAAATTATAAAGATACTTGGGATTGAAGATGATGCTCAAGGAAAAGTCTACTTAAGTTTGCTTTCATTAGGGAATGGAACACTTGGCCAAATAAGTATACTCACTGGCCTTGATTACATTCAAACCCAAGAAGCATTGAAGGTTCTAATTGGCAGTAAGTTTGTTAAACGCATCCCAGGAGTGGTTGGTAGATATATAGCCTTGGAACCCTTTCTCAAATCATTTTTTTTGGGTTATGATCCGATCACTTTAGTCAATATTAGAAAAGAATCTGCTACTATGTTAAAAAATAATCTTAATAAGATCACAGATGATTTTGATAAAACAACTCAAGTTTTTCAAGAGAATGCTCAGGATCTTGAAAATGATTTTCTAGAAAGTCTTTCTCCCGTATCAGAGAATTTTAATGACCTAATTAATAATACAAAGCGTATTGTTGAATATTCAAAAACCCATTCAAGTATAAATATCCAAGAGTTCCAGACAAATATTAATGATGCCTTATTATATTTGGACAAATTAATCTATGACATTAAAACCGATTCTGAGAACAATATTGATCAAATACCCGCAATTTTTCGTAATTCTTCAAAGGAAATAGATTTACAACTTTCCAAAATTAAACAAGATATAACTGAGATTATTTCTGATTTTAGAGGTAAAAACTTGAATATCCTTGATTTATTCAAACGAGACTATAGTGAATTTATTACAAGTCAAGTAAATTCTCTAGATGAAGTCATGCATACCTTTAACACTAATCGAAATGCTGAGATTCATTCATTTACAGCGAAAAAAAATAATCTAAGTCATTCTATTGAACAGCTACGTCAAAAAACTCAAGAGAAGAAGAATAATTTTGAAAAATTAAAAATAGGTTATAATCAAGTCAATAGTTCATTTCTTTCCCTCTTTCCAGAGGTAGACAAAATATTGAAAGAGATGGGTACATTAATTAATGAATCGATCTCAGATATAAGTTCCAGAAAACTTTTCAAAGGCAAAGAAGAATTTCTTTCAAAACTAGATGAATTAGAAAACAGAAGGAAATCTCTTTTAGATCTGAATACTAGAAATGTCCCTATTTTGGACAAAATTACTCAACTAGAGGGAGTTTTAGCTGAAACTGAAAAGGAAGTAGTTGATGCTTCTGAAAATGGATTCGATCAGACAAAGATACTTCTTGAGAGCATTTCCAATACATTTACAGGATCTATTGAGGAATTAAAAGATAAAATTGAAGATGAAATAAAAAATTCAACTAAAGCATCTCTTATGTCTAATGAAGAAAAAATACACTCACAAATAAATTTGACAAATGAGAAGATAAAAACGCTTTTTGAAAGCGTAAACAATGAAATTTTCAAGATTAATAATGATTTCTATACCAATTTGGTCAATTTAACTCAAAAAATAGCACAGGATTTTAAAAATCAATTAAATAACTTTTATAATGAATCAGTGAGTAATTTTCGTTCTAAAAATAATATAACTTCAATAAAGCGAAATATGGATGAATTAATTGCTTTAATTTTCTCAGAATCAAGTTTGGCGTTTACTCAAATTGATAATCTAAATGAAGCGTTTGAAACATATGTCTCTGGACTAAATGCTTTCACATCAAGCTTTGCCAATACTTTGCATGATGCTTTCTATTCCACTTTGACTGAAAGCAGAGAAATAATTGATAATCAGGTTATGGAATTTGATGTTCTATTGGAACAAGAAATTTCGGCATTAATATTTACAATTAAAGAGATGAAGCAAAAATTGTCAAAAATTTTCGAATTATCACGTGTTTTAGAAACTTCAGATTTTGACTCTTCAATTATTAACAGTGATTTAGTAATCGGGGAATCTTCTATTATTATGTTGCTTCGTGATTTGACCTTAAGAGCAAAGTCCTCATTAACCATCTTAATGCCAAGACCTGAATTACAAACGCTGATTGCGGCTTCCAAATTGCCAATGAAAACCCGTGTCAATATTATTGGAGATTTTAAGAAAGTTCCAGCATCTACATTAAAAAAAGTATTAACTGCCAATAATATTCGATTAAAACAACTAGATGGAATCGAATTTTGGGGATGCATTCGTGATGCAGAAGAATTACTAATCTGTCCCGAACCTAAAGATCCAGAAAAGGAGGAACTAGTTGGGGTAATTTCTGCAAATGAGAATTTAGTTGAATTGTTCTCACAAGAACTTATTACATATACCACTCGGAGTAAAGAAATCCTACCTCAAGATCTTGAATGATAATTTTTCTGAAATCTCATTATTCTTTGTGAGCTACCATAAGAGCCTGTTTCAAGGTTGGGTCATCAAGGCTTACTCGATCAGTTCTAAAAATGTCTATTTTACCATCTTTAATAGTGAAATCCACCCTTCCAGCTGAATATTCCACTGAATATTGCGATTTTTCCTTTTTAATATAAACATCACCAAGCTTAACAAGTTCAATAACGAAACGCCCAGCGATTATTTCATTATTTAACTGATCAGGATCCTCCAATTTTGCAGATGTTGATGCTGTTTCTACAATATTTACAACCTCAGTTTCTATTTCATCTGAAAGTTTGCTAATAGTTTTTAAAGCATTGGGTTGATCAACAGCATGTTTCAAAAAACTTGGAACGTATTCCTCTTCTTCTGCTACTGGGAAAATCTTTGAAGGATGTTTTTCACCCTCTTCTTCGGTTTGTTTTCCTGGGGGGCCGAAAATATCATAACTGTATTTATGTCCCTCTTGAAGAAGAACACTTGGAATGGTATCTTCTTTTGTTATTTCAATGGTAAAACCTGTGCCGATTCGTATATTTGTTTTAGGAAGAGCAAAACCAGTTTTTGTAATAGAATTGGCTCTTCTCTCAATAATTTTTTTGGTAACAAGTGAATAATTTGAAGGGATATTTACATTTATTATTTCCTTTTCTTCGTCAATGACGAGACTTGCTTCCTCTCTTGGAGGGGCACTCTGACTTTCTGAGACAATAAACTCGTCTGTTTTCCATATACACACGACTCTCAGGTTTTTTCCACTCATTGTCCCCTACCTCATTCATCATCTTCATCACGAAGGATTTTTAATGCTTCACGAAGAGATAGTGAGAGCATATCATCGTCCTCATCACTTTTATCACTGATTTCATCGCTTTTAAGTAGCTTGTCTGCTAATGATGATTTTGGGGATTCAGGTTCTTCTAAACTGGCGGATTGGATTTTTTTGTCTAATTCACCGAATTTATCAGGAGCTGGACTAATATCAGGAATTCGTGGCTCTATCCGACTCACAGGCATTTCTGCTATAACAGGTTCAGGTTTTGGTTTGACTGGTTTTGGAACTGTCTCATTTTTGGGAATTATAGGGCTTGGGATAGGTTTAGGTTTGGGTACTTCTTGAATTGGGATAGGTTTAGGTTTGGGTACTTCTTGAACTGGGATGGGTTCAGGTTTTGGGGTTATGGGAGTGGGGGAAGGTGCTGGAGTTGAAGTTGGTTCTGATTGAATCATTTCTTCTAAAGGAGATACTGGTTCTTCTTCTGGAGCTATTGGTTCTTTTTCTTTAAGAATTCCTTCTAAAGGAGAAACAACATCTTCTTCTAGACCTATTCTTCCTTTTAAGTTATTACCTGTGTTTGATAAAAATGAAGAGAAGGTTTCAGGATTTTTCTTATGGACGGTCCATTGTTTAATAACTAATCGTGCCATATCCCGAACTCCTTCCCAAAATTTGGGTGACTTGCCTTCACGATCAGCTACAGGTAGATCAATTCCTAGACTCTGTCCTAAGGAAGAGGAGACTCTTGCGTCTGCTTTTGCTTCAATTTGAGATAAGAAATCATTTAATTTATTAATCGTTTGTGTTTCTGAAAGATTTTTCAAAAGACGATGGATTAGATCCAAGGTTTCTATGGCAGCTTTAATATAAGTAGGATCAATACTCATTTCTTGCTTCTTCCTCTTAATGAATATTTCAAATTTTTAATTAACTGTAAGGTTACAATTTTATTTTTTCTTTTGATTATTATATAAGGTGGTTTATTTAAAAAGCAATTTCTTTAACATTCTCTCTAGATTACATAATGATTATTGGCTAAACGTGATTTAAAGGTTAATGATCATCTACATATTCTTTGTTCTCTGTGAAATCCCTAGCATCAATACGGTCAGGGAGATCGTTTCCCCAAGAACAACGAATGTCTATCTGAATATCAGTTAACACTCCATAGATCGGTATAGTGCCTATATTCTTCATACGAGTGATCAATGCGATAGTTGCAACGTCTCCTACTTCAACATTATATTCCTCTGCTATTTCCATAGTATAATCAAAAACTGCTTCGAGATTCTCACCTGTTGAAACAATGTCCTCTACAAACAAGATCGATACATTATCTTCCATGAAATCGGCAAATTTTTCTTCAAATGCAGGATCATAGTATTCTTGATAGACATCATCATCTTCAAAATCTCTAATTTCTGTTTTAGGTTTATAATAGGTCCAGGGAAAATCATCAATTTTTCCCTCGATCAAATCGATTAGTTGGAGGCCTCCACGTGCAATATAAATAACAATCCATCTCTTTTTCTCGAATTTTGGATATAAAGATGTCCAATCTTGTTCAGCCCAATGTGCAAGGTCAGAAAATGGTAGAATTTGTGTTCCTTCCTCTGGTGGATAAGGCCCTGAATCATAAATATAAAGCATCAACGCATCTTCGAGGCCAGCAAGAATCTCATTATAGGCCTTTTTTGCTGAAGGATCCTTTTTAAGAATCTCTGGTATTTCCAATTCTTTTTGACTTAGGAAAAAAACCATTGTGTTTCCTCCGAATTATTATCTAGATTATTTTCATTAATTGCATAGATTAGTTTGTAAAGTGAATAAACTTTGGGAATAGATAAGAGTATCAAAGATTTGTCAAGTTATCCCAAAACTGTAATATTCTTTTAAAGGTGTGCAAATATTCTCCTAATCTACAAAACTGATATTCATATTTTAATGGGAAAAAAATGATTAATCGATTGAAACTAAGAATAAATCCCTCTAATTACCAAACTCATTAAGTAAGGTTATAAAATGGCATTAAATTCCTATTTTAATTATCTTAAAGATTAACAACATCTGAAAACAAACAATTATAAAGGGAATCATAATCCTAGTTGTGTGATAAATCATTATTGTTTACTAAATTAATATTAACAAGCTCAGATTGACTATAATTTTAAATAAAAGAAATTAATAGGATGTAAAAAAATAATGTCGTTTGTTAATGAATTGTTTGAGCGCTTAAAGGCCTCTACAACCGCTAATGAGTTACAAGACGCCTTAACAGCTTTAAAATCTCTTCAAAGCTCTGAAGAGCGTCAGAAGGCCTCAATTGAAACTCTAACTCTTATCCAAAAATTTGCTGCTGAATTAATTGGTAGAGGTCAATATAAAAACGCTGCTTATCAATATTTCTCTGGTTTTCAGGTTGTTCGCCAATTTTTACCAGATACTGAAAAAGAAAACCAATGGTTAAAGCTTTCAGCAGATGCTTTAGCTAAAGCTTCACATGAACATATTCAATGGGATGACTTATTAGGAGGTGCTGCATGTATGTCAATATCTTCCCTTTTGCGCCTCCAAACTGGGGATTGGAATGTAAATCAACACCTAGATCAGTTTGTCAAAACCTATGATTTTTCAACAAATCAAGCAGCAGCAGCATGTTTATACATTCCTTATGATTTAGTTGGGGCTATCAATCCTCAAAATCCTAATCCAAGCCTTCTCCAGCGAGCTTCTAATTATACAGAAAGTTATTTAATGAACACAAAACCTGCAACAATGTTTCAGGATGGCATCAAAAGAGCGATAGAAATTACTCAACAAAAATTAATGGAATTCGTTAAGTTTCCAAAGATTCGTGCTATTTATGAATTCCATCATGATATAATCTTTGGAGAAAAATTTGATTTTATTGTTAATATTGAAAATATGGGAGATGGCGGGGCTTCTCAAGTAAACGTGAAAATAAAAATTCCTGATTCAGTTAAAATCGTCTCCGGATCAGAATTTTTAACAGTAGTAAACCTTAATCCTAAAGAAAACACTACAACACAATTTTCATTAATCTGCCCCTCTGGAGAAGGAAAAGAAGAAATCACATTAGAAATCCCAGTATTTGTTGAGTATCAGGATATACTAATGAACAAAAATTCCCTTTCTTTAGGTTCAGCAGCAATCATTATACGATCAGAGAAGAAAGGAGACAAATTACAATCTCAATTAGAAGCTGTTACTAATAACATACTTAAAATTCTCTCTACATTGCTGCCAAATCGTTCTCAAGATACTGGTAGAATTATTGATGGTTTTGAGAATATCATAAAAAATTCCAGAACAACCTCTGCAGATCACCTTGAAAAGGGTGAATTTTCTGCAGGGGAAGCAGGCATCGAACAGCTTTCCAAACTTGAAGGCTTTGCACAGCCATTAGTCGAATTTCTAAGAGGTTATGATGAAAATTCACAATTAATAAATGAAAATATAAGTATAATTAGGGAAACAGCAAACAATTTGACCAATTCTTTACAAAAGATTAATGATAGATTATCTTAAGGGGAATTTAATCAAAAATTCCCCTCAAAAAACTTTTAAGAAGATAAGGGGAGATTTTTAAACTTTTTTTAATTGTAATTGGTTTCAATGAGTACTTTAAGATTTCTTTTCCATGTAGGTCGATATTTGAGACTTTTTGCAAATTTTCTTCTAAATTTGTTTCTCCCGCTATCTTGAAGAGCTGTTCTAATACAGGGTCAGAAGTAAAGGAAAGAGTTCTCCTGATTAACTTCATAAGTGTTAGATCTGGTTCAAAATAAGCTCTCCAAGCTTTTTGATACTCTTGCATTATTGAAGAGGAAGTTTTATTCTGAGTAATTGCTTTAGCTGCAGTTTTTCCAGCTAAGTATCCGCAATAAGATCCAATGTTGAACCCACCTCCCGTTGTAGCTTTTGTTTGGCCTGCAGCATCTCCAACAACTAAAAAACCATCCGAAAAAGTTTTATTAATAGGCCCGCTGGCTGGAACAAATCCTCCCCATGAATTAAGTACCTTTGCTCGTTTTAATTTAGGGGAAAGGATCGGATGCTTATGAATAAGATAGTTTAATTGCGCACGAGTGTTGTTAGCTAATAATGGATGAATAGCTAATCCAATCCGAGCTTGGGCGTCATTAATTGGAATAAGCCACGCAAAAAATCCTGGAGCGTATTTTTGTCCCATATATATTTCTACAGTTGATTGCTCAATGTCATCAATATTACTCATTTCATATTGGAGAGCAGGAAAAAACCAATTTCCTGAGGGTATTGAGAGACCAATTTGTTGAGGAAGTTTAGGGTGATGACCTTCAGCAGAAATAATAATTTTCGTTTGAATTTTAAAAGAATTAGAATTTTCTATTAAACCAGAAACTATATAACCCTGTTTATTTGTTAAGTGTGATATATTTTTAACTTTATGTCTATAAAAAAAAGATGTTCCAAGCTTTTGAGCCTGTTTTGCAAGAAGATAGTCAAGTTTAGGCCTATCTACTACAAATAATTCTTTCTTTTTTCTATTAACGATTAATGAGTTCCCTAAAGGAGAAACAAATTCTGCTGCATTTATTCGATTAATATCAGTTTTATTCTCTAAGGATTTTACTAATCTTAAGTTTGTTAATCCAGATATACCTATTAAGCCAGAACAGTGCGGTGGTGAACCACTCTTCTCTCTTTGTTCTAACAAAATTAAATTTGAATTTTTTAAAATACTACCAAGAGAAATACTTGCAAATGATCCACTAGGTCCCCCTCCAACAATTACAACATCAGCTGATTTCAAAACGATTTACCATCAAATAATATTACTCAAAAAAAAGAGAAAAAGAGGTTAAATCCTCTTAAGATAGAGTAAAAAGGAGATAAACCTTCTTTGATCGTCTAAGAATACGCTGTTTTTGATGAATAGGAATTCATCACTCCTTTTCAATGGATTAATTACTGAGTCTTCACTCGAAATGGAGTCTAAACTTCCTCCTCCACCTCCACCGAGTGCTCTTAGTCTAATATTTGTTATTCTACTATTATGAGAATTATCTCCCCAAGAGAATATTCCTCTTGTTCTATCTTGTGGCCATCCTCTGTAATCTCTTTCGGTATAATAATTCACTGACCATGAAGTACTAAGGAGTTTTACTGCACCTAGTTGTTCAGTAGAAAATTCAACAGGACCATAAGTTGATGACCCAATTTGCATATAGACTCTAATGACTAGAGCATCAGTTTCTGCAAGATCGGTTTCTGTAGGTGCCCAAGAGGCAGATTGAATTCCTACTCCATCACTGGATCGTTGAACTGTGGCAACTAGTCCAGAAGTTAATTCCGTTTCTGACGAATCAATATGTCTTATCCAAACCCGAATACCCCATGTGACAGTA
>JAEOUE010000333.1 GCA_016839515.1 Candidatus Hodarchaeum mangrovi
AATTAATATAATGGATGAATACTAAAACACAAGATGGATTTGATATTTTTCATCCTGCACATTTTCATCCTTTATTAGTATATCTCGCATCAGATTCTGCTAAAAGCATTAACGGGGAAGTATTTAGAGCAATTGGTGATAAAGTTTGGGTTTATCGAGGCTGGAAAGCCGTGAAAATGATAAAAAATGATAGAAAAACCTTTAATCCCGAAGACCTTGCTAAGCTTGTTCCTACTGAATTAATGAAGAACTTACCTTCAAAATTAGAGGGAGTACAAACTCCTGAATTATTATTAAGTTAATAAATCTTAAATTATTTTTTTTATTTGAATCATTAAGGATGTTGGTCTAATGACTGAAGAAATTTTGACTAAACTTGAAAATAATGTGCTTCATATTATTTTAAATCGACCCTTCAAGAAGAATGCAATCACAGATGAGATGTATGCAAAATTTGGTTTAGCATTAAGCGAGGGTGAAGCCGATTCTAATGTAAAAGTATATTTAGTATATGGCAGTGGTGATTGCTTTTGTGCGGGGAAAGATATAAAAGATTTTCAAGATGTGAATCGATTCACAAGGCAAGGAGAAAATCCTTCTGCTAGTTTCATGAAAGCAATAATAGAAGCAAAAAAACCAATAATTGGAGCAATTCATGGATATGCTGTAGGAATAGGAGCAACAATGTTACTTCATTTTGATTTATTGTATGCGGCAACTGGCACAAAATTTAGGTTTCCCTTCACAAATTTAGGATTAGTTCCTGAGTTTGGATCAACTCTTATATTACCCTCAATACTTGGAAAGTTTAAAGCTTCCGAGTTATTCTTATTAGCAGATTTCTTCACAGCTGAGGATGCTTATAAGATGGGATTGATAACTCAGATTTTTCAAAAAGAAACGTTGATGGAAGAAGTTATTTCTTTAGCAATAAGGCTAGCCGAAAAACCTAATATTGCCTTAATAAAAACGAAACAACTATTAAAAAAGAATTATACTAGCCTTTTGTTGGAAAGAATCTCTGAAGAAGGAATGGAATTTGCCAAAAGACAAGCTTCTCCTGAAGCTCAGGAAGCGTTTAGAGCTTTTTTCGAAAAAAGAAAACCAGATTTTAGTAAGTTTGAATAAGTCTATAAGCCGTACTTATTGATTGAAAAACATAATATTTTAAATAAAAAAATAGAAAACTAGATGATATGAGTGAAAAAGAAATAAAGATCGTGAGAACCACTTCTGCGTTTGATTGTGGAGGAAGATGTCCTTTACGAGTTCATGTACAAAATGGAAAGATAATTCGCATAGAGACTGATGATTACGAAATTAAAGAAGAGCAACTTCGTGCTTGTTTACGTTGTAGAGCTTTACGACAATATGTATATCATCCGGAGCGCCTGAAATATCCTCTTAAACGAGATGGACCAAAAGGATCTGGGAAATTTAAAAGAATAAGTTGGGACCAAGCTCTCACAGAAATAGCAGATAAATTGAAGGAAGTTAAAGAAAAATATGGGAATTCTAGTATCTTTTTAGCGACTGGAGGAGGATATCAAGCAGCCTACCACGATGGGATGTTAGCAATGATGAGGCTTTTAACCCAATTTGGAGGATATTCCTCTCACTATGGAAACGTATCTTCTGAAGGAGCAGTATATGCGACTCAAACTCAGTATAAATCTCCTTTTGTGGGACACAGTCGAGATGACTTATTAAATTCTAAATTAATCATAATGTGGGGTTGGGATCCTGCAAGGATGATATCTGGCACAGATACAATATATAATCTCATTAAAGCTAAAGAAAAGGGAATTAAAATTATATCTATCGACCCAAGATATACTGATTCCGCTGTAGTTTTAGCAGACAAATGGATTCCTATAGTTCCTGGAACAGATGTTGCTATGATGGTAGCTATGGCTTATATTATCATTAAAGAAGAATTACATGATCAGGCATTCCTAAATAAATATACTGTAGGTTTTGATTATTTTAAAGACTATGTACTTGGCGAAGAAGATGGTATTCCAAAAACTCCAGAGTGGGCTGAAAGCATAACTTCAGTTCCATCTAATGTAATAAAAGATTTAGCAATAGAATATGCGACTACTAAGCCTGCAGCACTCATGGATTGTCAAGGACCTGCAAGATCTGCAGTAGGAGAATTATATAACCGAGCTGCGATGACTTTAACCGCTATGACTGGAAATGTGGGTGTACATGGAGGGAGTGCTGCTGGCGGTTTGATGGGTATTCCATACGGTCATATGTTTTTTAGAGCGGGAATTCCACCACCTAAAAGAAATCCTGTAGAAGAAGGGTTGAAATCCGTCCGTGGTTCTTTAGATTTACAATTAAGATTTCAGGCACGATGTCATACAAACAAAAT
>JAEOUE010000150.1 GCA_016839515.1 Candidatus Hodarchaeum mangrovi
AGCTTGAGATGTACGCACTTATTTATTAAGGAGAAAAAAAGGGCGAAATAGGTATAAAAATAAGAATATGTGCCTTTAATAAACATTAGATGTTGTACAGTATAAAAATGCTATATAATTACCAAGTAGCAACCCAAATTTTCGAAAATATTCAAGAAGAAAAATGATGAAGAAAATTGTTATATAACCTCAATTCTAATATTTTTCATCTCGGGATTGACGATACAGACTCCAACGAAGGGTTATGTACAACCTATTTGGGAACTCAAATTGTGAATCTTCTCCTCGATTATCAGGTTTTATTCTTAGATTTTCCTCTCTTAATTCGACTTAATCCAAATATTCCATTTAAAACAAGGGGAAATGGAGCAATAGCTTTTAGATTTATCTTAGATCAGTCTAGGGTTGATTCACTTTGGTCTGACCTTATAAAGATAATAGAAGAATTTTCAGATATAAAAGCTGCAGAAACTCATCCTGGAATGGTACTGATTAAAGGAGAAATTCCAACTTTCATGAAGAACTTATATTCTAAAGCATTAAATGAGTTGATTTCTTTAGAGGATGTGAAGAAAGAGTTAAAAGAAGATAATAATATTAGACTTTTCTTTTTAAAGAAAGGTAGAGGATTGATAGGTGCCTCAGCTGCAATTGGCTCCACTCTTGACCAAGATTATACATTTGAGTTAATCGCTTATCGAATTAAAGATAATTGGGGAGATAAAAAAAGACTGATTGACAAAAAAACAGTATTTACAGCTGATCGGGAAGAACCTCTTACTATTAGTAATATTGATAATGATCATGGAGACATAATGATCTTACCTCATGGTCCAGATCCTGTTTATTGTGGAATCAGAGGTGAAACTGTAAAATCAGTTGTTAATATGTGGAGATCGTTAAAAGTATTTGAACCAATTGAAACCCTTATGATTTACCGTACGAATCAGCATACACGAGTTCACTTCTTAACAGACTCAGATTCAAATAATATTCATCCTTTTCAATCTATTATATCAAAGGGGGAAGTCATTGAATCTCCGAGATATATTGAAGGTGCTCATGTAATATTTTCTCTTAAAATTGACGAAAATATAATTGATTGCGCAGCGTATGAACCAACCAAGAAATTTCGCAATCAAGTTATGGGTCTCCATAAGGGAGACATCCTCCAAGTGTGCGGCGGAATTAGGGCTCATGAACAGGGGAAGAGTTTAACTTTGAATTTAGAAGAGTTTACTGTTCTTTACTTAAAAACAGAATTTAAATATTTAACTCCTAAATGTCCTCATTGTAACATTACACTGAAATCTGCAGGTAAAAACTCAGGATTTAAATGTAAACGGTGTTCTTTTACAGCACACAAGAAATATTATATAAAATTACAGACTCCTAGAGTTCTTAAACCTAATGTGCGATATGTCTCCCCTGTTTGCGCACAAAGACATTTGACAAAGCCAATTGATCGTGAAGTTTCTTTACAATTTCATAGCTTTAATGAAACCTCTTTTTCAGAACAATTTGATGATTTCCTTAATATTCGTGAGGATATTCTAAGAAACATTATAAACCATAAGGAAAATTAATATGAATATAAAAAACTTTGAATAATAAGAAAAGTTATGAATTAATAAAAATTAGCTTTAAAATATCTATTCATAAATTTACATCATAAATCATGATTTTCTTATTGAATAAAAACCAAACTAAAATTCGCGGTATCATAATGACCTCTAATTTGGCAATAATATCTGATATCCATGCAAACTTAAGTGCTTTAAGAGCAGTATTGTCTGATATTAGTACTCGTGGGATTAATCAGATTATTTGCCTTGGAGATCTAGTAGGTTACTATACACACCCAATAGAAGTAATTCATTTAATTTTAGCTAAGTGTTCTGTTGTAATAAAGGGTAATAATGATCATATTGCTGCGTTAGGAAATATCCCTGAATATTACCGTGATGATTCAACCAAGCCCTTAGACTGGACTAATAGTACTTTAACTGTAAGAGAAAGGAGAATGCTTCATGATCTTCCAACTGTCCATTATATGAAACAATTTGGGGTTGAGAAAAAGAATCTAATGTTCATTCATGGAGGACCAGAATATCCCTATGATCAGTATATTTTCCCTGAAGATAGGGATGAGTTGAAAACGACCTTTGAGTTTATGGAACTCGTGAATGCTGATGTTTTATTCTTAGGACATACACATGTTCCCTTTACAGAGGAATCAAATGGTAGAATAATAGTTAATCCTGGAAGTGTTGGACAACCAAGAGATGGTGATTCAAGAGCCGCTTATTTAATTTATGATCATAATAATCAGATTAATTTTGTTAGAGTTGATTATGACCCAACATCAACGATTAATGGAATAAAACAACATGAATTTCCTCTAGATCTTGCAGAGCGTTTATTAATAGGAAAGTGATTTTGATATGGAATCAAAAAAGGTTAATCACAGTCGTGCTTTGAAAGTAGTCCTTATTGGAGACGGAGGAACAGGTAAAACAAGCCTTGTCAATCAATTCGTTCATAAATCTTTTAATACTATGTATAAAACAACCATTGGAGTTGATATTACTCCTTATCTAGTAGCAGAAGCAAAAGATCCTAAAAAAATAATCCGTTTTGTCCTTTGGGATATGTCTGGTCAATCTCATTTTGAACGCTTTCGTACACGATTCTATACTGGTACAAGTGGTGCGCTTGTTGTTTATGATTTGACAAGTGCACATTCTTATCGAAATGTTGAAAGATGGATTAATGAACTTTATTCTAAATGTAAGAATGTTCCCGTAGTTATAGCTGCAAATAAAGCTGATATAAACGAGTTACAAATTAAACATAGTCGTCCCCCAACTCTAGGACATTCACATCTTATAACCAGTGCGAAAACCAACTTAAATGTCGAAAAAGCATTCTTTACTCTCTTTGAGTTAATTACAAATAAAGATCTAATCATGACTGATTCCCAAGATTCAAAAACTACTCATGTTTCATATGAATCCGATGTCTAGGTCAGGAGAACGAGGAGAGGGCTTATTTTTTTTCAAGTTTTAGCTGAAATATTTTTTCACATATCATGTATAATTAATATTCAGTTCTTAAGAAGGTTTTTTTCAACAAAAATCTAATGATTTGTTTTTATTCACAACTAGAAATATTTATAACTAATTGTGAATAAATTATAATTAGAATTATCTGAAAAAGAAAATAATTACTTTCAATACAAACCAATAAAGAAGTGATCTTATGAGAGATAAAGAACGATTTAAAGATAAGGATAGAGATTTCGGATTTTATTTTGATTTTTCACCTTTTAATGAACTTTTTAAACTACATCCTCAATTTTGGAGAAAAAGAGGTAAGAATTTTCAATGTAGACCTTGTTTCGATCATACCTTAAGAGGTAAGCAGTATCCAAGAACTTCAATAGAAAAGGATAATGAAAAATATACATTAGTCATTGAACTACCGGGAATAACAAAAGACGATATTAATTTGGAATTAACCAGTGAAGAAGTATGGTTAGAGGCAAAAAATGAGGAATATGAAAAGCATTATTTTTATAGGAACTTTTTCGAAAGCCCTATAATACCTGAACAAGCTCAAGCAAAGCTAAAAATGGGGATACTTACTCTTCATCTTCCATTAAAAGAAGGCGAATCGAAAGTAAAAGTAGATATTGAGTAATATTTAGGGTATAATATAGTTATTTGTTGAATTTAAACAGAATATTAACGAGTCGATAATTGAGGTTAATATAAAATGAG
>JAEOUE010000315.1 GCA_016839515.1 Candidatus Hodarchaeum mangrovi
AAGTTTTGTTAACTCATCAATGCTAAGCTTTTTAAGCTCTTCGTCATCAATTTCCTTCATTTCCATCCTTCAATGATATATATTAATAGTTTATGAGAGAAGAAATTTCAAATTACTTTAGTATAGATTAATATAGTTCTATATAATTTAGATTTGAAATATAATTTTATGTTTTGATTATTAATCTCTAAATAGTGATAATTCCGTAAAAACCTATTAATTAAATGCTTAATTCATTTTCTACTATTTGACGACTTAAATCAAGTATTTCATACTATACTACTTGCAAACTTCTTTAACTTGATTAAAGGACAAAATATGTTTAGTTTCCATGAATTTAAATCAATTATTCAACATTAATCTATTTTATGTTAGTTCAATCTTTGTTAAAAATATTAGACTAATGGATTAAGTTTTAGCAATTCATAGAAATAGGATTTGGATATATTTGATTCAAAACATAATGCAAAATTGATAATTATTGCTTGAAATATTTCTTATTCTATTTTTTCTTTGAAATAGTTAACATTATAATATAATCTGCAACATCTTCGCAATTATCTGTTATATTTTCTATTGCTAATATGCAGTTATAAATCTCAATTGCGCTGAAAGGACTAATATTAGGATTAACATTTACTAAATTACGATTAATTGCGAAGTGTAATTCATCACAAGTATGCTCAAATGTATTTATTTCCTCGCCAAGCTTGTTGATTCCTTGCTCATCCGAAGTAATAAGCTTATTTACCATGATATTTAATTTTTTAACCGTATCGACCGATATTCTAGTCATTTCCATTACTTTCTTATGTATATCTTCAGGTAGATTTAGAAAATCATTATGGTTCATATAGATTAAAATTCTTGCAGCTGCATTCGCAGCATTCGCAACATCATCTATTGTTTTTACTAATAAGCTCAAGTTTTCTCTAATTTTGGGTGAAAGCTCTGCTTTAGATAACATATTCAATATATTTCGACGTATCCCATCTGCTTGATGTTCTAACTCAGTAACTCTAAAAAATACCTTCAAAGCGAGATCTACATTTTTCTGTTCGATTAAAAAGGTTAAGCCTTTTTCAAATTCCACAACACATTCAAGAACTTTCTGCATATGGACCAATGTTTTGTTAATAGCACTCTCTTCATTGCGAGATTTAAACCACTCGAATAATGAACTCATGTTTTTATTTCCTCCTTTTATTAATTAACTTTATAATCTTTATTCTAATTTTAATATATCCTGTATTGTTTGTTCTCCAGGATATTTGAATACCATTCCTAATTCTATTGGAAAGTAAATAGTCACTTCCGAATCTTCCAAAAATTTCTCATGAATTTCTGTGGTCGCCGGAATTGTTACTATTACTTTTTTTTCCTTCTCTTTTACTTTAATACTTACTTCAAACCGATAAAATACCCCCATAAATTTCCTTCTTAGAATTTTACCAATAAAACCATTCCTTTTATCAATTAAACGATCTCCTAACCTTAATTTCATATGATTAGCTCTAACAACCAAAAGTATTTTTTCTCCATGATTAATCTGCTCAAAAACGTCATTTTTTACACACGCTGCGAATTGAGAGTCAAATCCTAAATCTAACAACATTGGAGATGAACCCTCGTGAATTTCAGCATAAAATTTATCTTTTTGGACTGATTTTTGATGGATGTCCCATAAGGGGGTCTCATTTTTTATACAGATTCCTTCAAAATAATTAATTTCACTTAAGAAGTTTGCTACGAATAAATCTTTAGGAACATAATAAATCTCATGGGGTGTTCCTATTTGAATAATTTCACCTTGATTCATTAAAGCAATACGATCAGCTACCATCATTGCCTCTTGCTCCTCATTTGTAACATGGACTACCGTTAGCTCCAATTGCTTTGATTTGGCCATCAACAGCAATTCCTCTCGTAAATTCATTCTTAAGCCTGCATCTAATGCTTTCAAGGGTTCATCTAAAATAAGCAATCTTGTTTGCTCTAGATTCATAAGAGCACGACATAACGCGACTCGTTGTTTCATTCCTCCACTCAATTCTTCAGGAAGAGCATCATCTCGCCCCGTTAAAAGAGTCATCATTAAAACTTGATCAACCAAGGTTTTGGTCATTTCTTTATCGCGAGCATGAACGCGACCACTATAAGCAACATTTTCCACTAAATTCATATGAGGAAACAATGCATAATTCTCAAACATGAACCCTAAATTTCTTTCTCCGGGACTTTTTGCTGTCACATCTTTTCCATCAAATAATACCTTTCCGGAATCAGGGCGCTCTAATCCAGCGATTATCTTCAATAAGGTGGTCTTACCTGCACCAGTAGGACCAAGAATTATGAAATATTCTTTATCTTTAATCACGAATGAGATATCTTTTAGAGCCAGATTTTTACCATAGGTTTTTGTAATATTTTCTAATTCAATCTCAACCATTATTCTTCATATTCCTCCTTATGATAAAGATAATTCATATAAAAGATCCGAAGGTGCTTTAAAAATATGTATGTCATTTTGATGAATTCCTACCAAAATCTGATTTCCAACAATAAAATTCTCCTCAAAAGTTCCTGGTTTTATCGATGTGAATTTATCTCCATTTTCTAAGCTCAAATTAAATCGTTTCGTTTCTCCTATAAATCGCAATGACTCTAAAGTTACGGTAAAAAATTCCATCTTACTCCAATCATATGGACTATTTTCAAAATCGTAATCCATTGGAAATAGATACACATCTTCATAACGGAATGCCATCACAATATTATTATCTAAATTAAATCTTGAATCAGGATTTTTACATATGATTTTAGGACCTCCAAGACGGATCCATATTTCCATTAAATCATGATCAAGTAGCTTCAAGACAAATCCTTGGAGAAAATTGGTTTCACCTAAAAAATTTGCTACAAAAATACTATTGGGATTCTCATATAGGGCGTATGGTGTGCCCATTTGGAGAATTCTTCCATTTCTCATAATAATTATTTTATCGGCTATAGCCATGGCTTGCTCTTGATTGTGAGTAACATGAATAGCAGTAAGGCCTAAATCCTTTACAAGATTCCTTAACTCATGCCGAAATACTTTCGACACTTTTGGGTCTAAAGAGCCTAATGGTTCATCCATAATTAGTATTTTCGCGCCAGTTGCGATTGCTCTGGCTATTCCTAATTTTTGCAAACCAGGATTAGCAAATACAGACGGATAATCCTCAGCATAATCCAATAATCCAACGGTTTTTAAAGCTTTTTCTGCTTCTTGTGTTATATAATCATCTTCAAACCCTCGCATTTCTAACCCGAATGTTACATTTTCCCAAACTGTTAGATGATCGAATATTTCAAAATGTTGAAAAATGAACCCCATATCCCTATCTTCCGGAGGAATTTCTTCCATATTCTTTCCATTAATTAGTACGGTACCATGAGTAGGTGTTTCAAGACCAGCAATCATTCTAAGGGTTGTTGTTTTACCGCATCCCGTTGGTCCTAAAAGAAAAACATAGTCACCATCTTCAATTTTTAATGATATATTATCGACTGCGAGTACTTTTCCTTCATTAAACGTTTTAGTTACATTAATTAATTCTATCTCTGGCATTTTTAAGTCCCTCTCTTCTTCGTTACAGCTCTTAAAGCAAAAATAAGAAATGCACTAAATATTATAACAATAGTACTGGCAAAAATAGCACTTGAATACGCATTTGCTTCCACCCAATCCACTATTAGTACTGGTATTGTTCGAATACTTCCCATCACAACAATTGTTGCACCCGTTTCCCCAAGTGAACGTGTAAATACCATAATGCATCCTGCGATGATCCCTTGTTTAATATTAGGGAGCGTTATTTTTCTAAACACTGTTAAATTAGAAGCCCCTAAGGTACGTGCTGCTTCTTCTATACCCTTATTTGAAGATTCCAAAACACTAATTATCGGTCGAACCATGTAAGGAAAAGAAAACGTCACATGGACAAATAAGATCATTAAGAAACCAGGTTGAAATAATCCTATGCCTGCTGGACCCCAAAATAAGAATATCGCGAATCCAAGTGCTGCTGAAGGAATAGCGATGGGAATGTCTAAAATAGTATCCAAAAATGTGATGAATTTACCCCACTTTCGTTTAGTTATTATAAACGCAAAGGGGATCCCAAAAATCAAGTTAATACACACCGCTAAAGCACCGATCTGAATCGAACTTAAAAAGCTAGTGTACAAATACGCCCATTTATAATCTCTACCCAAAAATAATTCTTGCACCAAATTTCCTTCTGTTATTTGACTAACTATAAAGAACGCAGGAATTAGAATGACTACTCCAAGTGCAAGAATTGTAAGCCCATCTCTAATATATCTTAAGTACTTATTACTTAATATTCGTTCAAAGTTGGGTAATACGCCCTTTATGGGAAAATGCCCGCCTCTGGAAAAGAACTTAATGGAAAAGAGGAGAAGAATTGAGATACTTATTAATATACCCGCTAATAAAGAAGCTGCTGGTAATTGTAGCTGTCTTCGAAACCCAACAATCAATATAGGTGCCGTTTCTACTAATCCTGACATTATTATTGTTGCCCCTGTCTCCCCTAAACTCCGGGTAAATGCAAGTATCGCCCCCGCTATAACCCCTTCCTTCATCATTGGTAAGGTTATAGTACGAAAAACGGTAATTCCAGATGCCCCTAACGTACGAGCAGCATCTTCATATAAAGTATCTGACTTTTCTAACACTATTTTCATGTTACGAACGATATAAGGAAATGTGAAAATTATATGCCCTAAGATTATTAAAGGCATCCCCGGACTTATGCCAAAAATCCCCCAGAAAAGAAGTACAGAAAAACCTAAGGCACTAGTAGGAACTGCCATAGGTAGATCAACTAACGCATCGAGAATGTTCTTTCCCCTGAAGTTATATCTAGTTAAAATGATAGAAACTGGAAATGCAATGATAATGTCAAAGATTACAGCAATAGTTGCTACGCTAAACGACACTCCCAATGATTTTAAGATATTAATCCATTGTAAATCCCCTATAAGTTCATCCGCAAATACATCGTGATATATAGAAGGGATATTTAAAAAAATCGTTGAAAAAATGTTAATAATGGGACCAATAATAACAAGTATAAAAAAAACAATAGTAATCGTGTCAAGACTCTTCCTGTATATAGGTTTTGAAAAAAATCTATCGATTTGGAGACCTAAAGAAAGATGTGTCTCTCCCCCTTGTTCTTTTTTTACTCTCCTCAGCATGTTATTTACCATTCTCTTAATTTCACGCAGTTGATTTGCATAATAACCATAGATCTGGGATTTTTAATAACACATCACCATCTACAGGAGTATTCATCTCGGAGATCGTGAGATTAAACGCTATACCACTATTTTCGTAATTAAAGACTTCAGGATCTAATGGGATGGACGCATTTATAGGCCTAAATCCATATTCCATGGCACTCACCACAGTATCATATTTTTGAAGAAAATTCAGAAACTCCTCCGCTACCGCCCTCTGAGCAGGACTAATCCATTCTGCATTTAAAATACAAAATGGATGGTCGCTATATAGAGTGCCTTCTTCAGGATAGATTGCGATAACCTTTCCTCCAACTGCGGTATTCGAAATGTCACTAATTAAATTTTCGTAAAGGAATGCTATATTTAATTCAGAAGGACCTTGCGTTTTCATGTATCGCGCTAAAAACCCGGTTGATCTACCATATAAAATAGCACTTGATTCAAATTGGGTTAACCATTGTTGGTTATCCAGATTGGTAAGATCGCTTATCGACAAATTTTCAGACGGCGTCCCAGATGCTGCAGACACCGCCATGATCGTTGTCATAAATCCAGAATTAGATAAACGAGGGTCAGTATGTGCCATCCGAACGTTAATATTCGGGTTGATACTCAGATTACGTACATCAGCTAAACTCTTAATGTTATATGTTTGATTAAATGCTTCCCAAGTAGCAATTACAATGGGTGAATATATAATTTTAACCGCAGCCCCTATATCTACAATTGAAATTGGATCACCCGTTAAGTCTTCCCATTTGGTATTTAATACTGGCATCCAAATTGAAGCCGCTGGACTCCAAATCGTAGGAAAAATCTCTCCATTTAAAATACTAATGATGGAATCAGATGAACCATACGGAAGTAAATCCATCGTGATTCTCTCTCCTGGATGGTTTTCATTCCAGTACTTTAAAAAATCCGTATAGGCAACCGTAATCCAACTCGCTTTCTCAGAACCATATACAATAGAAATATGGGTAGCTGCTTCAGATCCCATAAGTATAGTAGACGTTGAGACACTACCAATTAAAAATCCAATTATAAAAATTATAAGAAATGTAGCTTTGCTCCGCTTCTTTGCTTTACGTATCTTTAACATAACCTAAATGTGTATCTAAAATTAAAGTTTATATAAAGGATCGTATATAGCTGTCTATTACAGTGAGTAATATCCCAGCTAATATACCTAAACTGAAAATTAATATGAAAAGATACTTCCTTTTCAAAATCATAATCTTACTATATATTCAAATTTAAATCCTACGGTTA
>JAEOUE010000016.1 GCA_016839515.1 Candidatus Hodarchaeum mangrovi
GGATTTAATTTGATTCATCTTTGGTATATACCTATGATGCTCTTCATTAGTATATCAGGACACATTGCCAATGAACTACCAGATTATGAGAAGGATAAGGAAAACAATAATAACAATTTTGTTGTACTCTTAGGGAAAAAAATTTCAACAATAATTTATCTTATAGTAGCAATACTCTCAGAAGTCATAGTTATTGTTCCTTATTTAATACATAATTTAAATCAAGTTGTC
Source organism: Candidatus Hodarchaeum mangrovi (assembly GCA_016839515.1). Classification (GTDB taxonomy): domain Archaea; phylum Asgardarchaeota; class Heimdallarchaeia; order Hodarchaeales; family Hodarchaeaceae; genus Hodarchaeum; species Hodarchaeum mangrovi. The sequence continues at coordinate 232 of JAEOUE010000016.1, forward strand.
TTTCTAATCATAATGATTTCTTCTTCATTTATTGGAATTGTTTCAATTTTTGTTCTTTGGTTAGAAAAATGGAATACTACTGAAATTGCATTTGGTTTCTTTACAGCATTTTTAGGTGCTAACGCAATTGGATTGATTATATTATTAAATTTCTAGAATGAAAAAAATAAACTAGCTTAAAGCTAGTGCACTATCAATTATTATTGATGTTGTATAAAGGAATAGTGTTGCATGGAAAGCAGGTAAAATCTTAAGGCTAATTTCTGGTGTTTGTTTTTTAATTAATAAAATATTAGCAACGATTAGTATTAGCGCAGCTAAACATATTCCTCCGAGTGCAACATATCCGAGGTCTAAAATAAAATAAACTGCTGGTGCAATTGCAAGATGAATAATTGTGGAAACAACAATCCATACCACATTGCCTTTTGTTCCATAAAGTACTGTAATAGTTTTTAATTCCTTAGCCTTATCATTTTCATAATCAGCTAAATCATTTGTTCCAAGATGAGCTTGGGCCCATGGATAAAGAAATAGAAGATAAATAAAGATAGATATATCTGTTATTTGGCCAAAACATAGAAATCCTGCCAAAGGAAAGATGGTTAAATCGGTTCTTCCTAATAGTTGTGCAAAAGGTCCTTTTTGTTTGCGTTTCTTAATATTATAAAATGATTCAACTAAATAAGCATAAAGCATAATTCCTAGAACATAAAGGAAATTTGGATATGGTAATGTTGCTATCAAACCAATAGCAATTGCAAGAAAGACACAAAATACAATTACAGCTTCTGTTATTGAAATTACTCCAGAAGGAATAGGTCTGTTATTAAAAGGACGCCAATATTTAGTCATTTTATCATCAGGTTCTATATGATCGATATTTCTATCTAGAATATCATTTAACACCATTCCAGCTTCAAAACCAAATAATCCTATAAGTGCAACTCTAATTAACAATGACCATGAAAAATCATTGTATTGCCTAAAAGCTAACATTAATCCCGAGCAAAACAAAATTGGCCATACTATAGCAAAATGTGCTCGAGTTAAGTCTATATAACCTTTTATTTTTTCTTTAAAGGAGAATTTCCTTTTAATTGATTTTTCAGTTTCAATAATAACGCTCATAAAATTTCATGGGATATTTTTATTTTTAAATATAAGCAAATGAAAGTAAATTTCATGATAGGTTTAACAATAATATAAATAATCAATTGAATAATGAAATGCTGATAAAATTAAAAGATTAATTGTATATCTTCTAGTAGAAATTATGATTTTGAGTGGATTATAGATTGAATGAAACAGCTATGATAAGATCGGATCCTACAAATAATGTTGTTCCAAAACGAATAGCTACTTTTTTTTCCATGTTGATATCTTATGTACCATCCACCACGTGCCATCAATTTTCATCATGTTAAAATAATCAATATATCGAACTTTTTCAGTTTCTAAACGAATCTTAACCGAAGCAATATTATCTGTAACATCAACATAGAAAAATTCTGTTTCCCAAGGGATATTTTTACTAAAATCTTTTGGATCATACCAAGACATGTAAGTTTTTTTATCTGCTGTTTGTAATTCTCCTTTATCATCCAAATAAAATATTTTCCACTCATCATGAAGGATATTCTCATAATATCGATAATCATGTTTTACATGACCTTCATGGTAATATTTCATTATTGCTTCTTTTATTGCTTTTACTTCTTGGTTTTGGGGCATGAATACAATAACTCCAGTAGTAAAGATTGCTAGTATTACTCATAAATCTACTTAGAAAAAGGAAAAATAGGTGAATATACAAAGAAAGAATTGTGTTTCAAGAAACACTATTATACATATTCTTAGTTGATTAAATACAAACATTATGGGGGAATAATGGAATGACTGAAAAATCAGCAGAAATTATCAATGTATTGGAAAAAATAGCAAAAGAACTTGAAATAGCAAATAAATTGAAAATCTATGATTTGGTATTATCACAGCCAACATTGAATTTTGATTATCTTCTCAAGTTTTTTGAAAAATCGAGTGATTTAGAAGATGAAATAAAAACAAAATTAGCCAAATAATTTTGATCTAAATTTCATAATCAATTAAATTAGCAATTTCATGCATTAATTTGACTAGTTTTGGATTAGAGTAATTTATTCTTTTTAAAAAGCTAAACAAATAAGCTGCGTCAATATTATTTTCATTAATTAGTTGTTCATTAGATTTTACCCATTCCAAAGATTTCTCTTCATTTTCCTTTATTATTTCTAAATATTCCTGTAAGTATTTTTTAAATTTATCAGCAGATAAATCCTTGTTTTTTGCTCTAGCTAAATTACTACCTTCATTAAACAATTTGTGGTATCTTTCTTGTTCATTTTTCTTACTCTCAAAATTGAATGCCCTTGCTGTTCTCCCAAAATATGCTATATTATGCCTACCTTCATGAAGGGTTGTAATAACCTGTATAAGTCCAAATTCTTGTAACTTCATTAAATGAAAGTACATGCTTTGAAGTTTCATTTTTTCATCTAATTTCTTATTAACCATTTCGAGAAGTTCTTTAGCTGAAAAACCATGACGGATTCTTATCTTGCCATCCTTATCTTTCTCTTCTATTCCTTTTCGAATAATATAGGTAATTTGTTCTCTTACTTCATGTGTAAAAACTTCTTCAGCGAGAATTTCTACATTAATTACTAGCGGAATTTCCTCCCAATAATCAAATAAGATATTCCTTTTTTCAGCTTCTTTTTGAATCATTTTATCTGCCAATCACTTTCATCTCAGATTGTTTATCCTAATAATTCAAAATGTAACCACAATATTTATATGTTTTTACCGTTCAAATGTTATTTGAATGGTACCGTTCAATAGTTAATTGAACCGTTAAATTTAAGTTTGAATTAAGTTTGAGTGAAAAAAATGAAAACAAGAATTTTAGGAAAAACAAATCTAAAAGTAAATTCAATTGGAATGGGTTGTTGGGCAATAGGAGGACCTTTCTACCATCGAGGAGGACATATAATTTCATATGGCCAAGTGAAAGATGAAGAATCTAAAAAAGCATTAGAGCAAGGAATTGAGCTAGGTGTTAATCTATTTGATACTGCAAATGCTTATGGCGGAGGTAGAAGCGAAAAAATTCTTGGCGAGGTTTTGAAAGGTAGAAGAGAAGATTTTGTTATTGCTACGAAATTTGGCACTGTTTGGGATTTCAATTCTGGTGACTCAGAAGTCCCTATGAGATTAATTGGGAGGGATATAACACCAGAAGGTATTCGAAAAGCTTGTAATATTAGTTTGGCAAATTTACAAACAGATTACATTGATTTTTATCAAGTTCACTCAGGAAATATGACAAAAGAAGAAGCTGTTAGCGTTGTCGATACATTAGAAGGATTAGTAAGTGAAGGAAAAATCAATTATTATGGGTGGAGTACAGATTTTCCTGACCGAGGAGCTTTACTAGCCCATGGCAATCATTGTGCTGGAATGCAGTTTCGTTTAAATATAATTCATAGTAATATTGAGATGCTGAAATTTCTTGATAAACACAATTATTTTGGTTTGATAAAGAATCCTCTAAGCGGTGGATTACTAACTGGGAAATATAAAGATGATTCAACTGTTCCTAGAGACCACAATTGGCATGGGAAAGATTTTACAGAGGGAAGGATAGGACAAACAAGATCAGTGTTAGAGGAATTACGAGAATTATTAGAAAATGACGGGAGAACTTTAGTTCAAGCTTCGCTTGGGTATATTTTAGCAAAACATGATAGATTAATCCCTATCCCGGGTTTCAAAACTGTGAAACAAGCCGAAGAAAATTCTAAAGCTATTGAGTTAGGACCACTCTCAAATAAACTTGTTATGCAAATTGACAAATTATTTGCAGAAGTTCATATAGATCAATCAGAAATAGAAGGGTGAAAAATGAAACGAAATCTAGGAAAATCAAATATCAAAGTAAGTGCCATAGGTTTAGGTTGCTTCCCATTGGGAGGATTATTTTATCACAAAGGAGAACCATGGTCACATGGACATGTTGATGAAAAGGTTGGTATTGAAGCAATTAAAAGAGGACTGGATTTGGGAATTAATCTTTTCGACACTTCAGACGTATATGGTTGCGGGAAAAGTGAAAAATTGCTTGGTAAAGCAATAAAAGATAGAAGAGAGGAAGTTATTATCGCTACAAAATTTAGTTCTGTTTGGGACATGAATTCAGGAGATCCTAAAATACCATGTCAATCAACTGGTGAGAAGAATATAACACCAGAATACATTAAGAAAGCTTGTCAAGAAAGTCTCGAGCGACTACAAACTGATTATATTGATATCTATCAATTGCATTGGTCCTCAATGGAAGTAGAGAAAGCACCTGATGTTCGAGAAGTGTTAGAAGAACTAGTGAATGAAGGCTTAATCCGAACATTTGGTTGGAGCACAGATTCTATTGAACGTGCAAAAGCTTTTGCTGATAGCAAAGACTGTTCTTCTATGCAATTCTCAATAAATTTTACTAGAGAAAATAGACCAATGTTAGAATTGTTAGATGAATACAATCTTGGTGGATTGATTAGAACACCACTTGGGATGGGCATACTACTTGGTAAATATAATGAAAAGAGTAAAGCAGCAAAAGATCATTACTTGCAAAGAGTAGACTTTAGTAGCGAAGGATATGCTAAGACTTTCAAAGCTGTAGATAAAGTAAAAGAGTTATTAACAAATGATGGAAGATCTTTAGCCCAAGCAGCATTAGGTTATATTTTAGCGAAACATGAGCGAATAATACCAATTCCAGGATTTAAGAATGTTAAGCAAGTGGAAGATAATGCTAAAGCAATGGAATTAGGACCACTATCAAATAAATTAGTGGAACAAATTGATGAAATCTTTTCAGAATTAAGAATGGATATGAGTAAAGCATATTGAAAGAGGAATTTTATGAAGTATAGAAAAGTAGGAAAACATGGTATAAAAGTTTCAGAAATCAGCATCGGAACAATGTATCATGGCTCAAAGGTAAAGAAAGAAAATGTTTTGAAATGTTTAGAAGAAGCTTATAATCAAGGAATAAACCACATAGATAATGCTGATAGATATGGTCTGTTTGATGATATAGAAATGGAATTTGAGAAGCGAGTGAGAGCAGAAGCAATCGTTGGAGAATTTCTAAAAGATTACAATCGAGAAGATTTCGTAATTAGCAGTAAAGTCTTGTTCAAAATGCGTGAAA
>JAEOUE010000151.1 GCA_016839515.1 Candidatus Hodarchaeum mangrovi
TATCGCTCTCTTATTGAACAAGGGGGTATAGGTGTTTGGGTTTCAGATTTAAGTGAGGTAACAACATATGTAAATGAAAGTCTAGCAAAAATGTTAGGATATTCTGCTAATGAAATGATTGGAACTCTCGTTACTGATTATATTACTCCTCAAGACTCAGGCAAAATATCAACTATAACAAAAAAACGGTTACGTGGGGAAAAAATTAATAATACCTATGAATTAGAATTCTTTCATCGTTCTGGCAATAAAATATCGACACTTGTTTCAGGCGCTGCTATTCATGATGAGGGTGGGAATGTAATAGAAACATATGGATTCATTCGTGACATTACTCAACAAAAACAGACTACTCGTGAATTAGAAACAACAAAAAAGTTCTTAGAATCTATTATAGATTCAATGACCGATGGGCTTTATACATATGATTTAAATTATAGGATTACTGCTGCAAATCCACGAATAGCAGAAATTTTAGGGTATAAATCTCCTCAGAAACTAATTGGAAGAGATATCTTTGATTTATTTCCTCAATCGGAACAATTAAGGGTCAAACAATTAATTGACGAAAGAATGACAGGAATACGAAGTGAAAAAGACCTTCATTTAATCTATCTCTCTGCTCAGGGGACTGAAGTAGAGACACGTGTTTCATCAGTCCCTCTTTTCGTTGATGAAAAGGTAATTGGTGCCGTGGTAACTGTAACTGATGTCTCAGAAATAATACGAATTGATGACATTCTTAAGACCATACAGGAAGAACTTCAGGCAATTTTAGAAAATATTCCTTTAGGATTATTAAAAATAAACAAATTAGGCCAAGTTACCTATTTTAATAAGAAAGCTCAACAATTATTAGATTTCACACAAATTTTAGATTTAACCACCATTAATATTCTCACATTCCAGACATTCAAAGAAGCTGGATTAATCTCAGTATTTCAGGATATTATTTATCAAAAAATTGAGAAGCTTGATGAAATAAACACAGTTCTTACAGATGAAAAAGGCAATACTTTTAATTTTAAGCTATTTCCATTTCCAATTCATCACGATTTCGATGGAACAATTACTTCATGGGTAATTTTATTCGAGAAAACAGAGGCAAGTTAAAAAACCAGAAAAAGCAAAAGGGAATTTATATTTCAATTTTGATTATTTTTTTTGATCTAATACTCTCTCGTGTAGCCTCCACAAGTTTTATAGCGTTAATCCCATCATCAATTGAAACTTTAGGAGAGTCTACTCCCTTAATACAATCTATAAAATTAAAAATCTCTGAAAGTAATGGTTCTCCATATACTTTAATTTGTTCTCCATTTGAAAAAGGGATTCTAATTGCGGAAGATTTTTCTTCCCCTCTTGCTATTTCCAAACTTCTTAGCTCTAATATTTGAGTTAAGAGATCAGCTGTTAATGTAGCCTTTGATCCTTCTATGTCAATTTTTCTAACTTTACCAGCGAATTCGCGGCTCATAAGGAAAGTTATAAAAAATTCAGCCTCCTCTGATGAAATTACTGTTACACAGGAGTTATCAAATCCATTTAACTTAGTCGCTCGGGAATATACAGTAATTTTTCCTTTTGGAAATAGTCTCATAGCAATATCAAAATCATGAACACCAATATCCATTTCCACGTCTCCAATGGAAGTAATACGAGTTTCAGCAACTGCACCACGACGTTGAATTAAACAGGATCTTAAATCACCAAGAATTTCCTGGCCTTTTACAATTTCATGAATACGAGCGACTAATGGATTGTACACTTCTACATGGCCAATAATCACCTTCAATTCAGGATGTTTTGTTAATATTGATTTTAATCTCTCAGCTTCCTCTACTGTGGTCGCAATTGGTTTTTCTATTAGTAATGCTCTTAATTTTGGTAAATTTTCTAAAACTTCAATGGATATTTCAGGATGTAGTATGGTGGGAACTGCAATAATTATTCCATTTGGATTTTGTACTTTGGTCAATTCTTTAATTGATGAATAATAAGGTACGTCAAATCTTTTTCCCACATTCTTGGCTGAATCAATTTCAGAATCAATGACAGAATCTAATATTCCAAGTCGTGAAAGTAATCTAGCATGATTAAAACCCATTCTTCCTGTTCCAATAACAGAAATTTTAATCGAATCATTGGACAATTTTAAATCCTTCAAATAAGCAATATTATGATTAAAAAGAATCAATCATTAAAATAAAAAAATTATCCTAAATTGAGAATTTTTATTTTGTGATATTTTACCTCATTATTGGAAAACCTGCGATAGGACATAAAGGACTCTAAAAGAATAAGTCAAATATAACAATGTTATCCCAAATAAAATGAAATAGATGATCTGATTCCAATTCTTTATAACTTTGTCATAATAATCCCCAAAAGGCATTAAAAGGAGTAAGGAGATCCATGTAGCTCCAATATAACTTGTAATTATGTGACTTTTCAGTGGGTGATTCTGAAATAGAAATCCTACAAATTCGCCTGGTAAACCGAGAGTAAAGAGACTTAATACAGCTACCAAACCAGTTATAAGGATTGAAATAATTACACCAATTATTAAACCTTTTGAAAATCCTTTTTGATTAATTATTCTTTCATTTATATTTTTAAATTCACCCATTCGAAGAAAAATGGGTCCGAAAAAGCCTAAGTACATCCATATTACATTGAAAATGACTGCAACAAAGACTCTTGATGATTCTAAACGAAAATCTAAACGATTTCCTGTATTTCGATATGTAAAAAAAGTAGCTAACCAAGTTGGTAGTAACATCAATCCAGTTAACAATGTACAAGCACCTATGATAAATATCAAATCTGTATAAATATCTACATTATCTACTAACTGAAAATAACGATTGAAATACCAGAAGATATAGAAAAGGGAAACAAAGATTATCACTCCCAAATAATTAGTTAGATTCGGGAGATTAAATCCTCCTAAATTCCTTGAGAAAAGATTAAATTTCCCGCTTTTTTGCTTAGTAACACCAAAATAGCTACTATGCATAATTATACTTTTAACTGGAAAATTTTTTGAGGAGATAAATCCTTGTCGAAGATCTGATGCTGAGACTGGTTTCTGCTCAAAAAATTGAGAAATATCAAGTTGAAAACCCTCAAAAGGAGTTTCCAATAATTTTATTCTTTTTTGTTGCTGTCGAATCCCACAATGGATACAATAATCTATATTCGGAGGATTGGGTTTCCAACATCGACTACATATTGTTGATTGGAATTGATCATTCTCTGTCTCTTTCTTTATTCTACCACCACAATAATGGCAAAAATTATGGGAATCTGGAATCTCTTTTCTGCATAATGGACATAATTCAGTACCTTGTGAGGATTGACCTTTATTAGAAAGTTTTAACACATTTTTATCAAATTTTAAGCCACAAGATATACAAAATGTCGTATATGGAACTTCTTTTCCACATTTGGGGCATAATATTGTCTTTGGATTTTCTTCTGTATCCATCATATACTAGAAATTCCTTTTTCTTTTGAAATTATTGATATCAAAAGGTTTTCTTGATCTTTATAAAAAAGTAAGGATTCGAGAATTTTTTAAATTAATAATACAGATGATGCCACTATTATTAAAAGGATGGCCTCTATAATCAAGATGACTTTATTACTATAATAATTGAGCAAAAAATCTTTAATATTATTATTATCTTTAAATATTGTTGGATCAAGACCTAGAAATGAAAATTTTTTGGGTAAAAAAGGAGCAAATATCAAAACCTCCCAATCGATTGTATCAAAAAGAACATGAAGTAATGCTCCCCAAAAAAACCATATCCAGTTGGATCGAAATATTAAAAATAGTAAAATAAAGCTCATATAAGTGAAAGGATAATGTGTAAAATAAGTTCTATGGTTTTTATTTGCTTTAATAAAGGTTATCAAATAATCAAAGTCTGGTCCGATTGAACCTAAAAAAATAAGCAAAGGTTTCGTCCCATTAATCCCTAATGCTCTTAAAATTTCTGCTAAGAGGATTCCAAGCAAGAAATGAAAATGAGGAAGCATATATTTTCTTGAAATCTGTGAAAGATGGGAATTTTTAAAATGAATTTATTATCAAATTTTATTGTTAGAAAAGAAGAGGAATATTAAATGCCATATCGTGAAGTTTTAAACAGATTACTTCAGTCAAAGATAATTTTAGGTTGTTTTATCCTCACTCCAAATGGTGACATTTGGTGGCATATAGGAAATTTTCCTCAAAGTGGAAATAAACCATTAGATGGTTACTATTTAATTTCCGAATGGGTTACCTATCCACAGGCTACAGAAGTTGCAGGAGTAAATTATATTTCATTTGTCAATTCATATCCAGATTATTGGATTCTTACAAGCGCAAATGATATAGGATATTTGATTCTCCAGCGAGCGCCAAATAAATACTTATTCCTCTGTTATCTAGACGAAGATCAGAATCCTTTAGCAATACAAAAAGAGATTGAATCAATGGCTTTATTATTTAGATAAAGTCAGATGAATATAGTCTATCCACACTGAGTTCTATAGAAAGGGTATTGAATTTCTAAACACTAAATCACATTCTTTCTTTTCGACATTAATAAATATTTTTGAGCTTTTTGTTTGTAAATAACAATCAGCTTTATTAACAGCTCATTAGACAAAATTAGATTTATTTTTTCAAAGGTAACAATTAAATTTAATCCTTTTCAATCAATTGATTAAGTTTACTACCTCGGAGTATTTTAAAAAGAAAATAAATTAGAAGCTGAATTATAGAAAAAAATTCAGAATAAGGTGTAATTAGTGCCAGAAAAAAACCTCTACAAAGAATTAGCTTATATTTTTCGTGCGTATGATATTCGGGGAATATACAATCAAGAAATAATACCAGAGAATTTTTATAGAATAGGTTTAGCTTTTGGAACTTATATACAGACTGAACAAGGTTTTCAGGTCAATAAGCATCATGTTTATATTTCCTATGATATAAGAAAAACAAGCCCTTTATTAGTTCAAGCTTTCATTGCAGGTGTATTAGTTACTGGAATAAGTGTTGAATTTTCTGGTGATCCTTTACAATTTGGAGTATGTATGTTTTCCGCATGGAAAAGAGAAGCTTTTGCTATTGCATTTGTAACCGCCTCACATCTTCCTCCAGAATGGAATGGAATTAAATTCTATCATGGCAATGGAGTTGGATTTTCTGAAAAGGATAATATGAGAATCAGAGATATTTTTATTGAGGGGGTATTTTTAAAAGCTCCTTGGAATCAAACTGGTCAATTAGAAGTAGTAAACTTAAGTGAGGAGTATAAAGCTTTTCTTTTATCAAAATTTAAATTGAAGAGAGCGCTTAAGGTAGTTATTGATTGTGGAAATGGTTCATCATGTCTTTCTGCTCCTGAAATCCTCCGTGGATTTGGGATAGATGTAATACCAATTTTTTGTACAGTCGATCCCACTTTCCCAAATCGTGCTTCAGAACCAAATGAAGAATCTCTTAAAATGTTAGCTGAGAAAGTAAAAGCAGTAGAAGCAGATTTTGGGGTCGGTTTTGATGGAGATGGAGATAGGGCGGTTATTGCTGATGATAAAGGGAGAATTATTTTATCTGACATCACTGGTTTAATTTTAGCGAAGTATATGTTAGAGGAAGATAAAAGTAGAAATCGAGTAATCATTAATGTCGAATGTTCTCTTACAATTGAAAAAGTTCTATCATCATCTGCCATTGTAGATCGAATAAAGGTTGGTCATACCTTCCTTACTGAAGCTGCTCAAAAATTTTCTGATACAATTATTGGAATTGAAAGTAGTGGGCATATGGTGTTTCCTACTGTTTATTTATTTGATGATGCAATGTTAATTCCAATTAAATTGGCAGAAATTCTATCTCAAGAAGAATATCCTCTTTCTCACATAATAGATAGGATCCCTAAATTAAGTAAACGAAAAGTAGCAATATCAACCCCTGATATAATAAAGTTTGATGTCATTAACAGTCTATTAGCAAACATTCGCCTTAAATACGATAATGTTAATGATATTGATGGAATAGGGATTTCTTTTGGAGAAGAATCTTGGGTGTTAATAAGAGCTTCAAATACTGGTCCAAAAATTAGGATTATTGTTGAATCAGATTCAGATTCCAGAGCAGATGAATTACTTACTCAATTTCAAAAGCTCGTTGAGGAAAAAATAAGTGAATTTAGCTAAAGTTTAATTTCGGAAGTTTATTGATTTTATCTTACTTCCTTTCCAAGCTGTACATAAGTAGAGATTAAAACATAAAAATTAGTAATTAAAAAAATCGATATTTAGGGTTTTTTCAATGAGTCTACAAATTGGTATGATTGGGGGAACAGGACCACAGGGTCAAGGACTAGCTATACGCTGGGGACTTGTTAATGAGAAAATTATAATCGGGAGCAGATCCCAAGAAAAAGCTAAAGTTATTTCAAATCAAGTAAATGAAAAACTAGGTAAAGAACTATGCATTCCTCGAATCAATGAGGATTGTGTTAAGGAGTCTGAAATTGTTCTATTAACTGTTCCGTTTGAACACGTCATATCTACTCTTAAACCTTTGATTCCCCTATTTACACCAAAACATATACTCGTGGATGTTACAGTCCCATTAAAACCTTTTGAAAAAGGGAAAATGGTCGATATCTTACCAGAGAACCAAATTCATGCAAAAAGTGCAACTGAATTGTTAAGAGATATTTTACCAGATGATGTTCCAGTAGTAGGAGCGTTTAAAACTTTATCAAATGCTATTTTACGGGACATCGACCGTCTTCCTGAATTGAATCAAGATGTCTTTATACTTGGACGTGAAAAAGAAGCCAAAAGAATTATTAAACAAAAAGCTGAACTTATTCATAATTTAAGAGCTGTGGATGCAGGTGGAACTTTATCTGCAAGACATGTTGAACGTTTCACGGCTTTCTTAATCGGTTTAAATGTTAGATACAAAACTCATGATTGTGGATTCATGGTAACGGGTTTACCAAAAAGAAAATGATGAAATCTGTTTTAAATTGAGAAGAGAGCTATCAAGAGATGATTGAAAATTGATAATTAAATAGATTTTAATATTATATCTTCTTCATAAGAATTTAATGAATATGTTTTGAAAATAACTTTATCAATCTTTTTCTGTAAATTAGAAACATCTTTTACATGAGATATAATGGTAGTTATTTTTTCTTGACATTGCTGGAGCTCATTGGATCGCAGAGTATCAGGAAACTTTATAGGGATATTACGGAGAAATCTAATTGGAATCTTTGGAAACATTTTCTTAGCGGATATCAACTTATTTTTTACATAGAATTCCATTAGAGAAGAATTTAATAACAATACAAAATAATTTAGATTGGAAATATCTTCTCTTTTCTTTGAGATAATCATATATACATCACAAACACAAAAATATCCGAAATTATCCAAAGCACATATTAAAGAATCTCCTATGCGTCTCATTACGATTTTTGGTTTAATGTAAGTGTCATAATTTTTAAATATAGATTTTAATTCATGATTAAATTTGATATATCGAAATTTATCTGATATGTGAAATTTAGTTATATTTCGACCTGCTATTAATGGTACCCATTCAATA
>JAEOUE010000152.1 GCA_016839515.1 Candidatus Hodarchaeum mangrovi
AAAAGAAATTTTTACTTATTTCCGTGATACAAGGCATTTCAGAGCAATTATAAGTGAAAATAGTTTAATTCTTCAACCTGTGACAACTGCAACCTCAATACCTCAAGTTACTTTTGAAACTTCTGATAAAAAACGTATAAATTGCCCTGTTTGTGGGATGGAAAATACTGGTAAGAACATTCTATGTTCTAAATGTGGAGGATTGTTACGTAAAGCAGGACGAATTTCAAAAGGATGAGATAATCAATAATGGACTCTGATTACACAGTACAAGCAATAAAAGACTTTGCTAAGGACTTAAAAAAGTATACAACTGATAATGAGAATTTCAAATGGTATGGTGAAATTCATCCAGTCTTACCAGGAACTATCAGCGTCAAATTATTCTTGGAAGATAAAATATCTGCTTTTCAGGGAAAACAAATTTCAGAATCATCGGTTCTCTTTTTAAAAGATGCTTTCTACTCACATGGAAATAAGGTGAAGGGAACACTAATCTCAGACCTCACTTCACGAGAATACGAAAGACGTCGTCGTCTTATGAGTGCTCTAAGATCTGAAGGTGGAGCTGATGAACATCCTGATTTATTACCTCTTAGAAAAGCTGGTTTCGCCTATTTCTATAATATGATTAATAAAATTGAAGCAATAACATTCGGTAATCGATATTCAGTTTATTTTTTCGGGAAAGAAGAAGAATCTATTTGTAGAATCAATGATATTACTCCTGAAGAATTATCAATTATAAAGGAAATTTTCCAGGTATACGATGTGGAGTGGAAATTAGAAGAATTTAGCATTCCAATGAGGGATATCTGTTTATTTCTTGGACTTGGAATAATTCTTCTAATTTTAGGATGGTTATTAGTTGTTTGGATTTTCCCTTAATTTGCTATATCGCGATACAAATTATCTAGAAATAACGGTTGAATTTTAGGTAAAGAAAATTGAGATTAAAATCAAAATGAAGCCTGCAACGACATCTTCGCCTCCAACACCATAACCATAGAAATAATTAGCTTCTTCGGACTTCAAATATTCGTTTACATCCTTTTTCATAATTTTCCTTAATACTATTGAATTGAAAAAATCTCTAAATGACCCCACCACAAAAAATATTCCACCCAACAAGAAAAAAACAGTAGAAATCGCTGTATTATCAATAGCTGTCGAGGATAGGGCTGAGGATATAATCAATACGATAATTCCGATAATTAATCCAAAACCGACCTTGATCGGAATGTGTTTACGAGCTTTCCTAGGTTCTTTAGCTTCATTCAGTGACATTTATAACCTTCCTTTGTAAAAAAACAAGGAGATGCAGGAAAAATAACTGCAAAAATACGTGTAAAAAGATTATAGAATCCATTTTAAATATTAACGGACTGTACGAACACCTGACATCTTTGCTTTTAGTGCAGCAGTTCTAACACGCAAATCTTGGGTTTCACCACGCACAGGAGAGGATGAAAGGATAAGTTGATATTCAGTAATACGCATATCATTCAAATTTAATTTCTTATGAACGAGTTCCCGATTAAGTAGATCCTTTAATGAATAACGAATAGTACGCATTGAGAACCCTGTTAACTCCTGTAATTGGGCAGCGTTCATAGATCATTCTTCATTTAGGGCATATAAAACCGCTAAAGTAGAGGGGGTTAATGATCGGAGCTTTGCAGGACTAATTTCACTAGGTAGTGTCAATATTTGACCTCGGAAGCATATTATCTTACGATATCTCTTGTTTTTGTATATGACATTAATAGGATTAAAAAAGGCTTCCCATAGGTGAAGAGCTGCATGATTATGCAGTACAATTACTTATTAATGCGAATTAAGGAATTGGATAACGTTATTGAATTATTAATATTTTGTCCTTATCTATTCCATTTGAGTAATCCCAAGTGAAATGAGTAATGAATTACTTTTTTAGATGTGAATGAAATGAGTTTGTCTAGTTATAAAAAACCTGATATAAAAACTAACTTTTCAAATATGCCTACTTGGTTTTATTTGATTGTTGTTGTGGCCCTGTATGTTTTTGGGGCATATGCATTTGTTGATTTTATTTTTGATCCTGAAAATGCTAGCATATTAACAGATTTTTCTAATACACTTAAGGTTCTAGTTCCTCTATCCCTAGATTTCTTACCGCTCTTAATTATCTTCATAGCAGTCTTCTTAGTCGTAACAGTCATTATGGCTTATGTGATACTG
>JAEOUE010000153.1 GCA_016839515.1 Candidatus Hodarchaeum mangrovi
ATCGAATCAACCTCCAAGAAGATATCTTTGGACTGATGCATTCGCAGTCTGCAATTTTTTAGGATTGTACAAACGGAATAGAGAGAAAAATTTTAAAGATTTAGCTGAAAAGCTAGTTGATGAAGTTCATAGAATATTAGGTCAGCATAGAAAAGATGATGAGAGATCAGGGTGGTTGGGAAGCAAAGATCATCCTACAAAAAACGGATTAAGAATTGGTAAAAACTTGAATGAGAGGAAACCCCATGAACCCTATAATCCTAATCTTGAATGGGACCGGGATGGCCAATATTTTCATTATTTAACAAAATGGATGCATGCTCTAACTAAAATGTACCATATCTTTAAAGAAGAAAAATACCTCACTTGGGCTGTGGATCTAGCTAAGGCTTCAACAGCCTTTTTTACTAATGATAGAATGTATTGGAAAATGAGTATTGATCTTTCTTATCCTCTCGTTCCTTCGATGGGTCAACACGATCCTATTGATGGTTATGTTACTTTTAAAGAATTACAAGCATTTACTTCTGTTAATTTAGAGGAAGAATTACAGAAACTAGAGAAATTAATCTATCAAGTTAATCTTATAACAATAGATCCTTTAGGGATCGGAGGATTATTATTTGATGCCTATAGACTTAAACAATTAGACATAGAGGCCAAAAAAAGACTTGAACTCATTAATGCAGCTCAAAAAGGCCTTGAATATTGTCAATTATCCCACGATTTAGCATTTAGAGAACTTGGTTTGGCAATAGGATTACAGGCTGCTAAAGAAATGTTTGTTCTAGAAAAATATTGGTCTTTAATAGATGAAATTAATAAGTATTGGATTCGTCATTGTGATTGGATTGAACATACAGATATTAACAGAGTGATGTTAGCAACTAGTTTAGCACCTGATGGTTTTCTCTCGATTTCTAAATAATTTTTTTCAAATCTAGTTTAATTACGTGAAACACTCCTTCATTATTTATTTCTTTAAAGTTATTCTTTTTTTACGGAGAAATATACTAAAAACAATCATAAGAAGTATTAATTTAAATGAGAGAAATGGGGATAGATGGGGTGTTGTTGAAATAGATGTTGAGTCTGATATTGTTTGTGTTGTTGTTGGTTGCGTGGTTGATTCTTGTTTATCATATACCAATTTGTAGATCTGTCCAGAATGGGTACAGATTAATTCTTGATCTTCATTCTCAAAAACACCATCATTATCTATACCAACATTATTTTCTGCAAGGATAGACGGTACCTCCCCTGAAAGAGGCCATACTTGTAAATCATCATTTCGACTAACAATAATACCATTTTCTATTGATGAATATCCTAGATGAGGCTGTACCGTATAAGCTGCTTCAATAAAATTAGTAAAGAGTATTTCTTTAGTATTTAGTCCATCAGGAATTTTGTAAAGGATATTGGAAATACGTTCAAGAAGATAAATATTACCATTGTAATCAATAGTAAATGAAGTCCTAGTAGCATTTAAGAATTCGGTAATCATCTGGTAATTCATAGGATTTTCAATGGGTATTTTCCAGATCTGAGTGTCTGTTGTACTCGAAAAAACCTCTACACTTATAATTAAAGCATGATGCTTTTGATCATATTTCATTCCATTGAAAAATCCATTAATTCCTCCAGAAAACCATGGTAGATATGATCCATCAAATTCTAACTTATAGAGAGCTATTGTATCGTTCAGTATTCCAAAAAAGATTTTATTTTGACTTGTTAAAATCATACTTTCACATTTTCCAGGTAATTGAGCAAATACTGGTAATTCCACTCCAATTAGTTCATAAATCTTATTCTCTATACCAATGAATAATCTTCCTTCATTGGTTTCAATGATGGATCGGGTATTAACTGTTGGGGTTAATAATTCCGCTTCTGTTTTTTTGGGGTCATATTTAACTATACATGCTCCCGCTCCTGCAGCACACAATATGGATTGCTGAGAATCAGACCAAAATATTGGGCCAATGCCAAACTTACTACCCATAACTGGAACGAAACCTCCCTGATCATATTTATTTAATCCTAAATTATTACCTTCAGCAGTATAATAATAAACAGTTCCAATAGTATCTACAGCTAATCCTATTCCTTCTCCTGTACCTGGTATTCCAATGTTTCCGACTAATACTGTTGTTTTATTGGTTACCAAATTTAATGCCATTACTTGCCCACTATAGGTTTCTGTATAATATAATACAGTGTTATTTGGGTGAAGTGCAATCTGAGAACATCCTTGAACTTCAGTTACAACTGATCCAAAGGGATGACCTGTTGCATTAAAATGATAAATAATTGAGTTATTCTTTAGGGATCCTGTATAAATTGAATCATCTGAGTTATCTATAGTAAAAGTAGAGAATTCGATTCCCGATGAATATGTCTTAATTTGCTGAAAAGTCCCCTCATTGAGTTCATAAAGACAATTTTCTCCAATAGCAATGACTTTATCACGATTTAGTTGATAGTTGATCGCATCTAAGTCGTAATTCCCTGTTGTAGCAAAATATGCAGTTGATCCATCGATATTTAATGTAAGAATTTCACTAGCTGCTTTATCTAGTATCAAGACTTCAGCTGAGGTTTCACAGATTGAAATAGGGCCTAAAGGACTGGTTTGATAAAGAGTTTCCCCTTGCCATCCTTCTTTGAGGTTTTTTACCGCAGGAGTATAATTATTAGTGACAATTAACGGAAACCCAGATATTAGAAATCCGCTAATGATTGCAAATTGAAAAAATACGATGAATATTGTAGCAATTTGATAATTTTTCATATCTCAATTATAATTGTTGATCACTTTTTAAATTCTTCATTATAAAAAAGGAAATTAAAATAACTTCATCATTTTTCAATACATCATTGTTATTCTTTAACTGAACTAAGGATGATTTGAATTCAGGAAGTCTCATTGATTCATTTAAGAGGTTCTTTTATGTGTTAATTTATTTTTTTTGAGCAGTTTTTTTCCATTCCTGATCTCGAAGTTCTCGATGAAGAACCTTTCCAATAGCACTTTTTGGTAACTCATCAATGAATTCAACATGCCTAGGAATCTTGAATCTAGCTATTCGGCCTTTTAGAAATTCAATTAATTCTTCTTCCGAAGCTGTTTCGTTATCTCGTAGTACAACAAAGGCTTTGACTGTTTCTCCCCGAATCGGGTGAGGAATTCCGACTATTGCAACTTCTTGAACAGCTGGATGTTCGACTAGCTCTTCTTCGACTTCTCTTGGATATACCTTTAGACCACTTACATCAATCATATCTTTTTTGCGACCAGTAATAAAGAAATACCCATCAGGATCGATATAGCCAATATCTCCTGTTAAAAAATATCCTTCCTTATTGAAGACATTTTTTGTTTCATCTGGTTTTTTCCAATAGCCTTTCATCACTTGTGGGCCTTTTATTCCGATCTCCCCTTCTTCCCCTTGAGGTAGCTCCCGATCCTTTCCTCCTTCAGCGGAATCAAAGATTTTTACATCTGTGTCAGGAGTTGGGAGTCCAATACTTCCTGCTCTTTTTCCACCACCTGTTAACGGATTTACATGGGTAACAGGGGATGTTTCTGTTAATCCATAACCTTCCACTACATTTGCTCCTGTTAATTCTTCGAAATTATACATGACTTGCTCTGGTAGGGGAGCTGCTCCCGAGAGACAAGCCCTGATTGAAGTCAAATCATAATCTTTTATGTCTTTATGAAAGAGAAGACCAACGTACAATGATGGGACCGCGTGGAAAAAAGTGGGTTTGTATTTTGAAAGAGTTTCTAAAAGATCCTGCAATAATGGCCTCCCAGCAAGTGGATCAGTTATTAGAATCATTTTTGAAGCCTGACTGATTGCTGAGATCATAATACAGTTCAATGCAAAGATATGGAAAAGTGGAAGAGCACAAACATAACATTCTTCCCCATGATTTATTGGCGGATAAATTAAACTCGATAATTGGATTTGATTGCTCACAATATTGTAATGTGAAAGCATTGCTCCCTTAGATATTCCCGTTGTTCCTCCAGTATATTGTATTAAGGCCAAATCTTCTTTAGGATTTATTTCAACATTTGGTACGGCATTTGGATCCCCTTTTTCAATTAATTCCTTAAAAGAATGATCATCTGAATATATTCTTCTTCTGAAGGGTATTTTTCTAAATAATATACCCAAAACTCGTTTGGATAATGAAATTTCATCATGTAGACTGGTAACAACTATATTGTCGAGCTCTGCCATGTTTTTATCGCGAATTTTACGAACTCGTTTATAGGTAATATCAATACATATGATCGATCTTGCTCCAGAATCAGTCAGTTGATATACTAATTCGTGGTCAACGTATTGAGTATTAAATGGCACAATAGTTGCTCCTAATCGGTTAATAGCAAAGAAAGCAATAACAAACTGTGGACAATTTGGTAAATAAATACCAATTCTATCTCCTTTTTTTATCCCTAAATTATGATGAAGAGAATATGCTAGACGTAATACCTTGTTCCACAGCTCCCCATATTTCATTTTTTTATCAAAAAAAATGGTAGCGACATTATCAGGATTAGTTTCAGCAGATTCTTGAAGAAACTTATAGATAGGAAAATCTTCAGGATATTCAAGAGTTTTTGGTATTTCCTCAGGCCAAAGTTTAAACCATGGTTTTAGTAGCTGTTCCATTTCCATTTTATCTGTTTCACCTTAAATTAGTATGATTATCGCAAAAAGGACATTTTAACCTTTTTAATAAAATTTTATTGCTTTTAATTTTTATGATAGTTAAACTTTTTTATCTTATTTTTGAGTTTATTGATTTTTCGAAGAGGTGAAAAATAGTCTAGCCATTAATTTAGTCTTGAATTATAATTACTTTTCGAATATATCAAAGGTAAATTTCAATCGAAATGTTAAAAAAGGAATTATTAGTTTTTGTTGCAGGTACTCCCAAGGAAATTCTATGTTTATTAATAATAAAACAGAATTGTATTTCTATCAATTGATGAGGATGTAAAATAAAATGAAGAAGAAAAATTCTTTAATTCTCCTTTTTCTTAGCTTTACCCTAGTTTTTACTTATATGTCTAGTACAGGTACAGTAGATATTCAACAAGTCAGACCTTTCATTAAAATCGGTGGACTTGGTCCACTATCAATTACACCTGGTAATGATATGAAAAATGGATTAGAAATGGCCGTTGCAGAAATTAATGATGGAGACGGCGTAATGGTTGGTGGTGTTGCACACGACTTTGAATTAGTAATTAAAACTAGTTCTGGAGATCTCGGTATACCCGATCCAACTGTTGGTGTCACAGCTGCATTCGAGCTTATAGATAGTGAAGAGGTTGTAGCTATCATTGGTGGATTTCGTACTGAAGTGGTCTTAGGAATCCAAATGTCTCCTACAGTCGCTTTAGACAGACCATTCTTAGGTATTGGAGCATCAGCTCCCATTGTTTCACCCCATTTCTGGAGAATCGGTCCTAGTAACGTTAGCGGACTCGCACGTAATATTATTGATATGTATGCTTATGGTTTAATTCCGGACCTAGGTGTACGCAATATTACTATCATTCGTGAATCTGCAGCGTGGACTTTGTCCATGGCACTTGGTATTAAACAAGCTTGTACAGGTTTAGCTGCAGCAGGTGTCTATGGTCCTGGTGTTAAGATAAACTTTACTAATGATATTGTAATTCCAGTAACAGATCAACTAGATGATGTAACCACAGCTATGGCTGGACTCACTGCAGCTACTTATCAAGGTTTTAACGTCAATGCTCTCTGCACTATCTTTTCTGGTCCTGTAGGTGGATATATCCCCCAAGCTTGGGCTGCTCATGATTTACCAATGATTTTAGCTGGAATTAATGTCGAATCTCAAGTGAGTACCTTCTTTGACGAGACTGAAGGAGCATGTTATGGCGAAATGGAACTTGAAACATGTCCTCCTGATGTTGACCCTACTCCGAAAACAGCACAGTTCAGAACTGATTATTTTGACTTATACGATGAAATGCCCACTTACACTGCATTCGCGAGTTATGATGCTGTGATGGTTCTAAAGGCTGCTATCGAAGCTGCTGACTCTTTTGTTCCTGCAGACATTGAGGCTGCTTTATTAAACATTGAGCATGTAGGAACTGCCTATACTATTAAATTTACAAATGAAGATGGTCCTCATTGGACTGTAGCGGAAAATACAACAACAGGTTTACCATATTATGTTCCCATTCTAGTAAATGCAACGTATCCAGATGGTGTACCGATTGGTGCGTTTAAAGTACACGATCTTTACACAAATGGATCATATGGGGTAGATGGACGACCCCATAATATCGGTTATTGGGCTCAATGGCAACAAGGTGGTGTTAAAAAGACTGTTTGGCATCTTGGTGATCCAAAAGGATTTAATGATAAATATTCTCCAATGGATGCACAAAGAAATATTACTTTAGGAAATCTTGTATGGCCTATTAATCATGCAGACCATGGATGGGTACCTGAAACAACCACCACGACTACTACAGGCACAGGAACTGCAACAACTACCACTACTACAACTGAAGAGTCAGTTGAAATACCAGGATTTGGTATACAAATATCTTTATTTGGGATATTTGCATTAATACTGGTATTTTATAGACAGAAACAAAAGAAACGTTAATTAAACGTTTTCTTTTTCTCCTCTTTCCTTTTTTTATTGTTTGGAATAATAATAAACTCTTTAATAATATCGATTGTGTAATTATGTTCAGAAAAATTCATAAATATAACCTAAAGTGTCACTCCAGCTCTTAAAGAGAAGTTTAATGCTTTTTACTTAAGTTAATACCTTGTCATGGATTACGATGTGATTGAATAAAACAGGAGAGTTCCTATGAAAAATATTTCTAAATCTAAAATTAATGAAATAGTACAAGAAGAATTCTGGCTTCTTTTTGGTTTATGTATACTCTTTATTTTTTATATAATACTTCCGTTTATACTAAATCTTCACGAACCTGCTATTGGATTACAGATAGTGTTAAATGGCGTTGTTGTTAGTGTTCTCTATGCAATCCTAGCGATGGGTTTTTCTTTAATTTATGGTATCGCTAAACAGCTTAAGCTTTCACTTGGGGGATATTATGTTATAGCTGCTTATGCAATGTACTTCTTACTTGAAACTAGAAAAATTACTCCGGGAACTTTTCCTTATATCACAATTTCAGCTACTACTATAAATACAGATGGATTATTTTTATTAGCATTAATCCTTCTTCCAATAATTCTCATGATTATCATTTTATTTATTTTTAATGGTGTATTTCAAAAAAGTCATTTTATATTACTGTTATCTTCTCCAATATTTTCTGGAGGAGGGTATATATTTATTGAGGTTTTCCTAAAAGGTGAATTACTGGCAAATATTATTGTAGAAGGATTATATATTGGATTAGCAGTTCTTTCAGTAGGTTTTGCAGCTTGGTATTTAGAACTCCCAAAACGTGAGATTGCAATTGGTGCTGCCATCTTTGGAATATCTTTACCAATTTTAATGTACTTAATCTATTTGCCTGTCGTTTATATTGCAATGATGATTGTTGCGGTAATGTTTACAGCCTGTATTGCTATGATATCAGATCGTTATTTATTAGATCGATTTAGAACTTCCCATGTCAATGTGATGATTGTTACATTTGCTATAGCACTTTTTGTGCAAAATTTTATTCAAATAGTCTATTTTCCTTATAATGGGATACAATTACTTCCTTTTGGACCAGAAGATCGTACACTTCGTGGAATTGTTCCATTAAGTGGTATGCTTGTACTAAATCTAGAAGCTTTCGGTTGGGGAAAAGCTCGTATATCGTATCTTAGAATAATTTCAATGGTATTTTCTATTGCTGCTCTTATATTATTATACGCTTTTATCTGGTTTACAAAAATGGGCAAGGCTTTGAGAGCTGTTTCTCAGGATGAAGATGCTGCTGCTCTTACTGGAATAAATATTAGAAAAATAACAGCAATAGTTAGCGGTGTTGGAATGGGTTTAATTGGATTTGCTGCTGTTTTGACATCCCCATTTAGTGCAGCTCCTCAATGGAGCCCATATATGGGATGGTGGGTGTTAATTACATGTATTGCAGTTGTGACACTAGGAGGTATGGGAAGTCTCCCTGGTAGTGTCATTGCAGCCTTCGTAATAGGTTTTGCTCAAACTATTACTAGTAGCATAACTACTGTAGTTCCTTTTCTCAATGTTCCATTTAATAATTTCTCTGATGTTATTCCATTCGCTGCAATCTTATTAGTTCTAATTTTCAAACCAGAAGGATTATTCGGAACTAAGGAGGAATTAGAATAATGGATTTGAAAGAATTAGCGGAAAACTTCTGGGAAGATGTCAAAGAACGAGGTTATTATATTATAACAGTGATACTATTAATTCTAATCCCATTTTTTCTCGTGGCACCACCTAGTAACATTCCAGGATTTGATATCATTTATAATGGAGCGAAATTTCCAGTAATTAGTGAAATATACGATTTTTCTCGTCAAATAGGTCTATTTGGTTCAAATACTTGGTTTCTCAGGATACTTTCCCTTTGCGCAATCTGGGCCATATTTGCTGCTTCTTGGGATTTCCTTTCAGGATATAGCGGCCAGGTTAGTTTCGGTCATGCAGCTTTCTGGGGATTTTCAGCTTATGTTGCTTTCTGGGTTGCAGCCGGTTTTAATGTAGGAATACCAGTTTTTCAGTTTAATATACCAATAATTGATGATGTCCTCTTTTTTATTATATCAACTCTTAATGAAGTTCTTATTTTTTTTCTGGGTCAAAGATTTGTTCTTGATCCTATTTTTGCCCTTCTTTTTGGAGGTTTTGTTTCCGCTCTTCTTGCTGTATGTATAGGAATCATTGCTTTACGCGTTAAAGGATTTTATCTTGCTTTATTAACATTAGTAATCCCTTTGATTTTTAATTCGCTTGCCAATTCTTTTAAAGAATTAACAGGAGGTAATAATGGACTTTCCAGTGATGTTACTCGAGTCGTACCACTTCCTCCTTCAGGACCTCTATTTCGTGAGACTTCTGCCCTAAATTTCTATATTTTTGTAATTTTAGTGTTCTTTATTGCAATTGGAATAATGATGTTAATAGCTTACTCTCGAATAGGACTTGCTTTTCAATCTATTCGTGAGGATGAAGATGCTGCCGAATCTCTTGGTATAAATGTCCGTAATTATAAGATTTTAGCTTTTACTATAAGTGCTTTTTTTGCTGGAATTGCAGGGGGATTATATGCCCAATGGTTTGGTTATGTATCCCCTACCTATCTAGAAAGCGCTGCGTCTTTTAATGTAATAATTATGGTTGTTATAGGAGGTGTGGGAACGATTTCAGGGGGAGTTGTTGGAGCTTTTCTATTAACGTTGCTTGTGAATATTTTTCTAAAGAATATTTTTAGTGGGGTTCACGGCCTAGATATGCTTTCGTTTGGTTTGTTATTGATCATTACCCTACGCTATATGCCATTCGGGCTTACTCGTGCAAAAAAGGATCAAAAAAGAGCTGTTGTTCTAGGGATTTTATTAGCATTAATATGGACGATCCTACCAAGTGGTAAAGGTTGGGGAATGGATCTTTTTTCATCTGTCTTACCAACTAGTGGATCATCAACAGATCTCATAAGTAAGCTAATATCAATAGCAGTTTCAGCTATTCTGACCATAGTAGGCAAAATTGACTATTTGGGTCAAATGGTTACATCTCTTACACCAGATAATATCTTTGTATTTATTTTACTCCTAATAATGTTTATTATTTCTATTCCAGCCATCCTTGTCTTCCTAATTGGTGAAATTATTGGACTATTTTTCCTTCAGGGGATTTTAGGAATGAATTTAGGGTCTGCGTTAATAAAAGCCAAGTTTCTAATTTATACTTGTATAGGAATTCCATTTGCTTTCTATCTTCCAAAGATCTTCAAAGCACTTAGATTAAGATATTGGGGTGTTTGGCCTTCTGCTGGCCGATATGAACCCGATTAAATATCTGGAGAATAATAAAATGTCACTTAATACTTCCAAAGCTACTGAAAGTAGTTCAGAAGATCATGCACTTATCGTGATTAAAAACCTAAGTAAATATTTTGAAGGACTAAAAGCTGTTGATCAAGTTAATTTTTCTATCAATACTGGAGAACTTGTAGGGATTATTGGACCAAATGGAGCAGGGAAGACTACACTGTTCAATCTATTAACTGGATTCTTAAAACCAACTGAAGGAGAAATCGTATTTGATGGGAAAAATATTGCTGGTTGGCCACCATTTAAAATTGCAAAATTAGGAATAGCAAGAACGTTTCAACTAGTAAGACCTTTTAAATATCTAGATGCCTTACAAAATGCCATGGTTCCACATATTCCTAAAAATATGTTCAAAAAATCCTCAACTCTCCGAAATAAAGCTATTTGGTCCTTAATAACAGTTGATTTAGCTGAAAAAAAGAATTATCCAGCATTTATTTTACCCCATGGGGACTTGAAAAGACTTGATTTAGCAAGATCTTTTGCTGTACAACCTCGTCTTCTCTTATTAGATGAGCCATTTTCAGGACTTAGCTTCGAAGAAGCTTTTCGTGTTCAGCGTTTGATACGTGATGCCCATGAAAAGGGAATGTCAATAGTTATTGTAGAACATAAGCTTAAAATCTTGATGCAGCTAGTTGAAAGAGTCTTGGTACTTGATCAAGGAAAGTTGATTGGTGAAGGATCCCCTAAAAGTATTGTGAATAATGAAAAAGTTATTAATGCTTATTTAGGAACAGAGGCGAAAAATTATGTCTAAATCATCCAATACTCATCTCCTTGAGCTTCAGGAAGCAAGCGTACATTATGGTCGTGCTATTGTACTAGCTTCAATCTCTATCAAAGTAGATAAAGGTGAATTAGTTGCTATTATAGGCCCCAATGGAACAGGAAAATCAACACTTCTTCGAGCAATCTCAGGTCTTGTAGAACTCGAAAGAGGTAAAATATTTTTTGAAGATAAGCTTATTGCAGAGTCAACCAAGAGTCAATTTCGAAGATTGGGTAGAAATAAGTCCCTTAAACCTCATAAAATTGTTGAATTAGGCATTATTCATTGTCCAGAAAGAAGAAGACTTTTTACTGAATCTACTGTACGGGATAACTTATATCTAGGCGCTTACGCCATTAACGACGAAGAATTCGTTGAAAATGCATTGAAGACAGTATTTAAATTATTTCCAATTTTAGAGGAACGATTAGATGAAAAAGCTGGAAATTTTTCAGGAGGCGAGCAACAGATGTGCGCGATTGCACGTTCATTGATGGGAAATCCAAAATTACTCTTACTTGATGAGCCTAGCTTAGGATTAGCTCCTATGGTCAAGCAAGCCATTGTTAACGCGATCAAAGAAATTCAAAAAACTGGTACAACTATTTTATTAGTTGAACAGGATGCAAGCATCGCTTTAGATATTTGTGATCGTGGATATTTATTAGAAGATGGAAGAATCGAGATAGAAGGGGCAAAAAATGAATTATTAAGTAATCCACATATTAAAGAAGCCTACTTGGGAATTATGTAATATTTTCCTTAAAAAATAAAATTAATCAATGAAAACAGTTATTAGCTAATATTAGCTTGTTAATTCACTATTCAAAGGATTTAAAGGGAATCATTCAAATAAATTCAGCCTTTTACTGGCAAATGGATGTTATAAGATCTTCTATATACTCTCTATATGTATAAACCATCTTTTTTGTATGCTCTTCACTCGATTGAAAGCTAGTAGTTCAGTACGATTGAGTAACCGACAAAAAGGTTGGTTCTCAAAATTAGATTTCCTTAATAGAAGGATTTCAGTGAATTGTCGGTGGCACTTCACTTGTAGTACCTAACTATATAATATTCATTTTGTCCCAAAATAACCTGGTTGAATTTTGTAATTCAAATGGAGAAAAGGTAGTAAGCTTTCGTTTTATAGGAGATACTAATTTTTGAGTCAACCATTGATTTGGGTAGATGGAATAATTGGTGTAGGCAAAAGCACTACTGTCACTAAACTAGGTCAATCTCTTAATTTTCATATTTTCCCCGAGCCAGTAAATGAAGATTTACTTAAAATTTATTATCAAGATCAGTCACGCTGGGGATTTGCGTTTCAGATGAATATGTTAAATCAACGTTTTTATCTGTATTTAGAAGCAGTCAAACAAGTATCTAACGGTCGAGGAGTAATTATGGACAGATGTTTACCAGGTGATCGTGTTTTTGCTCAAATGCTTCATCAAAGTCACAAAATTCATGATGTTGAATGGGCAATTTATGAAAACTCCTATAACTCTTTTATTAATTATTTACCACCACCTAATCTATTAATATTTCTCGAAACGACCCCTCTCAATGCTTTTCGAAGAATAAAAAAGAGATCTCGCGAAGCTGAAAATTCAAACTTTTTACCCCTTGAATATCTCGAAAATCTATATCAGGAATATCAGAGATTTCTTAAACAAATACTTTCAGGAAATCATCCTTGGAGTTCGAAAATGGAAGTCTGGGTATTAGATTGGAATAAAGATTGGCTTCCTCTTGAACCTATTGTTACCGAAATTCAAGAACTATTTTGTGGTGAAAATAGAGTTAAATCAGCTTTAATTCCTCAAAATAAGGATTCAATTATCTCAAATCTGTCTAATTAACCCCTAAAAATGTTTAGCAATAAAATGTAGTTCATAGATATCAAGATTAACAGTCTGTTATTTATGAAATTCGCAGGTATCTATTTTTATATTCAGCTTCTGAATGTTTTGACATCTAAGTTCTAAACAAGTAACATGAGGTTGAATTTTGCAGGATTTTGTTGTAGACCTTTTAAGTGAGGAAAGTAATCTTTTTGGTGTAAAGGTATTTGTTAAATCGATGAATTTTGCTAAATACTATGGAAATGAATCTGAAATCATAGATTGGATAATGAAAAGCATTAAAATGTTTTTGAAGGCTGAAAATTTTATTGGGGTGGGGATTAAAGGCAATATAAACACTAAAAATAGTAATTATGTCGGATTTGCGTCATTAATTCCTGTGAAAAACTCAGGTTGGATTCCTTATGTAGGAGTAAGTCCAGAATACCAAGGATTGGGTCTAGGTAAACAGTTAATGCACAGAATTTTTGAAATAGCTGAAAAACTGCAATTAAAATCTATTGAACTCTGCTCATCCCAAAAAGGAGTTAATTTTTACAGATCACTTGGTTTCGAGAGTAATTACCCAGTTTCTGGATATGATGTTAAAGAAACATGGAAAAAACCTTCAAAAGAGTTACATATTGACACTGAAATACCTGAATGGGTCTATCAAATGGATCAAGAGGTTGGAGGGATTGATCGGAGGAAACTCTTTCATATTCATAATTATAACCAAATTATGATTATCAACGAACCTTATCATGGATATGGTATTTTATATAAAACAAGAATAGGACCTATTATAGCGGATTCTCTCGAATTAGCCCAAGAAATTATTTTAAAGGCCATAGAATTAGGAGCAACATCCTTAGTTTTAGTTGAAGATTCTCCTATAAAGAAAGCAATTCATGATGTTGTTGGTCTTACTCCACAACCATTAGTTGCTAGCATCAAAATGACTTATGGAATCCCACTCAATCAAGACTTAACTAAAATTTTTGGTTTGAGGAGTGTTGCTTATGGGTAGTTTTATCATTCAGTCGATATTTCTCTTTGAATGACTTTTAAGACATTATTTAAAAGTTCATTGTAAACTAAGTGAATGGAATATATTATCTTCAAAAAATCAAACAATAGACTCATTTCCAATTTATTTTTGGCAATAAAATCTTCATTATCAGTTAAACATTTTTCTAATTTCCTATAATATACTTCTTGCATCTCAATTAATTGTTTGGGAATTTCATGAAAATTCTCTGGAAGTTTTAATCCTTTTAAATCGCAAACTTCTGAAATTCATTGAACTATATTTGATACTTTTCACAGGTATCATGAGTACTGGTTAAAAATAGATTTCTCGCTACTCTCCCAAAGTATTTAGTCTTATTTCTACGATATGGCCCTTCTTGGAGAATTGCTACTATTTCAATTAAACCTAATTCTAGTAGTACATCTATATGAAAGTATATGGTTGTTTTTAACTACTTTTAATTAATCCTTTATCTAATTCTTTACTTATTTCGGCCACATTCAAGGCATATCATCTGCTAGAGGCACCATCAGAAGAAAGCTCTTGCTTTCCTTTTTTTAATATTTTTCTTATCTCCCTTCTAACTGGATGTGAAAAATATTTTTCTTCTGGAACTGTTATAAATTGAAATGATGGAATGTTT
Organism: Candidatus Hodarchaeum mangrovi; assembly: GCA_016839515.1. Classification (GTDB taxonomy): domain Archaea; phylum Asgardarchaeota; class Heimdallarchaeia; order Hodarchaeales; family Hodarchaeaceae; genus Hodarchaeum; species Hodarchaeum mangrovi. The sequence continues at coordinate 14,390 of JAEOUE010000153.1, forward strand.
AACCAATAATCAAACAATTTTTGCTTTTCATCGGTCATTCAATACCATCCATGTAGCTTTGAGTTTAATTATAGGTTAATAGTGTAAATATTACGAGTATAGTTTATTGAATTTGTCCAAAACATAAATTATTTATACAATTTTACGCTTTGAATCATCCTTGAAAACAAATGAAATAACGATTTGGGATATGATCGAAACGTAAAATTAGTAAATAATTTTCCTCAAAAAAATAAATGAAGTGACTAAGATGAAATTTAAGTTATTAG
>JAEOUE010000154.1 GCA_016839515.1 Candidatus Hodarchaeum mangrovi
AGTGACAAGCAAAAGCACAGTAAAAAAGCTAGTAGAAAGTAACACAAGAACATAAAATTAACGCATTTTGCTATCAAATTGGTTATATTCCTAATAGGAAATGATTTGGTCGATTTTTAGGAATAAAGCACGGTAAAAGGGGATTCAGATTAGTTATGTCCTTAATAATAATCAATTTGTCAAATTTTTTTTTCAAAAGCTATTAAAACTATAAAACAATATTCAAAGGTGGATTTCATAATGCTAATTCCGACAGAAAAGATTATTATTCAAGCACTTGCGCATGAAACCCGAAGAGCAATCTTACGACTACTACAAACGAAAACTTATTCCTTTAGTGAGCTAATGACGATCCTCGACATTCCTTCGGGAAAATTAAACTATCATCTAAGTCAAATTGCGGGTTTTATCCAAAAAGATGCGATAACAGGGGAATATATGACAACCTCACTGGGAGAAAAGATCATTGACTTCTTAAACATCGTTCCTCAAACCCTCAAATTGAAAGAAATACCTTATTTATGTGAAGCTCATTTATCACAAATGACAGGAAAAGAACAAGCAGTCATTTTTAATAAAAGCTACCTAAGTGGGAATATTCAAGCAGTACAGCTATTTATACGCTTAATTCAAGTAATAGATAAAAGAGGGGACTATTCTAGTTGTGAACAGTATCTGAGGGAGCTAGAAAAGAAGATCTACAAAATAGTACAGGACAGTCAGGAAAGCCAGCAGCAGACCACGGTCCAGTCGAAGCACCGAAGAATATTACTACAGGACTTCTGGCATGGTGTACATGACACAATAAAACATATTCAAAAGCAAGACCTAAAAAATAAAGCAATATTACAGCAATACCTTAAAAGACTGAATATAGAGGGACAAGAACTACAACACCAATTAACTGAGATTAAAGATATAGAAGAGGGCTCAATAGCATCAATATTACTTGAAGAAACCCTTCCCCAAGGAATCCAGTGGCTTATTGATTCATTACTAGACGAAAATTCAGGAGGAGCTAGCTGATGTCAGTCAAATTACTGGAATATAACTCTCAAACACAGATAGCTATCATATCATTCGAAGGAATTGATGCCAGTACAATTTTAACGTTTTTAATAAAAGTAGAACAATTGATTTCACAATCACCGATTCCAAAAACGAATCCACATTTCACTACTAATCAAATGCAGACTCCAACAGGAAAATTAGACCCTATAAATGCCGAGTCAGAGCTATCAGAAAATCTTGAAGAAGTATTACGAAAATCAATTCAAGCATTACGAGAAGAGGACGAAACGGAACAATAATTAGTGGAGATTAATATACAAAGAGTGGGTGAGTACAATAAAGGAAGATCTCTTCGAGAAGATATTAGAACACCATAAAGGGCTCTATATATTCACACCGAAATTCTGGAAACAGATGTATAGGCTAAGAACACAGTTAAACTATCAGACCGCTATTTTACACGAAATCCCTCGTTCATACAAACTTTCGGAAAAAGAAGAGGTAGAACTAATCAAACACCTAGTAAAAGAGGCCCAAACAAGAAAAGAAATAACTCCCGAGATAGATCACCAGACAAAGCAACTTCAAAAATACATGAAAGCGAATCTAAGAAGAAAATTGAGACCCTGGCTAAATGAATTACCCAACCACTAGCTTTTTTAAAATTTATAATCTAAACTATAAAATTATGATCTTGGAAGTCAAACTTAGCTACAGGTACACTGATATTAAGCATTAACAGCTTACTAGTGTCTAAAGGGTTATCATGAGAAAATTAATTTAGCAATGCAATAATGCAATTAATTACATACTCTTTTAAAATGGATTTGACCATTAAATAGCGGTATTTTACTCGAATATCGGGTTATGTTAACTGTTCATATCTAGCAGTTAGAAGGGAATAAGTGTGAGGAAAAAACTTTTTTGCGGAAAAATGGTATTCTATACACTCTTTACTGTATTATTGCTATCAGTCACCCTAAAAGGGATTACTTTAGATTTAGCTAAAGTACAAGATACAAATGTATTATCAAGTAAAGTTACTAGGTTAAGAGAGGAGATACAATTAATTCAGGGACAAAAATCTGGGAAGTTTCAAGGGTCATTACCCTTTAGCGAATTTATCGAAAATCTTGGACAATTTAAGGATAAAACATTAAGATATTCCTTTTCATCAGAAAGACTGAAAATCGGGTTTTATACATCTGAAATAGCATTCGTTTCAATAACAGACGAAGAATCAAAAGTAATCAGATTTTCAGTTACTTTTCCAGGTTCAAATAAGGTACTACCAACAGGGATTGACAAGAAAAATCATTTGAGTAATTATTTTCAAGGAACTCTTGAAATTACCAATGCCCCAAGCTGGAATGAAGTATGGTATTATGATTTGTACCCAGGGATAGATTTACGTTATTATATGTCAGAAAAAGGACTGAAATATGATTTTCTTGTACACTCTGGTGCAGATCCAAACCAAATTTGCATAGAAGTTAGCAATGATGTGAACATAATTATTAAAGATCAATTGATAATAATTCAAGAATCAGCAAAAGACATCATTCAAGAAACGGGTTTAAAAGTCTTTCAGGAAGATGGAACAGTTATAAAAGCAAGATTTATTCCTAAGTTAGGCGATTCACACACTTATGGCTATCAAATCAGTAGATATGACCAAACTCAAAAGTTAATCATAGATCCACTCTGGCTTTCATTTAGTACATATATTGGAGGGGCTGGCGAAGAAACAGGTGAAGCGATTGTAGTTGACTCAGAAGGAAACAGTTACATTACTGGAGCAGTATTAGGAGCTGACTTTCCCATCAAAAATGCATATGATTCCACTCATAATGGGGGGTATGATGTATATGTCCTAAAACTGAATGCAGAAGGAGATGAAATAATATTTAGCACATATTTAGGAGGAGGTACGAATGGGATAGCGGATACAGGAGCAGATATTGCAGTAGATGAAAATAATAGTGTCTATATCACTGGTAGAACTCTTTGTAATGATTTTCCAACAAAAAATGCTTATCAAAACACAAATTTAGGTTCTGCAGCAGCATTCGTAACAAAACTAAATGCCACTGGGAATGGTTTAATATTTAGTACCTATCTAGGGGGAACAGGAGTCACATATGGAATAACAATTGAAATAGATACAGATGGAAATAGTTATATTGGAGGGAATACCGATTCCAGTAATTTTCCAGTAAAAAATGCCTATCAAAGTTCCAATAAAGGAGGAAACGATGGATTTGTTACAAAACTCAATGCAACAGGAAATGGATTAATATATAGTACGTATATTGGAGGGCTTTCAGATGATTATATAAACTCAATTGCTTTAGATGATGGGGGAAATTGTTATTTCACTGGTTTTACTACTTCAAATGACTATCCCGTTATGAATGCCTACCAAAGCAGTCGGATTGGGAGTAATGAAGCTTTTGTAACCAAATTAAATACAACAGGAAATGGATTAGTATTTAGTACATATCTAGGAGACTCAGGTAATGACGTAGGTCAGGATTTAACAGTAGATTCTCAAGGAAACATATATCTTACGGGGTATACATATTCTAGTGGTTTTCCACTCTACCATGCTTATGATTCTACACTTGGTGGAAGTTCTGATGCTTATCTTACTAAATTAAATTCTACTGGGAATGGACTTGAATATAGCACATTCTTTGGAGGAAGTAATCTCGATACAGGAAAAGGCATTGATATAGACTCTAATGGAAATTGTTATATTTCAGGTCATACATATTCCTCAAATCTTCCCCTTGTCAACGCGTTTCAAAATTCATTTGGAGGTGGGTCATATGATGCATATGTCGCTAAATTTAATAGTACAGGTACTGGTTTGAGTTATAGTACTTATTTAGGGGGGACAGCTGATGAATCAGGGACAAATCATGGTGTATTTATAAATTCTAAAGATAGTTGTTATATTATTGGAACAACAAATTCAGATGATCTTCCAACAAGAAATGCTTACAATTATTTCAGAACAGGATCAACAGATATTTTCGTAACAAAATTAGAAGAAATTCTAGATGAATCTCCAGTAATATTAATGTATTCTACAAGTAGTACTAGCCAATATTATCGAACTGCCTTTAATAATGAAACTAGGAAAGCTTTGGAAAGTTCGGGATTTTTTGTGAGAGTAGAAGATCGTAGTACAATTTCAACCTTAACAAGTGCTATTTTCCAGAATATTTCACAATTTTGGCTTATTAACGGAGCAGATGGATCACCATTATCTAGTACGGAACAAGCTCTGATATTAGATGCTTGGAAAAATGGAACTGAACTTGTTCTTTTGGGTGATGAAACAAATTTCTATGCAAATGTAAATCTAATTAGTGAAAAGTTTGGAGTGGAATTTGAAGGCGCTTATTCTGTAACTTATCCTCAAACTCCTACTTTTATCGACCATCCGATTTGGAAAAATGTTACTACTCTTGCAGCAGCAACAGTTCTTCCTCAACTTATTATCGACATAAATACATCTGTTCAGGTTTTATCGACCGATTCAGGTTATGTACAACTTGCATTATTTGAAAATGAGACAGGTACGGTCTTTTGGTGAAGTAGTTTCACGAATCTTTTTGATAATTATATCAATCGGTATAATAATTCCCAATATATAACTAATTTAGCAAAGTACTTACAACAGCTAAAAATATATCTCCAAGGAGCAGAAAATAACTCAAAGATTGGAAATAATCACCAATTAT
>JAEOUE010000155.1 GCA_016839515.1 Candidatus Hodarchaeum mangrovi
AATTGTAGCTAACTCATCTATAGAGAAAAAATTTGCCATGTGTGTAGGCATGAGAGTATATTCATAAAGCGGTTTGTTATCTGGGTTTACCGGAGCTCTCATGTATACAAATCTCCCGTCCGTTACATTTACATGCCCTCCATGGTATCCAAAAAGTGCCGCATCTCTTACTTTTATATCAGATTCTATAGTTTCTCTTAAAGCTTTACCCTCTATGGTTTTTGGTCTTTTTATATTAAAAAATTCTAAAATTGTTGGTACAATATCAATAGTTTGGACTAAAGCTTTCCGTCTTACATTTCTTTTTTTAGATCGAGGATCCCATATGAAAAGAGGAATTTGTACAATTTCATTATAAGGGGGTTGGATCGCTTTTGCCCACCAGTTTTTCTCCCCTAAGAGGAAACCATGATCAACGTTTACTATTAGCATCGTATCTTCCCACATGTTTTTTTCATCCATTAAATCTAAGATTTGTCCTAAATAATTATCACACATACTGACAGAAGCAGCATATTCCTTTCGACAGTGTTCTACCTGTTGCGGTGTTTCTGTGACTATTCCATAGTTAGGCCAATCGAAATGGGGGCCGGTGTAGTCATGTTTATAGAGTACTTTATATCTTTCTTGGGTAAAAAATGGTTCATGAGGATCAAATGTCTCAATCTGTAAGAACCAATTATCTTCACTAAAATTCGTTTTGATAAATTCAATTCCCTTTTTAAACGTTTTTGCTTGGGGTTGGTCTTCTTCACGACGCATGTATTTTCGATTAACCCAATCTTGACGCCAAGTAAAACTTCCTTCACGCATTGTCTTGACATGGGTTGGAATCTCTGGATCCTTTACCTCTCCCTTCCATGCATCACCCTCATGCCCTCGGACAATTTCCCAAGTACTATAGCGATTGTGATAATTTAATCCACCATCCTGCCAATAATGATAATGATCACTTACAAGATGGGTATAGATTCCTTCTTTCTTCAAAACTTCAGGCATTGAGTCATCGAATGGCTCCATAGGTCCCCAACTCCTATGCAAAAAGTTATATCTGCCTGTATGAAGCTCTCTTCTTGCGGGCATACATGGTAAACTTCCAGCATAGCAATTATCAAAAATAACAGTCTTTTCAGCTAATCTTTTAAAATTTGGAGCATGTACCCAATCACAACCATACGGTGGAAGAAAACGCCTATTTAGGGTATCAAACATTACCATAATAACTTTCATTTTTTACTCCTCAATATAGCACTTAAACTAAGTCGCATTTTAATTTATATTATAATTTTCAAAAATATTGTACGAGTTTTTTTCGGTTTAAATTTTCATATTACACCATATAAAATGGTTTTCCTCAATTTTAATTTTATTAGGTGTTTCAAATTCGCAAGCTTTAGTTTTTGCATCAGATGTACATCTTGGATTGAAAGGACATCCTGATGGTGGATTAATCGGGCTCGGAACTTCCCCTTTTATTATGAATTTTATCTCATCATTGTAGGGATCAATCTCAGAGCGAGAAGCTAGCAATGCTCGAGTATAGGGATGGGTAGGATTATTAAAAATTTGGTCCACTGTTCCAATCTCGACAAAACGCCCCAAGTACATTACAGCAATACGATCTGCGATATGATTAACCACAGATAAATTATGGGTAATAAACAAATAGCCATAACCGTACTTTTTCTGCAATACTTTTAATAAATTAAGAATTTGTGCCTGTACTGATACATCAAGAGCAGAAGTGGGTTCATCAAGGACTATAAGTTCTGGATTGCAAGCTAATGCTCTAGCAATGATAATCCTTTGCTTTTGACCTCCAGAAAATTCATGCGGAAACCTATCTAAATGTTCCCTTTTTAATGATACTTCTTCCATTAATCTAAGTACGTGAGCTCTAGTTTTTGTGCTTTTAGTGATTCCGAGTAAATTTTTGATAGGTTCTGCAATAATGTCCACAACCTTTAATCTAGGATTAAGTGAAGCATCTGGATCTTGAAAAACCATTTGAATTTTTTGTCTCAAATATGATGTGAAATTTTCAGAAATTAATTCATTATTAAATAGAATTTCACCTTCTTGTTTTGCTGTTAAGTTTAAGATTGCTTTTGCAACCGTGGTTTTACCACATCCACTTTCTCCCACTAAACCTAGAGTTTCTCCGGTTTTTATACTAAATGATATTCCATCAACAGCTTTAACAGCGCCAATTTGTCTTTTAAGAATACCGCCTAGTAGAGGATAATAAACCTTAAGATTTTTAACAGTAAGGAGGTTCTTTCCTCGTTCTAATTCGTTAATTTGCGAAAGTTTTTCGAATTTAAAGTTCTGTAAAATGATCTTTTTTGTTAAAATACTGCTAATTAATGAAATTATCAAAACAATTATAAGATTTATTCCAAAATTATTAATTAGAATAAAAAAGAAACTCAATGTATAATAAATTATACTAGGAACTGTTGAAATGAAATAAAATCGGAATTTCTTTTCTACTAATTGTGAACGATCATCCCAATTAATATAAAAATATGATGTGATTAAGGATATGAGAAATAGAATTAATAATCCAATTAAATAACCACCAAAAATTTCAAAGGTCACTTTAATAATACCTCTTTACTATATTTTGGATTATAAAGATGACAAGAAACAAAATAATTAGGCTCAACTTCAAGAAGTTCGGGAGTTACAGAAATACACGGTTCAAAACAAAAATCACATCGAGGGTGAAAGCGACAACCTGAAGGCGGATATATTAGGTTTGGGACCATACCAGGAATTATCTCCAATAATTCTTTCTTTTTACCTACAACTGGTACAGATTGAATAAGTTTCTTGGTATAAGGATGGTAGGGACTGCTGAATAAAGTTCTTTTAGAACCATATTCAACTATATAACCACTATACATAACGGCAACCCGATCACACATTCTAGAGATAACTCCGAGATCATGAGTAATAAATAGAATAGAGGTATTGTATTTTTTCCTAAGATCCTTCATCAATTTTAAAATTTGATTTTGGATTGTTACATCCAAAGCTGTTGTGGGTTCATCCGCAATAAGAAGCTTGGGACTACAAGCCAATGCCATTGCTATTTGGATTCTTTGACGCATACCACCACTTAATTCGTGAGGATATCTTTCATATATCGCTTCGGGTGCAGGGATGTTTAAATCTTTTAATAGATATCCTGTCCATTGTCTTGCGATACTAAAAATACTCTTATTTTGAGATTTCGAAGATTCAATTAGCAATTCCTTTTCTTTATGTAAAAGGAATACCTCTGAAATTTGATCACCTACTTTGAATACAGGATTTAGTGAATTCAATGGATCTTGAAAAATCATAGTGATTTCATTCCCACGATAAGGTAATATTTCTCGTTCGGATTTCGTAGTCAAGTTAATATTATCAAAAATTACATTACCATTCACTAATTTCCCTGGTGTTTGAATTAGATTGAGAATAGAGAGAGCAGTTACCGTTTTCCCACATCCAGTTTCTCCAACGAGTCCAAGGACTTCCCCTTGATAAATTTTAAATGATACATTTTCAATTGCCCTAACAATTCCCTCCTCAGTATAAAAATAAGTCGTGAGATTCTGGACATCCAAAATTACATTCTCTTTTTCTGTAGCGGTTAAACTTGTTTTTTCATCCTCGTCTTTTTGTATCATTCTGTTAATTTTCTGTAAACTTAATTTAGAAGTTTTAGGTATAAAGATCAATTTTAACGATATAAAAAATGAAATAATATAAACAATACTTATAGTTAGTGCCAAAATACGAATATCTTGTTCATATAAATGAATATTAAATAACCTAGAGAGGTAAAGTTCGACAACAACTAATTGAATCGCCCAGATTCCAAAAGAGATTATTGCTCCAAATAGCATTGTATTGTAAAGGATTTCTTTGGGTAAACGTCTTTCAAGAGGGAATAAAGCATTAATGATGATTGTAACTGAAATATTAATTATAACTATAAAAAATGCCCACTCAAAACCAAGTAAAAAAACATCATAAGAAGGATTTAAAACGTCTGTTGGAAGAAAATCTCCGAGAGGAATTCCTAAGAGATCGATTGAAAGAAATATTAGAGCATTAACCCATGAGACCCCTATAATCAATACCGCTCTTTTTAAAAATTTGATATTCTGATTATTATCATCCTCAGAATCTCGCTTACTTTCAAATCTTTTTATAAATCGCCAGAATATTAAATAAAATAGACTAGATAATACAGCAAAAAATAAATACTGATTATTTAAAAGCACAATAATTGAATTAAAATATCCTAAAAAGGCAAAAAGGTATCTTATTGCTAAAATAATTCCTAATGCAATTAAAATGCTAATATTTATACTTAAGTTTTTTCTATGTTGAGATATCCGCTCTTCTTTTAGTACATAATTATTAGCAACTCTAACGATGAAAAATAATAAAAAGAGAGAAATAAGTGATTCAATTGTAATCATTATATAATTTGGATAATATTGTTGAAAGACTAGAGCGATCATTATTTTCCCCCTACTTATTTCTGGGATCAAGAGCGTCTCGCAATCCGTCACCCATTAACATAAATCCCATAACTGCTATTAGTATAAAAAGACCTGGCCAAAATGCTGCGAAATAACCTGAAAATTGAGTTCTAGCAAAATTAATGTCAGAACCCCAATCTGGAAGAGATTGATCACCAAAGCCTAGAAAACTAATAGATGTAAGGCCCAGAATTGCTGCTCCAACCCCACCAAAAAAGTTTATAATAATTGGAGTTATGGCGTTAGGAA
>JAEOUE010000156.1 GCA_016839515.1 Candidatus Hodarchaeum mangrovi
AAAGGAGGAAATATTTAAGAAAGCAATCCACCAATTACGAGTTGGAAAGTACTTTATATTAATGATTACTCTTCCATATTCATCAGATAATTTCTTAGAGGCTTGCACTCAATCTAATTTCTACTTCTCGATTAAAATGTCAAGTATGCTAGAATCTTTAGGATTGATCATGAAATCCGAACGTATTTGGTTTAATCCACAGACCAACGGAGAGGAGCTCCCCCTTATTCCATTGAGAAATCGAATATTAATATTTAGAAAAGAGGTAGGTCCTTTTAGTGTTAATCACTCTCCGAAGATACCCTTCTTTCCCGGAAAGACGTTTGTTATTCATAAAGCTTTCCCTCCATCTTTTAATCATGATTTACGGCGTGAACACGGGGGTATGAAACCACCCGAGCTAGCTTATTATTTGATTGAGAATTTTTCACAGAATTCATCTGATCTAATTCTTGATCCTTTTGCAGGCGTTGGTGGAACGTTATTAGGTGGAAGCATTGCTAAAAAATCAGTTATTGGAATTGATATTAATCCTCGTTGGAAAGAAATCTATGAAAATGTCTCGAATACAGCAGGATTTCCTCTTCAAAGGTATATTATAGGAGATTCTCGTAAAGTTGTTTCTGAGGTAATTGCAGATAATTCGATAGATCTAGTATTAACTGATGTACCTTATTGGGCAATGGATAAGCTAAAAAAAACACGTGGCCGTTTTTCACGAGCAGGAGAACCTTCTGGGGAAAAATTACATTCTTCACTCAAACAATTTGATGACTCGACTGTACAGAGTATCGAAGAATGGCTTGAACTATTAACTGATGTTTTTCGAACGTGTTATTGTAAATTAAAGCTCGGTAAATACATAATCGTTTTCATTGGGAACATGTATCGAACGTTCGATGAACAAATTCATAATAAAAATCTACGTAGAGGTAGATATTTATTCCTTTCAGGTCAATTAGCCCTTCTTCTAGACTCGCTTGGATTTGAGTTTGAAAGAGAATTAATTTGGTATTCCCCCGATAAATCCTTACATGTTTTTGGATATCCTTACTCATATATTCCAAGTATCGTTCATCAGACTATTCTCGTTTTTAAAAAACCATAATTTTATAGAATAAGCTTTGAATTAGTTATTAAGTAAAAAAGAATTAAGTGGAGAGGAGACTATATTATTTTTTTCTTCTAAAAAGCAATCCACTTAATGTAAAACTCAAGATTAAGATAATAATATTGGGATAAGAAATGATTAATCCTGAAGTGGTCGTTGTTTGACTAGTTGAACTCGTAGACAATACGAATGTTTCCGAGTAGACTAATCCAAAGGCTGTTGTGTTGAAAAAATACATCTTAACCTGATATGATCCTTCGGAGAGATCTGAGATGTCAATATCCATAGCTTCCCAATAATCTTTAAGAGAATTATATGTTAAGTTACCAGTGATATTTGTTGTAAGGCCTGATTCAAGAGATATAATATCATATGTCGATCCATCCGCCACTTCCCAGTAATTTTGATTTGAGTCCATTACTGTTACATTTGAAATGGATAGAAGTCCTTGATCATATTTTGGAAAGAGTTGTCCAGGGTTGATTGTTACTCCATTTGGATTTACCATAAACCAATATGGTATGGCTGGTGCTGCATCATCATCACTATAATCAGGAGTACCAGCTTTAGTGAATGAACTAATTACCATGATTATCTGGTCTGCTGTGAGATTATAGTCTTCACGTGAAAAGCTTGCTAGTCCATCTAAAGAAACAGGAATTTCAATAACTTCTGTATTTAGAGGAAAAGTCGAAGAATTTGTTAAAATAGCTGTTAAAAGATATTTTGCAGTAATTCCTCCTTGGAATTGGAAATTAAAGGGTAATTCAGGAGGAATTTGAAATTGTAAATAATCTGTTCCCCAATAAGGGACTGTATTTTGAGTATAGGGTACTGGAGAGATACTAAATGTCTGTTCGATCGCCATAGCTAAAGATAGATTTTCATATCCATATTTTCCATCTGCTATGGATCTATCATCAAGAAAATTTGCAATAGTCCAATTTCGGAATACTTCTGGAAAGGTGACCATATAACCAAGAGCATTAAGGCCTTGGACGACACTAGTAATTCCATTTGAGGTTCGTTGAACAATATTCTTAATGATTGATGCTCCTCCATAATGTTCTGCAAGATACCGATAGAATGCATATGAAGCGGCATAATTTGCCATAACTAATCCTTGTATATTATTATAATCCCAATAAGTCAGAGATACATCTGGATTATTCTGAAATTGGGTTTTATAAGTTCCTGATGAAAAGGGTTCGTAATTTGCTAAATATTCAGTAAACATTGAAGCCCCCTCATCTAGCCATAAATTTTCGTCATCATCATATCCAAAATGAATTAAATGCTGGAATTCGTGGGCTATTACTTCAAAATCTCCCACTCCTAATTTATCGATATGTAATATTTCCGCTTCATTGCTGTAACGCTGTGATGGATGGAGGTCACTATTAAGATACTGATTTAATGCATAGAAAAAGCCTGCTACATATAATCCCCCAGTATAATCATCAATAATATCAAACAACAGGATAATGATCTTACCATTACCATCAATATCAGGAGGATTCCCAAAAAAACTTGTTGTGGCAGGATAGATTGTTGATTCAAATGTATTGTTAATTGATGGTATATTGCTATCATAGCTAGAGCTTAAATTAGAATAAATAAGAGAATGTTGACTAATGAGTTTTAATGTAGCATTTATCTGATAATGGTCTAAAGTAGCAGTATTAGGAACCCAAAATAGCCGGGTATCTCCCACGGATTGGGAAATGGTTTCTCGGGGAGCTGATAATGCTA
>JAEOUE010000032.1 GCA_016839515.1 Candidatus Hodarchaeum mangrovi
GTTAGGGGAGAATAAACTCCGTAAGGAGGATTAAAAACTGATGTTGAAATTCTTCTATCACCATGTAACATAAAAGGTATAATTGATTGGTAGGAATTCATCCATTTCACAATATATTTTGTTGGGATGTTTTCTGTTCCTAAAAAGATTAAAGAATTAGTTCGTTTTCGTATTCGTTCCAAAATATTAGGAATAGCATCAGTGATAGAGTTTTTACAATCAATAGTTGAATAGAAAGGATAACCCGCAACAACACAATATAATAATCTTTGAGATGAAAGAGTTTCCAGATAATTTTCAAGTAAAAACCTACCCTGCTGATGAAACTCACTAGCACGGGCAGCTATTGTTAAAACAACCACTCCAGTAGTACTTTTTAAGATTGTTTTTAGCTGTAAGGGGTCTAAAAGTGAACCGATTCCTTCATAATCTATAAATACAAACTTATGATATTTATAGGAAAAATCAATTGCTCTAAGAAAAGCTTGATAAGATAAAAACTGGGAACGCTTTAAGGCGATTCCTGTTAGGCATGTTGAATTACCTAGCATAATTTCCTCATAATAGAAAAAGGATATTCCTTTATAAGCTCAAAAGAATTTATAAAATTAATATATTAACTTGAAATTGATAATTAATTCTGAAAGTTTTTCAAGCATTAAATTCCTTCCTCTTTAAGTAGAGAAAAATGAATCAAGATGATATTATATCTCAAGAAACAAATCTGGAAAATATAAGAAATTTCCCGCACCCCTCTGGCCTTTTAATTAAAATTCTAGCTTTTTTAGGATCTATTGCTTTGATACTAGGCCTTTTTACAACCTTAAGTGTTATAATCATTTCTATTCCATATTCTGGTATCATTCACCCTCATGGGTTCTTAATTGGTATTTTTTTAATATTAGGAGGTTTAATATTATTATTTAGCCTAATTATTGTTTCCAACACGGCAAGGCCCCATGAAAACCAACCTTTAGCCCCCTAAGATTAAACTTTCAATATAATCTGTTTGAAAATTATTGAGAATTTTCCAACAAAGTAAATAGAAGATATATATGGAAGAGAAAAATAGAACGAATGTGTTTAAAGGATAATTGATGTATTTTATAGCCATATTAATTAATCAGAATTAGATGAATAATTATTAAGTGCCAATAGACGTCTCCTTTTATAAGAGGAATATATGTTTTAATTAGGAGCGTTTTTCTGTGGATACTTATTCTCCAAAGGCTGGTCAAGCAATTCAAGTTATTTCAGCTTTCGCTGATCCTACTCGGCGAAAAATCTTGCTGGAACTGTATAAAGCCAGACCTACAGGACTTACAGCCTCCAAACTGTCAGAACATCCAGAAATTAATAAGAGTATCCCTACCATTTTACACCATTTGGAAAAGCTCCAAGAATTAAATTTAATATATTATAGTATGGAAAAAATAGAAAATTCAAATCGGGAAGTAAAACACTGGAAAATTGATTATGAATCTTTTCTAATTAAAATTGATATGCAAAGTCTAGCATTAGATGATTTTAATCCTGATAATTATATTTTTGTTCTCTTTAATCGTCTCAAAGAGGATAAATGGACGCTAACAGAAGCTTTTGCACAGGAATATTCAATAGAGCAGCTTAAAACCGATTTGAGTAAGAAATTTCCAACGATTGCTGATCGAATTGTTCAGATTCTTTGGAATTCTTTACAAGATAAAACTGAATTCTTGAATTTCATTGAAAATTGGATCATTAATACTTTTCGTGAGTCAGGTGGAACTTTACGATTAGATTTTCAAGAATTTGGACATTGTTTTAGTTTAGATGATTATCTTCGACGTTATATGTTTGAGAAACTCATGGCTTCAGGGATTTTTACTTGGGATTTAACTGAAGGAAAACAACGAATTATAATAAAAGGGACTCACCTTAAGGAAGAGTAATTTTTAAAACACAACTCTTCACAATTTTGAACCATACAGTTAAATAAGATTCGTTATTGCCTTTCTTCTAATATAAAGTAAAACTAATCTGACTTGAGGATTCAACTATGAAAAAGACTGAAAAAAATTTGATGGCAGCTTTTGCTGGAGAAAGCCAAGCCAATCGAAAATATCTAGCATTTGCTAAAAAAGCTGAAAAAGATGGTTATAAACAAGTTGCTCGTCTTTTCCGCGCTGCTGCAGCAGCGGAAACTGTCCATGCCCATTCCCATCTTAAAGTTTATGGTGGTATTAAATCGACGGCAGAAAATTTGCAAGAGGCAATGAAAGGAGAACATTACGAATTTACATCCATGTATCCCGAATTCCTTAATGATGCGAAATCAGAGGGTCATAAAATGGCTATTAGAAGCTTTGATTTAGCAAATCAGGTTGAAAAAGTCCATCACAAGCTCTATGAAGCAGCTTTTAAAGCTGTTGAGAAGGAAAAAGACCTTCCACAGATATCCATATTTGTTTGTGATGTTTGTGGATTCACTGTGGAAGGTGAGGCACCCGAGGTATGTCCAATCTGTGGAGCGGTTCATGATAGATTTATGGAGATTCAATAACCTTTAATACAGAATAATCTCAACTGAACTGTTTTAAATTGCTTACCCACTGTAACATCTGTTCATGTAATGTTGGGGAAGCAACTATCAATTGATCAAAAATTTCATCAGTTGGATGAATTGATTCCCCCTCTAAATTAGAAACTTTAAATCCAAGTCCTTCTAGTATAAGGAACGCTGCTGCTAAATCCCAAAATTGTCCTTTAGACCCCGCACCCCAAAAAATAGCTCCATGCAAGGTTCCTTGAGCAACTAACATTAAATGCTGTGAAATTCCTCCTCCTAAACGGTATGCACGACCAATAATCCCATTCAAGTCAGCTATCGCCAATTCTTTTTTTAATGTTTTTTTCAACCGATTAGAAAAGTCTACTAATATTCGAGCTTTATTTAATGGATAAGTTCGTGGACGTGGCAAAGGGGAACCATTTAATCGAACAGAACCTTCTCTTGCTGCAGAGTATAACATATCAGTAAAAGGGTTGTATACAACACCAGCAATTAAGCCATTTTGATCCCAAGCTGCTATAGACATACTTACAAACGCAAAATTCCCTCTTAAAAATGCTTTAGTTCCATCAAGAGGATCAATAAACCAGATAATATTCTCAGGAAGGGTCTGGATATTTATCTGTGACTCTTCAGATTGAATTAGATGATTTGGATAATACATTAAAATATGGTTTTTAATTAGGCGTTCACTTTCAGTATCAAAATTTGTATAAACATCATTCTCTCCTTTTCGGAAAATTTGGAGATCCTTGAAAGACATTAAACGTAAAAAAGACCCCGCTATTCGTGCAGCTTGTTCAGCAATTAATCGATAATTTTCAGAATCCATTAATATCAACCCTTTAGCTTGGAAAGAGCAAATTTCACTTGGGCGCTTAATCCATCTAATAATGGCATAACACTCCCCACAGTACCAGGAACCGCCGCTGCAACCATGAAAATATCTTCAGCTACTGGTGAAACATAACATTCCCGTGTAGCAGTTCGAAATATCAAGATATTAATATCATTTTTAGTTCTACTATTAAAAGCCGACTTTAACTCTTCAAAGGCAATTAAACCTAAAACATTGATCGACTCCATTTCTTCAGCTATACATGTACGAGTAGAATATAATTCTAATCCTTCAGTCGCAGAAACGATTGATATACAGAGTGGAATTTCAATATCCTCACTTTCAAAAACTTTAGATACAACATCAATCGCTTTTTTAGCAATTGTAGACATTTTTATCATCCTATAAACAATAGTGTTGCAGAATTTGTGCTTACAAAGGAGAATTCACGCTAAACGATAACTTTCATTTGCCTCTGATATATTCCATTGAAAAATATTTGTATTAAATCCAGCTTCAGTGATAAGGAGGAAGCATTTTATCTTAAAATCTTTAACTAACAATAAAAAATGCTTTCTCTGAGGTTAATGAGAATATAAATGGAATTGAAGAACATGCATCCCATTTTAATAACACAGGATCTGGAATCATTAAAAAAAGCAACTGAAGTTTTAGATAAAATATTTCTAGAAAGTAAAGTTCCTATCGAAATACAAAATGAATGGACTAAATGGAATAAATGGTTTCTAAAACAGAAAGAAGCCTTTATCCAAGGAAAAACGACCATCCCAAAATATTTTGCTCAGATTAAGCGGATTCAAGAATTCATTTTAGAAAATACACCCCTTAAGGAAGAAAATTTATTTCAGATGAGTTTAGTTAAACGAGAACGTGTTTATGATATCACAAAACTAACACATGAAAAACCAGAAGCTCTACCCACTAGTGAAAAAGAATTTCTTATTAAATCGATCTATGAAAATTTAGTAAAATCACCATCAGATCTTAAAAATAACCCTACTATTGAATCAATGGTAACAAAGAAAATGGAAAAACGATTCGGAAGGAAACTTCCAGAGGATTTAAATTTAGAAGCAGAAAGGTTAATGACTTCAAAAAATATTCAAAAAGAAGATGATGATTATTTTATTCAATTAGGGGAAATATTTCTTGAATTAGGCAAATTAGATCAAGCAAAGTCAATAATTAATAATGTTTCAAATGATAAAACCAGATTTTCCCTCCTCACTTGGACTTCTTTCCTAGAAAATGATTATTCTGCTTTTAAAAAGAACATTCAAAAAGCCTATCCAGAAACATTTGAACCTCAAACAAAAGGTCCCTACATCCTATCGTTTTTACTTGGAAACGAAAAAAATTATAAACTTATACTTGATGAAAAAGGTAATCGAACATTAGAATATACATTCACAACTGGAATCTACCAAATACGACAAATGGATGTTTTTCGATCTTTTTTAGATGATTTAAGACAATCACCTGATTTTAGGTTAGGAATGTGGATTCGTCCAACGACTATTAAGACCCAAAACATCGCAAAAGATATCTCTCAATTATATTTTAAACAAGTTATTGGGTGGAAAGATATCTCAGTTTAATCTATAAGGACAATGATAATTTTTTGCCTTTGATAACCTAAAGTTTTTTTGTGGTTTTTTTTGAAGCTTTTATTCAAGATAAATAGCATATTTAGATTCACGGAGACATTTCATTGAACTTTCCTGCTCTACCTGAAAAACCAAATCTTCCTAGAAGAGAAGAAGAAATATTAAAATTATGGGAAAATATTAATCTCGAAAAAAAGATTCAAGAAGCATCAAGTAAAAATCCCCCCTTTGTTTTCTTAGAAGGACCTCCTACAGCAAATGGTTACCCACATATGGGTCATGCATTGACACGCGCAATTAAAGACATTTTTTTGCGTTATAAAACAATGACTGGTTATTATGTAACTCCGCGAATCGGAGGATGGGATTGTCATGGTCTTCCTGTTGAAATCGAAGTTGAAAAGGAATTAGGTTTAGAGAATAAAGAAGATATTGAGAAATATGGAATTGAGAAATTCATTCTTAAATGCAAGGAATCTGTAATGCGATATGTTGGGGAATGGGAAGAAATGTCACACAGAATTGGATTTCACCTTGACCTTTCACGTTCATATATCACTATGTCTGAAGAATATATAGAATCTGTATGGTGGTCTTTAAAACAGATTTATGAGCAAGGATTATTATTTAAAGGATTTAAAGTTGTTCCTTATTGTACACGTTGTGGAACACCGATTTCCTCCCATGAAGTTGCTCAAGGTTACCAAGAAACAGAGGATCCGAGTATTTATATCAAATTTAAGGTAAAAGGTGAAGATAATAAATTCTTTTTAGCTTGGACTACAACTCCATGGACACTACTATCTAATCTTGTTTTAGCAGTGAACGAAAATGAAATCTATGTTGAAGTTGAACATCAGAATGAATGTTTGATATTTGCAAAGGCTCTTTTACCAAAAGTTTTTCCAGAAGGTAAGAAAATTTTAAAAGAATTTTTAGGTCAAGAGCTTCTAAATATAGAATATGAGGCATTATTTTCGTATACAAGTGAACAAACGCATGGAAAGCGCCATTTTGTTGTAGCTGCTGATTTTGTTTCCATGGATGATGGAACAGGAATAGTTCATTGTGCACCTGCTTTTGGTGTTGAAGACTATGAACTTTGTCAAAGTATCGGTGTTGAGATGTTCAACCCTGTTCTAGAAAATGGTGAGTTTAAGGATGATATGCCAGATTTTGGAGGTATGCATGTCAAACAGGCCGACCCCTATATAATGGAAAAACTTAAAGAAATGAATTTACTTCTAAAAGTAGAAACAATCACACATACCTATCCATTTTGTTGGAGATGTGATTCTCCGCTACTTTATTATGCAATGGAATCATGGTTTATTGCTATGAGTCAAATGCGAGAAAAAATTCAAGGATTAAATCAAAAAATTCGGTGGATGCCAAAGCATCTAAAGGAGGGTCGATTTGGAAATTTCCTAGAAGAACTTAAAGATTGGTCCCTCTCTAGATCACGCTATTGGGGAACTCCTTTACCAATCTGGACCTGTGACTCCTGTAAACACGAATTCGCTGTTGGAAGTCTTTCAGAATTAAGTTCACTTACAAAAGGAGGCCTTCCAGAAAACTTCACACTTCACAAACCAGATGTTGATGAGATTTTTGTATTATGTCCGAAATGTCAAAATAAAGCTACACGGGAGGAATATGTAATTGATTGTTGGTACGATTCAGGATCTGCAACATTTGCTCAATGGCATTATCCATTTGAAAATCAAGAGGAATTCAAAAGTCATTTTCCAATAGATTTTATTACGGAGGCGATTGATCAAACAAGAGGTTGGTTTTACACATTACTGGCAATATCGACTGTTGTTTTTAGTGAACCTGCTTTCTTGACATGCCTTACGATGGGACATATCCAAGATGAAGAAGGAAAGAAAATGTCTAAGTCAAAAGGAAACGTTATTGCACCAGAGGAAGTTTTTAGCCGTTATGGTGCTGACCCGGCACGATGGTACCTATTTTCTACACCTACTTGGAATGATGTACGTTTTGGGTTTAAATTAGTGGAAGAAAGTTTGAAAGAATTTATTCTACCATTATGGAATGTTCTTTCATTTTTCACAACCTATGCAAATCTCGATAAATTTGCACCAAAGAGTAAAAAATATTATGTTCCTTATTCAAAGCGTCCAATTCTGGATAAATGGATTATCTCTAAGTATAATAATGTTCTTATCGAGGTTCATCAGGCTTTTGAAGAATTATCAATTCATCAAGCAGTAAAATCCTTTCAGAGCTTTCTAAATAATGATCTTTCAAATTTGTGGATTCGACAATCTAGACGTCGATTTTGGGAAAAAGAATTGACTATTTCAAAAAAGTCGGCCTATTCGACTCTATATGAAATTTTAACCTCTTTAAGTAAGTCATTAGCCCCATTCATTCCATTTTTGGCGGAAGAAATGTATCAATTACTAATTATAAGTCAAAAGGAAGGATTAGAAAGTGTACATCTAGAAAAATTCCCTCAACCAAATCAAAATTACATTAAGCCTGTGATTGAAAATCAGATCAATATTGCTCGTGAAGCAATAACTAATGGAAGAGCAATCAGATCCAAAAAAGATATAAAAGTAAGATGGCCTCTATCACAAGTTATTTTTGTTTGTAATGAAGAAGGAAGAGAAGCAATATCAATTTTAGAGGATCTTATTAAACAGGAACTTAATGTAAAGGAAATAATTTTTAGTGATGAT
Source organism: Candidatus Hodarchaeum mangrovi (assembly GCA_016839515.1). Lineage (GTDB taxonomy): Archaea > Asgardarchaeota > Heimdallarchaeia > Hodarchaeales > Hodarchaeaceae > Hodarchaeum > Hodarchaeum mangrovi. Next base: position 7,729 of record JAEOUE010000032.1, read on the forward strand.
CCTTTAGAATTTCAAGAAATCGAATTTGCTCCTAATTTTAAAAGTATTGGTCCTAAACACAAAAAAAATGCAAATAATGTAGCCCAATGGATAAAAACCCAAAAAGGTAAGGAAGCAAAAAGAATAGCCGAGATATTAAACAAAAATGGAAGCTACTCTGCTAATATCATTAATGAGGAAATAATAATAGATGAAGAAGATTTAGAAATCCGCATTACAGAACGAGAAGGTTATTCGGGTGCACCCTTCAAAAACGGAGACCTTTTTCTAAATCTAGAATTAGATAATGGTCTAATAAAAGAAGGCTTCATACGTGACTTAATTAGGCGTATTCAATCAATGAGAAAAGATATGGAACTTGCTTATGATAAGGAAATTCTAGTATTTTTCTCCAAAACGGATAGTGAATCCATTGAAACAATAAAAGAATTTTCATCTCTACTAAAAGAAGAGGTATTAGCTGATCAAATTGATTTTAAGGAAGTTAAAAAAGGATTCCGGAGAGTTTGGAATATCAATGATCCTTATGGTAAGGGGCATGAAATTTCTATTGTAATCCAATCTTAAATAACTATTTAGGGATGAATTATGAAGTCAAATGAGCTAAGAAGCCTTTATTTAAAATTTTTTGAAGAAAAGGATCATGCTATTATTCCTTCTGCTTCATTACTACCAGAAAATGACCCCACGGTTCTTTTCACGACTGCTGGTATGCATCCACTCCAGATTTATCTTTTAGGAGAACCTCATCCTGCTGGAAAAAGATTAGTTAATAGCCAAAAGTGTATAAGAACTGGTGATATTGATGAAGTTGGTGATCCATCTCATTTAACATTCTTTGAAATGCTTGGAAATTGGTCTTTAGGGGATTATTTTAAAGAAGAGGCTATTAATATGAGTTGGGAGTTTTTAACTGATCCTAAATGGCTTGGCTTAGATCCTAATAGAATTTCAGTTACAGTTTTTGCAGGAGATGAAGAAATTCATCCTGATTACGAAACAGCTGAAATTTGGAATAAAATTGGTATCCCAAAAGAACGAATTTTCTTTTTACCACGTTCTGATAACTGGTGGGGACCTGCAGGAGAAACAGGTCCTTGTGGACCAGACACGGAAATGTTCTATGATACAGGAAAACCACTTTGTTCTAAGAACTGTAAGCCAGGATGCTCTTGTGGAAAATACTTTGAAATCTGGAACGATGTATTCATGACTTACAATAAAACAGTGGAAGGAAATTATGAAAAGCTTAAACAACATAATGTAGATACTGGTATGGGCATTGAGAGAACAATTGCGGTTTTAAATGGATTTGATAGTGTCTACAAGATTGATACTATTGAACCAATTGTGAATCAGGTAAAAAAATTAGCAAAAATTAAAAATGAACCTTCTGATGAAGAATATAAAGCGATTTATATTATTTCAGATCATATAAGAGCCTCAACTTTTATCTTGGGGGATGATAAAAACTTAATCCCCTCTAATCTGGGCCAAGGATATGTATTAAGACGATTAATTCGAAGGATAATCAGACAAGGAAATATTTTAAATATTAAACAAAAATTCCTTCCTATACTTGCTCAAATTGTTATTCATTTATATAAAGAAACCTATCCAGAATTAGAACAAAATAAAGATTTTATTATTAACAATCTTACTACTGAAGAAGACAAATTTACGGTTGCTTTAAAGCGGGGTTTAAGGAAATTCAACAAAATTTTAGTAGAAAAGGGAATAATTACAGGAGAGGATGCTTTTCTTCTCTTTACTTCCTTTGGTTTCCCTCTTGAAATAACATCTGAGCTTGCAACTGAAAAAGGTATAATTTTAGATCTTGAAACCTTCAGAAAAGAGTTTGAACACCATCGTGAACTTAGTCGTAAAGCAACAGCAGGAACATTTCAAAGTGGTTTAGCAGATCACTCAACCAGGACTACTAGACTTCATACAGCGACTCATCTTTTACAACAAGCTCTTAGAAACGTTTTAGGCAATCACGTGGAACAAAAAGGTAGTAATATTACTACCGAAAGAACAAGATTCGATTTTTCACACCCAGTAAAACTTACTGAGTCTGAACTAAAACAGGTTGAAGACTTAGTAAATCAAAAAATCAAAGAGAAAATTCCTGTTACAAAAGAAATCATGACACCTCAAGAAGCATTAAAAAAAGGAGCACTTGGATTTTTTGAAGCCCAGTACCAAAGTAAAGTCTCAGTTTATTCAGTGGGGGAATTTTCGAAAGAAATTTGTACAGGACCTCATGTAGAAAATACTCAGGAAATAGGAAAATTCATTATTCAAAAACAGCAAAATATTGGAGTAGGGTTAATGAGAATTAGGGCAACCATCGAAGACTAGATAAAAATTCATCCGCGCACTATTGAAAATTTTGGGGGAGTAGATGTGATCTTTACCAAAGATTGGTTTGGAATTTCTCTCCAATTACTCTTATCTAGTTGTGGTAACGAAATTGGTTCAGAAGAAACGATTACACCTTCTAAAGAGTTGAAATAAAGATATAGGGTATAATATTCTGGACTTTTTGTACACCAACGTATTGCATACAAATCAGTGCCATTACTAAATATTGAGTTAATAGCAGTAAACCTATAATTGCTTTTCAGAACCATTTGGACGAAATTAGGCCAATTTTTAGCGATAATAGGCTCATTAAGAAGAAAAGTAAGCAAAAAATGAAATAAAAGTTCAGAGTCGGATCCATCCGAGGTTAATTCAAGGTTTTTATTACGAGGAAGGTTTTCAGCATCATAAAATGTACCGTTATGGATAAAAGCCCATGGAAAACTGAAAAATGGGTGAACATTCTTCAAATTTACCTTAACCCCTGGGCTTGCTTTTCTTAAATGGGCTAATAAAGCTATGGGCTTCCCAGTAATCCCTAAAACAGAATTTATATAATTTCTAGATTTGTATGCTGATTCACTCCTTTTATCTATTAATATTAAAGGGTGTCTATTTAATGAGGCAGCAATTCCCCAACCATCATAATGTCCTATTGGAGCTCCAAAAGGTACTTTTCCAATTTGAGACTGGTTCTGAAATTCAAATAATATTTCATGCCAATTTTGAAAGTTCCCAAGAAACCCTAATAATCGACACATATCAGATTTACCTTTTTGAAAAAACTCGATTAATATTCACCTGGTTCAACCAAAGGAATCCGCCAATCAATGGTTGGAGTTCTAATTCCCATTTTAAAAATTATTGGTCCTCTTCTCTTATGCTCACTACGGTATATTAATGATTTAACTTTCTTAACTTGAGAAAGAGGGACATTAAGTTTATTTACAATTTCTTCATCTGTCTGAAACCGTTCTAATCCATAAAGAATCTGATCTAGCTCTACATAGGTTATTCCTATTTCTTCTTCATCAGTTTGATCTTTCCAGAGTCCTGCTGACGGTGCTTTGTTTAGAATCTTTTCTGGAATTTTTAATGCTCTCCCCAATTGATAGATTTGGGTCTTATAGATGTCTCCAAGAGGCAGAAGATCTACAGCAGCATCACCATACTTTGTGAAATACCCAATCATGATCTCAGATTTGTTTCCACCACCACAAATTAAACAATTGAGTTTATTAGCATAATAATACCAAACTGTCTGACGCAAGCGTGGTTTTAAATTTGCCCATTCCATCAATCTAGAATCTTCAGGAGTCTTGATAGTACTTGAAAAAACGTCAATCAGTTTTTGGATGTCAACAACGGTTAAAGAAATATTTAAACTTTTACATAGCTGTTCTACATCTTTATAATCAGACGGGGGAGTTGTTGAACTGGGAAAGAAAACCCCATGCACCCGGTCAGAGCCTAAAGCTTTCACACATAATGAAACAACGACTGTAGAATCAATACCACCACTTAAACCCACTACAATGCCAGAGCGCTTTGATTCTTCAACACGTGTTTTAATAAAATCAGAAATAATTTTAATCACATGGTTGATGTCAATTGGAGGAAGAGAGGATTTAACTTCTGCTTTTCGTGTCATATTTGACGAACTCCTAATTCTAAAGTGTTGAAAATCCAAGGTGGAATATCACGAAGAGTAGGAACAAAATTTTTGGAAGATTTAGGGCTTTCAGTGTTTAATTTTGCAATACCAAAGTCTGGTTCATCGTATTTTAACTTTAAAATACGATTTCCAGTCGCATTACACACCTCTGATCCTCCCCAGAATATTAGTTCATCCTGAATCCCAGATTGATTCACATAAACCATATTTACAGTGTTCTCCATTGCACGTGAAGAAATAAAGGATTCAAAATATTGTCGTCTTACCCCAGGTGAAGCAGAAATACAAATACTTGTGTGAGCTCCAAATAAAGCATGAGCTCGTGTTATTTCAGGACTGAAAAGGTCATAACATATTTGTAAACCTAACTTCCCAAATGGAGAATCGATAACATTAATTTTAGTGGCGCTTCTAAAATAACGCCTTTCATTAAACACTGTATGGTTAGGAATCATTATCTTCCGACTTTTTCCAATGAAACCGTTAGGACCAAACATTACAGCAGTATTATAAATTAAACCTGGAATTGAATTTTCTGGTAATCCTGCAACTAAATAACAGCTATTTTTCTTAGCTATTTCAGCCAGTACTCGTGATAATGGGCCTTCAGGAACAGGCTCAGCCAATTGAAAAACATCATCATGCATCAAATAACCTGTAACTGATAATTCTGGAAAAATAACGATAGTATTAGGATCTTCCTTTATTTCAGGCTTTTGACAAATATTTCTAATTTGTTCTAAATTTGCTTTTGGATCAGCTTGGATTGATTTAATCTGTCCAAGGGCGATTTTAAAGTCCACTTAACTTTCTCCTTATCCTATCATAGTTTTTTAAATATTAAACATTAAGATATTCGTTCCAATCCCAATCTGTTACCTGAGTGGAATAACGGAGCCATTCATCTCTTTTTAATTCAAAGAAGTTCCTGCAAATATGAGTTCCAAGAGCCTCACAGAGTAAAGAATCAGATTCTAAATATGTTAAAGCTTCAAATAAATTTCCAGGTAAAGTCTTTATATTAAGTGCCTCAAGTTCCTTTCTATTTAGTGTAAATATATTTTTTCGGATTGGTGCTGGGAGCTCTATATTTCTATTTATTCCATCCATTCCTGCTGCTAATATTGCGATGAAAGCTAGATAAGGGTTACAACTAGGATCAGGACATCTATATTCAAAACGTGCCATCTTAGGATCTCTAAACATTGGAATTCTAATCAAAGCTGATCGGTTCATCGGACCCCATGCAACATAACCAGGAGCTTCATATCCTGGTACTAAACGTTTGTAAGAATTGACAGTAGGAGCAACAATAGCAGTCATAGCTTGAGCATGTTCTAAAATACCCGCCATAAAGTGTTCAGCTGTTCCAGTCAAATTTTTTTCCTCGGAAGAGGTGAATAAATTGTTATCGCCTTCCCATAAAGAAATATGACAATGCATACCATTTCCATTTTCTGTCATAAAAAGCTTTGGCATAAAAGTAGCTGTATATCCAATTTTAGCTGCCAAAGCACGAATTATTGCTTTATACGTGACAATGGTATCAGCAGTCCATAATGCTTCTTCATGTCCAATTTCAATTTCATATTGTCCCGTACCAACCTCATGATGATGAACTTTTGGTTTAAGATTAGCTTTAGTAAGATCTTGTGAAAATCGCTTGATAACACCCTCTGCTATTGAACTTGGATAAATGTCAGCATAACGACCATGATCAATTGGTTTTCCATCTTTTAATAAAAAAAATTCAGGTTCTGGACCTATTTTAAGTTTCCAATCTTTCTTTCCTAATAATTTCTGTATTATCAAACTCAAGCGAGATCGAGTATCTCCTTGGAAGATCTCCCCATTTTGTAGAATTTTACACATTACAGCTAATTTTGGTTCCTCGGTATAAGGCAATTCGATTAAAGTTTCAGGTATTGGAAGAAGATGTAAATCGGAATTTTCGATTGATGTGAATCCTTGAACTGAACTACCATCAATATTAACTCCTTCAGAGAATATGGGGTCATCGATAACACCCCCTATGTCTTGTGCTGAAATTGGGAGGTTCATTGCTTTAAGTGTGCCATTTATATCCACAAATCGGACTTCCAACATGTTATACATTTTAAACACCAAATTAAGGTAAAATTTATTTTTAATTAAAAAAGCTACAAATGCATATATCATATGGGTACTTTAAGCTACCGAAATTTAGAAGAAATATGAATTCTAAATTTTAGAATAATAAGAAAACAAGTTTGGTATTCAGAGAAGTTAGTGATTCTTACGCATTAAATCACGGAGTTGACGATAACCAATCAATTTCAACTGAAATTTATCAACACATTTTTTAATTATAGGGTTAGTAAACGCCTCAAAGTCTTGATTCCTCCAGACAGCTGAGTCTTTGGTAATCGCTTCCAATTCAGAACTCATTTGAGCAGGATGAAATAGCAAATGGGTAAGACCAGATTTTATTTCTGCAAAACGTTTACAATAGTAATCGGTCTTATTTTTTTGTTCCCCTCCAGTATCAATTATTATTTGATCTAATAAAGGTAATCCACTTTCTTCTAAAACGGGAAGAAAAGAAAGGAAAAGATCAGCATATTCACCAAATCCCATCGCTATCATTTCTTCTCGTGTGAGTTTTGGAATAAAAGCAGGGATGTCAAACTCCTGAGCTAATTGTATATAAGATTGGATGAACTTAGGGTAGATAACAGTTCCCATATGAGTATCAATATGTGTTACATCAATACCTTGGTCAAGAGCAGTCTGAATTTGAGCTCTCATTTCTTTTTCTGCTGCTTCTGGAGTTACATTTGCTAGGGCTTCTTCAGTAGTCCGCCAGAGACACATTTCATGATCTAATAATCCAGTTTTAGGATCAACACTAGATAAAGCCCGCCAACGATATGTTTCATACTCACATGTTAGTGTTAAATGCACACCAACGTCATAATGTGGATTTGATCTACAAATAGATGCTGTTTCAAGAAACCAAGCTGAAGGGATTATGACAGAACCACAAGTTGCAACACCAAAGTCCAAACATTTGAAAGACCCAATATTTGAAGAATGTGAAAAACCCATGTCGTCAATGTGAATTATAACAAGTTTATCATCCTTTTTAAATCCTAATTTTTCTGAAATTGATTCTATGACCATAGAAAACCCCATTAATATTTTGTAAATCAAATTTAGACAGTATCTAAAGAATTTTATGGAATATGGTGATTCATTTTCCAATAGCGGGAATTGATGATAAAAAGTTCAATATTATTTTGTTGACTTCATCTGGTTTTTCCTGAAAAATAAAATGACCTCCAGAGGGAATAATTTCCAATCTAGAATTTTTTATGTGTTCATGAAGATAGGTAGAAAATTTCACGGGGGTCATCTGATCATTTTCTCCACAAATAATCAGTGTAGGACATGTGATCCTAGAAATTTCAGTCCGTTGATCAAAATTTTTACAGGCTTCAAAATCAGCTAATAGAATTTCTTTTCCATTAGATCGTATCAATCTTTCGTTCTTTTCAATAATTTTTAAGTCAATGTTATTAGAGTAAGCATATTGCCCTAAAAAATTCATTGCTTCATTAAAAGTATTGGAAATCATCTCAATAATAGTTGGTGCTACATTTAATTTAGCTCCCGTTCCAATTAATACAATAGCATGAATTTTTAATCTTCCATTTATTGCTAGCTGCTGAACAATCCCACCACCCATTGAGTGACCAACGAGAACTAATGAACTTATTTGAAGATCAGAGACTAGAGTTGTTATTGCTTTTGAATATTTCTCAATTGAAATTTTTTCTAACCTCGGACTTTTTCCATGACCAGGAAGATTTATTGCTAACGTTTTAAAGCCTTGTTTTTGAAAGAATTTTACTTGTGAACTCCATTGCTCGATTCCTCCTCCAGCTCCATGAATAAAGACAATTGTTGACTTTTTTCCTTGAATCACATGATTATAGTTATATTCCATCATTTTTCATCTAAATCAAGATCTTTGAACAAATTACTCTCATAGGAAATCTTCCAGCGTGGAGAACGTTTTTCAACGAACGCTGTGAGTCCCTCCTTTCCCTCATCAGAAGTTCTAACCTCTGCAATTTTTTTTATGCAGTACTCACGAATATTTTTTAGTTCTGAACCACGGTTTTGGTTAAGAACTTCTTTTATGCTTTTCATTGCAGCAGGACTGCTATTAAAAAGGTGGTTAATGATCTCAGTGAGTTTTAGATCTAATTCCTCTAAATTTTCAGCTATCTCATGAACTAAACCGATATCAAGGGCTTTTTGACCATCAAATCTTTCACCAGTTAGGAAGAATCTTGTTGCGTTTGAAAAACCAATTTTTGAAATAACATATGGGCTTATAACTGCTGGTAGAATTCCTAAATTTACTTCAGAGAAGGCCAATTTAGCGTTTTTAACTATTAGTGATATGTCACATACCGAAATTAAACCTATTCCTCCACCGAATGCAGAACCATTTATTCTTCCAATTACAGGTTTCGGGGTTTTATAGATTGTATAAAATAATTCTTCAAGTCTCAGTGCATCATCTTCATTCTCTTCATATGTAAATTCTTTACTTTCTCGCATATAATTGACATCAGCACCAGCAGAAAAAGATTTACCTTTTCCTGTTAAAACTATTACTCTAACTTCCTCGTCATTCTCAAGAAGCTTAAAGGCCGTTGTTAATTCCTCTATCATTAAAGAATTAAAGGCATTATGGATTTCAGGTCTCGATAATGTCACAACAGCAGCATAATTACTAATTTTAACTTTAATTGTTTCATATTTTTGCATTAATACTTCCTTACCTTAAGAATTCAAATATTTACATCCTGAAAACACCAAATTTTGTATTTGGAATTGGTGCATTTAAAGAGGCAGAAATACATAACGCTAATACTATTCGGGTGTCAGCTGGATCGATTATTCCATCATCCCAAAGTCTTGCTGTTGAGTAATATGCACTTGATTCTCTGTCATATTTTTCCAAGATCGGAGTCATTATCTTCTCTCGAGCTTCTGTTGTCAATTTATCTCCCTTTAGTGCTAATTGAGATTCTTTAACGGTAACTAACACATTTGCAGCCTGCTCACCTCCCATCACTGAAATTCGTGCATTTGGCCACATGAATAAAAACCGAGGAGAATAAGCTCTTCCTGCCATTCCATAATTTCCAGCACCGTAGGATCCTCCTATAATTATCGTCACTTTTGGTACCGCGGTATTACTAACTGCCATAACTAATTTAGCACCATCTTTTGCAATACCCCCAGCTTCAGCTTCCTTCCCAACAATGAATCCTGTGATGTTTTGTAGAAAAACTAAGGGAATTTTTCTTTCAGAACACAGATTGATAAAATGAGTTCCTTTTAAAGCACTCTCAGAAAAAAGAACTCCGTTATTTGCTAGAATACCAACTGGATATCCCATTATTCGTCCAAAACCACACACAAGGGTAGTCCCATACAATGCTTTGAATTCATGAAACTTTGATCCATCAACGATTCTTGCAATTATTTCATGTACATCATAAGCTTGTCTTGGATCTTTTGGTAATATTCCATAAATTTCCTCAATATCATATTGAGGAGGTTCAGGAGCTCTAATATCAAGTCGTGTTTTAGGGGGTAAATTTAAATGCTCAATGATGGTTCTTGTCATTAACAATGCATGTTCGTCATTAGTTGCGTAATGATCTGCTACTCCTGAAGTTCGGCAATGAACATCAGCACCACCTAAATCCTCTGCTGATACTTCCTCGCCAGTAGCAGCTTTTACTAGTGGAGGACCTCCTAAAAATATTGTTCCTGTTCCTTTTACAATAATAGTTTCATCAGACATAGCAGGAACATATGCTCCTCCTGCTGTACAGGAACCCATTACTACGCTAATTTGAGGAATCCCTTTAGAGGACATCTGTGCTTGATTATAAAAAATCCGTCCAAAATGATCACGGTCTGGAAAGACTTCTGCTTGTAGAGGTAAAAATGCCCCGCCAGAATCTACCAAGTAAACACAAGGAAGATGATTTTCTTCAGCAATTTCCTGAGCTCTTAGATGCTTTTTTACTGTCATTGGAAAATATGTACCTCCTTTAATCGTAGCATCATTCGCAATAAACATCACTTCCCTTCCAGATACCATTCCAATTCCTGTTACTATACCTGCATAAGGACATGAATTATCATATATGTTATATGCTGCAAGAGAACTTAATTCCATAAAAGGAGTGTCAGGATCTAATAATTTCTGAATTCGCTGTCTTGCGGGAATTTTTTCACGACTTATGTGTTTTGCAAGAGCTTCTGGATCACCTGCTCTGATTTTATCTAATGTTTCTTTTAAGAGCTGAAGGATATCCTGATAATGTTTAGTATTTTCCTTGAATGCCTTAGAATTAACATCAATTTTACTTTTTATTATTGGCATACAATTTCCCTTTGTAAATTCGTTACTATTATTAGTTTCATTTGATGATAGATTAATATATTGCTTGATTTATGTTTAAAGACTAGTAATAAAATGAATTAATGTTCTCACTTGGAAACAAATCAGAAGAAAATGTAAATTCAAACGCTATTAATCTTTATTCTTCTTTGGTCTTTTTTGACTCGATATTTTCTAACTCAATTAGAGGGATATTAGCTTCAACCTGATCCCCTACAGAAAACAATATTTTTGTAATAATGCCATCAAAAGGAGCTGTTATTCTATTTTCCATCTTCATGGCTTCGATGGAGATAAGATCCTGCCCCTTTTTGACCTTTTGTCCCTCTTTAACAAATATTTTGACTATTCGACCAGGCATTGGACTCTTTAATCCCCCTTCTGCTTCGTCAATTTCTTCAAATTCTGTTTCTAAGGTTGAAACACGACGAATCTCATAATCCTCACCATCAAGATGAATAAATCGTGTATCCCCATTCTTTGAAACATTCACTTTGTATATAATATTATCTAGAGTAAATTGGAATTGGCCCACCCCTAAGACCTTTGCTTGAACCTGAATTTCTTTATCTCCAACCACAACAAAAAAATTATTCTTTTCATCCCTTCTTAATCTTACCTCATGCCGTCTTCGACCATCATCAAATGTAAAAATATCACTCATACTTCGTCACAGAATTTTAACTATAACTTTCTTGTGTCCTTTTTCCCAAGCTGCCAAGAACCTATTTTTCGCCAAGGAGAGTGGGGATCAGAATCAGGTAAAAAAGAAGAATGAAAATCATCTCCGACTTTAGGTAGGATCTTCTTAATTGCTGCCTTCCCTTTCCCAATAGTAGTAGTCAGTTTTCCGGACATCGCATCTAAGGATTCCCGTCCCCAAGTTCCTAATTTGGACCAAGGTGAATAATAGTGATCGATACCATTTATTAATGAACTTGGTGTAAGATCCTGTCCCGTAGACAAAAAAGGTTCCATTACTTCAAATAAAGCTGCAGCTAAGAAAACCTCAACTGGAGTTTCTTTTTGATTCCCTTTCCATTTATTAAAGTGATTTTCTACAAAATTAGTGTGAGTATCTCCCTCTTGAAAAGCTTTTTTGTTTAAAACTTCACGAAGAAATGCGATATTTGTTGGAATTCCTTGAGCACTGTAATTCCTTAGTGCCCATCTCATCTTTTGAATTACCTCTTCACGGGTTTCAGCATGGACAATAAGTTTTGCTATCATTGGATCGTAATAAGTCGAAATTTTCCCACCCAACGTGGAAATTCCAAGATCATTGCGAATATTTACCCCTACAGGAACTTGAACCTGATAAATTGTACCTGAAGAGGGTAGAAATTGCTTTTCGGGATTTTCAGCATAGATTCTGAATTCCAAAGCATGTCCTCTTGAGACTATATCTTCTTGATTTAAAGTCAAATTCTGTCCTGCAGCTATTTTTATTTGCCATTTCACTAAATCAATACCTGTAACAGCTTCAGTAATGGCATGTTCCACTTGAAGTCTTGCATTTATCTCGAGAAAATAAAATTCTCCAGTTGTATCATCTAATACAAACTCAACAGATCCTGCATTTGAATAATTCACAGCTTGAGCTGCGGAGACAGCTATTTTCCCCATTTTATTACGAAGCTCTGGACTTAATGCTGTGGATGGTGTCTCCTCAATGATCTTTTGATGTCGCCTTTGTATTGAGCATTCTCTTTCATTCAAATGAATAAGCTTACCATACTTATCTCCTAATACTTGAAATTCAATGTGACGAATATATGGAAGATATTTCTCTAAAAATACATCACCAGAGCCAAATGCACCCTCAGCCTCTCTTCTTGCACTTTCGAAAGACTCAATAAATTCATCTTCAGATTCAACAATACGCATACCACGTCCCCCTCCTCCAGCTGTAGCCTTGATCATCAAAGGAAAACCAATTTCTTTTCCTTTCTTTAAAAGATAATCTTTATTTCGTGAACCACCATGATATCCTGGAATTACTGGTATTCCAGCTTTTTCCATCGTCTTTTTTGCTTGGATTTTGTCACCTACAGCATAAATTGCCTCGGGTGTTGGACCAATAAAATTAAGTCCATTATCAAGAACTTTCTGTGCAAATTCAGAATTCTCTGAAAGAAATCCATATCCGGGGTGAATTGCTTCTGATTGACTTTCTAATGCAATTCGGATGATTTTTTCCATGTTCAAATAACTATTAGCAGGTGTTGGATCTCCTAGGGGGTATGAATAGTCCGCAGCGTGGACATGTACTGAATCTTCATCAACTTCGGAATATATTGCTACAGTGTCAATTCCCATCTCTTGAGCAGCATTTATTATTCGTGTAGCGATCTCTCCCCTATTAGCAATAAGAATCCGTTTAAACATGGTTTACCCAAAACCTTTTTATTTAATGTATTAGAGATGAAGAGTCTCAGAACTATCTATAGTTTCAAATTGTAGGAAGATCCTTCCTCTGTGGTTTTTCATGTGTTTAAATGTTAGAAATTTTTGATGCTGCACTGAACGAATACTTCTGTGAAGCTATTTAAATATAGGGGTTAGTTTATTTTCACCCATATAAGAGATCTGGGTAAAAATTTAATGTATCTATTTTAACCTAATTTTTTTGTAATATGTAGATATTCAAGATATTTTAAATTATAGATCAGTAAAATTAATCATTTTGATATTTAAAAAACCCACTCTTAATAGATGTAATAATCCTATTTCTAGAGAATTAGAATTTGATTTATCAAACTTATTTTTTAATAAACAACTAGAAAATAAATATTGTAACAACTGAAATAAAATCTAATGTTATAAGAACGATACCTTTTGTAAACATTATTTTGCTAATTTCCGAGAACATTATATATATAACTGTGGTCATACTGAGGTATAGGTGAGCAATATGGCACTGATAGAAATAGATACCATCTTATTACTCCTTGAACAAATTTGCTTAGGTAGTTTAATCTCAGGATTAATCCTATTCTTCCTAACGTTATTTCTTCAAGGAAGCCATATTTTCGATCATGATACTGACATAGATCATGATATTGATCATGATGTATCTCTAGATCACGGGGGTATAGATTTAGGGGATGCAGATATTGATACTGACATTGATCTAGATGTAGATCATGATGTAGGTCTTCATGTCGATAAACACTTTGATATTAAGGACCATGCATTTGAAGCAGATAATCCTACTCCTTTAATGTTATTAATTGGTACTTTTCTAATGACATTCGGTGGAATAGGTACCATTCTTCTTCAAACTTCAATTAATCCAATTTTTATTATAGGTTTGACTTTTATTATCCCTATTGGAACTACATATGGTATTTCCAAACTCTGGGCAAAATTAGCTGTTTCAGACATTTATGAAACACCTCTTCAAACAATAAAAATTGATGATAAGGTTAAAACTATTACCACAGTTGACACAGATGGAGGATTAGTTGTAATTGAGACATCTTCAATTCATGGTCCAATTAAAATGGCAGCAAAAACTAGATATGGAGCAATAGCGAAAGACATGGAAGCTTACGTTATTAAAATTGACTCAAATGCCGTAATAATTGATGAATGGCCCTCATCAGAGGAAAATAAGAAGCCAATCCCAGACAAGAGATCTATACGTTGGGATTAGTGACTGATGCTCAAATAAAGGTGTAAATAATGAATAATATATTTGTACTCCAAAATTTAGATAGTTTGATTGCTGACTTGGCTCCATATGGAGCTGGGATAGTCATACTTTTTGTATTTGTCTTTATTTTCTTTGCTATATTTTATGTATCTCGTTATCGAAAGTATAAAACAAATGAATATGTTATCCATTTTCGGAGAGGAAAAGTAAAAAGAGCTGGTACTGGTGGAACTGTATTTATGTGGCCTATTTTTGACGAAGTTATAGTAATTCCCACCACTGTACAGCAAACCCTTCTTGAGGCTAGAGAAAAGGTCGTTTCACATGAATATCAAGATATTGCTATTACAGCATTTGTTTATTGGCGGGTTACCAACCCAGAGGTATCATTCTCGAAAGTTAGTTGGAATCCAGCCCGCTCTGATTATGTTGAAAAAGCAATTAAAAATGCTACTGAAGCAATTATTCGAACTACTTGTGCAAACATGAGAATTGAACAAATCATCAGAAACCGTGCTGAAATTATCAAAAATGTTACAAGTGAACTTCATCATCTTGCTGGAGACTGGGGAATTACTGTAGAATCAGTAGAAATTCGAGATGTTGAAGTACTCGATGCAAGATTAAAAGACAATCTTGAAGCAGTAAAAAAGATAGAAGAAGCACAAACTGCTCAACTACGTCAGGCCGAAATGGAAGAAATGGTTCAACTTCGAAATCTTGCAGTGAAACAGAAAACTGGAGAGACAGATCAAGAAGTAAAACTTCAGATTGAATCCAAAGCTAAGCAAAGAGAAATTCAAATTGCTCAATTAGAACAGGAGAGGGCAGTTATCGAAGCTGAAACTAAACGGAGAAGAATGAAGATTGAAGCAGAAGCAGAAAAATTCTTAAAAGTTACACAAGAAATTTCAGTTGATGCAGAACGAATTCGACAAGAAGCAATGGCACGAAAGGATCAATTAATAGCTGAAGCAGAGGGTGAAGCAGCTAAAATAAGTAAAACTCAGATTGCTTTAGCTCAAGGTATCCTTGAACAAGCTAAGGCTTTAAGTGAAGCGGATGAAAAATATATTCAACTGAAAACACTTGATATGCTTCCTGAAGTCTTTAAAAACATAAATGTCGATAAAATGATTTTATTGGGTGAAGGACAAGATGCTTATAAATCGATTGCTCAAATGGTTTTACCATTTGTCGAATTAGCCCGAGAAATGGGATTGAATAAAACAGGAGGAGGAACCTCTGAACGTATTCCTCGTTCAAGAGAAGAAGATTAATCTTACCCTTACCCTTTTTTACTTAACATCACCAAAAAGCATATTTTTTGAAATTCGTACGGATTCTTTCCGTTTACGCATCCGAGAAAAACCACTTTCAATCCAATCTTTGGCCTCCTCATCTCTCCCTAATTTTCTATAGATAGATCCTATTGTTAAATATAGGATTGAATCATCTTTAAGATCGTTTGCGCGCATATAAAACTCGATGGCTTTCTCAAATTCTATGGTTTGATGAGAAATTAAAGCTTTCCAATAAAATAAGTTACCAATACGAACCAAAACAGAGATTTCAACTATTTCTTTTACTGTTTCTTTATCTTCACCATCTAACCGTGCTAATACTCTAATATAACGAGTGATCAATGGATAAATTTTTAGAAATTCTTCCGGTTTTACATTTGGACGCATATAATAAGATCCTTCTAAGATAGGAGGGTCTGTAAATACCATATATTCATCTAGAAGTTGATTAATCGATGTCTGGACTTGTGTAATGTCTCGAATGATTGCTGATAATTCTTGATGCCGAGTTTGAGATTCACGAATCTCTTGAAAACTGAGTGCAGATTCTTTAATTGAACTAGGAGCACTTTTACCCTCATTATATGAAATAAAACTCTCTAAATTCGTATAAATATCTTTAAGATAATCAATGGATATTTGTTTTTGGTTTTCGATTGACTTCAGACGTTCAGCCAGAATTTTTTCAATATTTCCGAAATTGGTTAGAGCTCGTGACTTTTCCTCTTTATCGAATAATAAAAAAATAGTACAATATCTTCCTGAGAATTGAATTCGTGGATCTTGTGATTCATTACCTTCTAAAGTAAATGGATATGCTAATGCTAGTTCTTTCCTCCCTGGAACTGGAAAAGGACCATGAAGTTGATTTATTTGATCACGACTTTCCCCTAAACCAAGGGCAGTCAGAAGACTGATGCTAAGTTTCATCGAAGAAGTTTCATCAAGTTGAGAAAGATTAATCTCAGTCATTGGACCTGTATCTGCCATCACTGAAAAGATTATTCCGTTAAACATGCCACTGCACCAAATCACTTAATGTGAGGTGGTTTCAACTCCGAATCTACATTCTTCTGATTCTATAGGAATGAAATTATTGTCATACTTCGTATGAAATTTATCTTTATCTGTTTTGTTAAAAACCTTTATGTTCCCAAAGGATAAATTAAGGAGATTAGAGAGGTTTTTTGATTCAGAATTATCTCTCAGTAATTTTTTCTCTTGACTTTGTTTTAGGTGGAATGGGTAAATCACGTTCAATTCTCTTCATTCTTTTCTGAGAATAATCTCCTAGAGCTTTATTAAATGCTTCCTTATTCATGGAAATTCTTTGATACGATCCTAAAGTAGGTGAATATAAAGATTTTACATCTAATTGATATTTGGTCAATAAAGCCCAAGAATTTCGCATAGCTAATAAATCATATAGAAAATAAGTGCTATCCATCAGCTCTATCACAGTTTTTCTGACATTTAATTCTAATTCAAAAATTCTAGGACGATTTAGGATTTCTAATAAAAGCTGTAAAAGATCTATCAGTTCATCCAATTTCTCTTGTTGAATCTTCTCAGTCTCAAAATATGCAATAAATAAATTAACTTCACTTGTTAAACGCTCTAGCTGGTATTGAAGAAGGGGAGTACTTCTAATAAATTTCCGTTTATCCATCTTTTTTATCAAAAGCCGTATTGTCCTAAGAGATAGGTCAGGATCTGAGGATTTAAATCCTAATCTTCTTAAGAATCGAGCAAGCTTCCCACTAATTCGAAGTTGCCCTTTCATCTCACGAGTTGTATCAATCCCCTGTTTATGATATTGTTGTACTACTTCTTTAATGAACGTTGAATCAATGTCTCCAGCGAGCCCCATACTTGACAATAAGAAGTATGATTCTACCATACGTGTTGGATCATTAATATTTTGAATATTTTTTCTTAAAAAGGATCCTAATAATAATCTATCACTCTCTGAAAGCAATTCAAGCTTTCCTAACCTGTGAATTAAGAAACAAAAGGAAATTACGGAATTTTCAATCGTTTCAGTTTTGATCCCTTCTGAAATCATTTTAAATACAAATTCAGAAATTACGTTTTCTATCTCCTCACTTGGCCCAGCTAAAAGACTAGCAATATCCATCAGGGTACTTAGATTATTGATTTCTTCAGGTGAATAGGCAAATTTTTTAACAAGATGTGATATTTCTGATTCACCAGATACACATAATCGCTTTATAAATTGAAATTCATTAATGACTTCAGAAATATCAGATGAAATTCTTTTCTCTTCAACTAACTCATTCAACACTTTTTGTGACACTTTATGTCCTTGTAGGCTCCCCTCAAGGAGTCCAGTTAATAATTCCTCGGGAATTTCTTCAGAACTCTCTTTTCCCATGGAATATGCAAGAGGAATGGCAATTTTTTCGAGTAAAGATTCTACGTTGTCCAATTTAGAAAGAATTGCTTGATGCTCATCCCCAAGCTTAGTTAAACTTCCAACGATTAACTCATCAAGGTCTTTTTTTGGAGAAAATGCCCCTAGTTCCTCATGAATTACCTTACGAACCTCTTCAAGTACATCTGGGGTTAGTTTTTTCTTTAAAAACTCTTTTCCAAATTTTTTTTCTAATTTGTTATCAATCCTTTCTACTAAAAAAGAATTCGCTAATTTATACCTAGCAAAACCAGCTGTATAATCAGCCACAATCTGTTTTATAAAAGCAGCTGCTGTTAAACCTGCAAATGCTAGAAAAGGGGCAACCAATCACTTTCACTGATAATCTGTTGTTCCATATAGTTTAAAATATTATCTAAACAAATAAGCTATTAGAAATAATTAAGAGCGAAAACTTTTCATTTTATTGAATACAACGCAACGAGGTTCCTAATCATGAAGAAACATTCTACTTTTCAACTTTGGTTACGAATTATTCTCTTTATGGCTATAGCTATCATGTTAATATTTACATTTCAAGTTTTTATTCTTCCACTAGTCCAGCAGATAATCCCAAATGGAGAGGCTCTACCCTTAAATTTAGAGATTAATTTAATCCGTATGGTTAATGGAATTGTAGGTGTAGGCTTGGTATATGTTTTCCTTGCCTTTGATCGCCAAAGATTCAAAGATGTTGGGTTGGAATGGGATAAACAATACGGAATGGAGTGGATTTTAATTTCAATACCAATAACATTAGCCGGCTTAATTCCTACTGTTGTCATCGAAATAATCTTTGATATAATCATTCTTAAGGAATTAATCAATGTCTTTGCAATCATATTAACACTTCTCGTTACAATTTTTGCAATTGGACTTGGTGAAGAAATTCTTTTCCGAGGATATATTCAAAATATGCTCGAAACAAAGTATTCATTCAAATTTTCCGCAGTATCCTCTGCTTTAATGTTTGGATTTCTCCATTTTTGGCTCGCAGCAACGAGTAGAAATCTATTTTATATGGTGGCTATCTTATTTAGTGCAGCAGTTATTGGTGTAATGTTTTCGTACGTCTATAAATTCACTAATTATAATCTTATCTTTCCAGTAGCTATTCACGGCTTTTGGGACTTTTTTCTTTTCATTTTTCAAGCAGATTTTCGATATCAAGATCTTTTACATGTTGTAATGGAGATTTTAGCATCAACGATTGGAGCTGTAATAATATTTTATGGTGCTCTACGTTATGCTGAGAGACGAAATTATTTCTCAAAATAGCGTAATAGGAAAAATTTAAGGCATGAAACCTTTAGATCTCTATTTAGTTCAAATGGATATTGTATTTGGGCAAAAAAAGAAAAATTTTCAAAAAGCACAACAGTTCATAAACCAGATTAAGCTTAATCCATCATCTTCTGAGCATCAACTGATATGTTTTCCTGAATTGTTCTCCACTAGCTACGATTTTAAAAATATTGGTTTACAAGCTGAGAATTTAACTGATGGGGAAACAATTTCCTTTTTAATAGATCTAGCGGTTGATTATAATGTTTCAATCATTACAAGTCTTTTGGAATATGAAGATGGTCATTATTATAATACAGGTGTATTGATTGATGCAAAAGGAACTCTTCTTGGAAAATATCGGAAAAATCATTTATTTCCACTCCCTCCTATGGATGAAACCCAATTTTTAACTCCTGGTAAACTACCTGAAAATGGAATTCAAACTAGTTATGCAAATATCGGTATTCAGATTTGTTATGACCTTCGTTTCCCTGAGAATAGTCGGACTCTTGCTAAATCGGGTGTAGAGGTATTAATATATGTTGCAGAATTCCCTAAACCACGGGACTATGTCTGGACAACTCTTCTTCAAGCAAGAGCAATTGAAAACCAAGTTTTTGTTGCAGGAGTCAATCGTGTTGGAACTATTCCAGGAGCTTGCTTTTTTGGACTTTCAATGATTGTAGATCCCTCGGGGACTATATTGATTAAAGGTTCACAAGCAGAGGAAAATATTTCTGCCTTCCTTGACCCAAAACAAATTGATATAGCTAGAAATTTTTTAAAAACAATATAGGGAATTTTACCTTAAAAAACAGGTAAGATCAGTTAGATTTCGATGGATGATCCTAATTCAGGAATTTTTAGAGATGAAACATTAAAAATTGGAGTTTTACGTAATTGTTCTAATTGCAAAGGATCGGTAGATAATGCTCCTAGATGGATTAAGATTTTTTCACCTTTAACTGAACTGAGGTATTTTTGAAGGGTATCATTTGAACTATGACCACTAAACCGTGCGTAAACTATTTTTTGTTTGTAATCTGGTTCCATTTTATGAAGAAGACGATAAGCTAATGTATTCTTTGCTAGAAATCCGCAGAGTATAATTGAAGTATCTGAATCAGTTTTAGTTTCCTCTACAAGCTCTCTTGCATAACCTCCACCTAGCATACCTCCTCCAGTAATTACAACTTGATCATCAAATGGGGGAATCAAATTATCACTTAAGTATCCTTTCGTAGAAATTCCAGTTAACCGAGCTACTTTTGTGGCCATACCAAGGAGTGAAACTTTTCTTTCAGCTGTTAAACCAGCTTTATCAAGTTTTAATAAAATTTCTTGCGCTCTCCCAACACTAAAAGCGGGAATAATTACTCGCTTACTTTCTTTTACCGTTTCAAATAACAGTGAATCACGTTTTTTAGTATCAAAAGATTCTTGATTATAATAAGTACAATCCATAATTGTAAGATTAGCATCTGTTGGTAAATTAGCTCCTTCATTATTAAATAACGCACTAGGATCCAGATTGGCATCTCCTGAGAACAAAATTGATTTGTTTCCTATTTCAAGTTTATAAGCATAAGACCCTTGAATATGATGAGCAGGTATTGGAGTGATGGCAATATCAGGGGTTAAATTATAGGTTTTAGAACTGGAAAGTGTTATGAATCTCTCTAGAAGCTGAATTATATTTGATTCATTTGAAAGATGCTTAAATCTAGGATCTACGGTTCGAACAAGATTGCTAGTATTTCTATTCATCAGATTCTGGTTATCTAAAAGAAGAAATTTTGCTAGATTTTTACTCATTGCACTCCCATAAACATATCCTGAATATCCTAATCCGAAAAGATAAGGAATAGCACCGATATGATCTAAATGAGAATGACTTACAAGGATTGCATCTAGGTAATTTAATGCTTCATCCCAAATTGGGACTTGATAGTTTGCTATTGACATTCCATAATCTATCAAGATAATGGACATACTGGTCTTTATGAGAATGCCCATGGTTCCAATTGTTTCGCCACCTAAGAATTTTATGATAACTTTATCTTCAGGTTTACTATAGATTGGAAATGCTAGTTTCTCTAAAAAGGGATTCAAAGCCTCAGATGGAATATTCTGAGGAATTTTATCTTGTTGTATTGTTTTGGATGCAATAAAAGATGCATAGGGACGTATAAATGAATTAAATACGAAAGGGACAAGACTTAGTTGATTTTCCTTAATTACTGGATTAATTTCTTTTGAAAACTCCTCAATGTCATTGAATCGTTTTATTGGCTTCCAAAATTCAATAAAATCGTTAACTTTTAAATTTAGTACCCTAGAAAGAGTTTCATGATCAAAATATGTTTTTAAGGATATTTCTTCAACATCATAAGCTATTTCTGAAACAATATCTTCTAAATATTGAGAATAATTATCAATAGCTTTTATATGGGTTTTTTGGAAGTTGTTTATTTCATCTTTATTATGGGGAAAGATATTACAGAATTGAGGGATGAATTTTTCAATTTTGGGTAAAGGTATTCCAATAAACCTCAATAATGCTAGATAATTTGGAAAATAGGGGGGATTAAATTTATTATTCTTCAAATATTTTAAAATTGACTCACTAGAATGTAGAACTACCTCTTCCAAATCATTTGAATTGGTATAAAGATATCTGATTACAGTACGGTAATCTTCAAAATCAAATATTGAATTTTGGAGTGCAATTATAGTCATATTTGTTGTTTTTTTCCAATTTTCAGTTAAAATTTCCAGTTCTTGATAATCATTCTTAAATAAGTCCTTTATTTTGACCCAAATCGTTCTTTCAGTTGTAAAATATTCATGATCAATGAGAGGAGTGTTTATCAACCCTAAGAATAAAAAATCTTTCTGTTCTGAAGTAAAATCAAGTCCTATATCAGTAATATTATAATTTTTACCATCTTTTATTTTTTTTAATATTTCAGATAATCTAGAATCATTTTCAAACATTCAAAATCAACAAAATTAATAATGATGAATTAATGATCATAAAATGGGTATCAGATTATAATCAATGTACCCTTTGTAAAGTACTGGTTCAATAGCAAAATACTCTGTTGCAGGGATTATACCTTCCAATACAAGTGCACGATTAATTAAATCTATTTTCCAATGAGTTGAAGCCGCTGTTGTACCACCTTGGTACTCTTGATTTTCCTTTAACCAACCTACTATGACATCCCCCTCTAATTTAGCTTGAGAAACTAATATTGCAATTAATCTATTTAAATCCCGGATACCATATTTGTTTTCTAGAACATCAAGGCCTAAATTAATCAAAAAAGGAGTCCCAATTTTTTTTCTCATAGTCTGTTTTATTTGTTGAATTTTCTCTAACAATTGATCAAGATTATCTGGTAGCTCATTTCTATTTGGTGTACTTTTTGGGATGTACCTTTCAAAATTGAAGGTATGTTCTATCCAATTTTCTGTACCCGTAAAAACATCATAAAAACTCTTTTTAGAATCGAAAGTGACTCCTTCACGAAAGATTGAAATCAAGGGACGATTATTATTTAAGTGATTGGTGATCATAGGAAATAAAATAATATCAAGGGCATCTCCTACTGTAGTTGAAACATCAAATAAGTTCCATGATCCTTTTTCTAAACCTCCAGCTAAAAGGTCGTCAAAACTAGAGGCCCCTGTTGAAATAAATTGCTCACCAGGGTCATTCAACGTGGGAGATTTTAATATTATGGCTGGAAAACGATATTTAAATGGTTCAAATGTTTTAAAACGCCCTGAACTTAAACTAGCTAGATAGGTCTCATTTTTAATCTCTCTACCCCGCATTTTTTCAAAGTTCAACTCTCTAATTCTTCGTGGAATACCATGTTCTGAGATATGCGTTCTTTTACTTAAAACTATTATACCATCAACAATCCAATCTAAACTGGAATCTTTCACCCCTTCCTCGATGAATATAATTTTTGATTCTTCAGATCTTAAATATTGAACAATGGCTGACTCCCAATGCCTGATTTGACTGTCAGATAAATTGATTGTTAAACCATTCCAACTATCAATTACTATAATTTTTTTTTGTGATTTAGCTCCTAGGGAAAATATTTTTTGAACGAATTCAGGCATTGTTTCAAATTTAAGAATTAAAATATCGGAATCTGATTCAGCTGATTGAGTTCGTGTAGCATCAACAAAAAAAGATCGTTGTCTTTCAGTAGGAATCGTTTCTTCCAACCATGGAAAATCCTGTAAGAGTTCTCTCGGATTTAACCGTGTACTTACGTAAAATGAATTAGGTAAATGAGCCACTAAATCAAGAGCTAAACTTGATTTTCCAGTGCCAGGTAACCCCTTAATTAAGAGAGAATAGCTTTTGTCTAATTCTTCAAAATCTGGAAACTCAGTTGGTAACGATCCCTTTGTTCTTACCATTCATCATTCACTTTCCAAATGTGAATTATATTTATCTTTCTAATTAGATAAAAATTGTTGGAGGGTATCTAAATCATGAAAAAGAATTACATTATCAAATGTAGGTTCGGGTAAATGATTGATTGGATCATAAATAAGGGCTTTTCCCCTTGCGTTTCGACTAAGTTCTCTTTCAGCTGTTAAAATTCCTGTTAGTCCATTTGACACGGCAAGAATATAAGTTCGTTTACGAAATCGACTTTTGGACTTAAGATCAAATGTAATATAGAATTGACGACTTAAAATCGATTCAACTTCAAACCCACAAAATGAAACGACTGATTTTATTTGATCAACAACTTCTTTCACTGAATAAACAACCCCTATTGCATATAACTTATCCATGCTTAAATACACAGAAGGTTATTTTTCTGTTTTAATTAATAAATCAATCCATAATTTTAAAACTGTTGTTTTATTAGAAAGTTTGATCTTTTACTTTCAAAGCTTTTCCTCTAATTCTGAAGCAGCTAATATACCTTTTGAAGTAATGTAACCTGTAATTAATTCATTTGGAGTTATATCAAAGGCAGGATTATAAAAATTTGTTTCGTTTAAATAGAGAGATACGTGCTGATATCGAGATTCTTGGGAATTGAATCCCCATACATATTTTATTTCAGCATTTTCTCTTTCCTCAATAACTATCTCCTTCCCCGTTTTTGTTTGTCTATCAAAGGTTGAAATTGGAAAAGCTGTATAAAAAGGAATTTTATGATAACTAGCTAAAATAGCTAAATTATAGGTCCCAATTTTATTAGCAATATCTCCATTCATTGCAACGCGATCAGCTCCTAAGATTATTAAATCTATTCTCCCCTGAGACATTAGAAAACCCGCAACAGAGTCACAAATAACGGTATGATTGATTTTTTCAGATCCTAGCTCCCATGAAGTGATTTTTCCCTGAATTCTAGGTCTTGTTTCGTCAACAAAAACATGGAATCGCATTCCTTCTCTCCATGCCTGTTTTAAAGGTGCAATTGCACTTCCATGATCAACTAATGCTAAAGCACCGGTATGACAATGGGTTAATATGTTCATTCCATTCTTAATGAGATCTTTTCCAATAATCCCTATCTTAAAACCTTCTTCTTTAATTTGAAAGGCAAAAGTTTCTGCTACTTTCAAGATTTCTTCAGGTGTTTTTGATAAAGATGAAATTATTTTGTCTAATCCATTTTTGAGATCTACTGCTGTTGGCCGAGAATTTAATAGCTCTTGATAAGCAATTAGTATTTGTTTTTGGAAATCTTTTCTATCAGAAAATTCAAAAACAGCTTGAGTAAGGCCATATGCTCCAGCTGCCCCAATAGAGGGAGCTCCACGTATAATCATGTTTTTAATCGCTAATACAGTTTCATGATAATTAGTACAAGTGACTATTTTAATTTCAAAAGGTATTTTTGTTTGATCAATCATTTTTACAGTATTAGAATCTACATCCCACCAAACCGCAGGTTTATCAGTTTCTATCCCATCAATTTTAAGTTTCAAGTATTATACATCCATCTTCAAATAATTTGGAGTTATGAATAGAATATCAATTATAAATTTAATATGGATTAAACTTTCCATTCGATTATTAAACTCATTTTAAAACGAAAAATTATGAATCCATTCCTAATAAAATTAGCTCGTTTTGTTTCTGAAGAAGAACAAGAGCAGATAAAATCTGAAATAAACAAGTTTTGTCTATCATTTAAGACATCCTTTCAGATTATATCAGATAACTGGAGAAGTAAAAATCGAATTCTCCTCTTAATCGAATCAAAGGAAGAATATTCGAAAAAAATTATCGAATACCTTCTATCTAATCCAGGAGTTATCACAGTTATAAGGATGTTCCCTGATTCTTTTAATTTCAATCTCCCTCCATTTAAAACACTCATTGACCATCTTAGTGATAAGATTCAGCTATTTAGTATTAATGAAGAATATCAGCTCGATTTTCGTGGATTTTCCAACATACCATTTCATAAAAAATCTATTATCGATCGATTGAAAAAGAAGAAATTAAGGTACAAGGAAGACTCAGAATCAGCCTTTTATTTCGAGGTTATGAAAGATAAACATACTCAATCTCTAATTGGACGACTAGGGGTAAAGTACACTCAAGATTTTTCTAATTTTAAAAGGAATCGTTTTTTTCATACTTCTCTAGTAATTTTTTCTCCATATACTGTTCAAGAAGTAGCAGATTTTTTTCGACTTGCTTTATGCTTTCAAACAGAACTTATAATCACTAATGAAAATCAGAAAGCCGATCAATTATTAAAAAACATGAAAAAAACATACTTTAAAGGATTAAGTAAAGTAAAATATCATATTGTAAATGAGATTGAATCTCTTATAACAGATCCACAAAATATCTGCCTTGGATTTTCTCTCTGGGGAAAACAAGATATTATTCAATTTCTAAAGAAACTAGATAGTATAAGGCAACAATATACATCCTCTGATTCTAAAATTCTTTTAATATATGGCAATGAAGAAAGAGGATTACCTTTAAATCTAAGAACGATTATCCCAGTTTTCCGCATTGGGACTCTTGTATCGGAACCTTTACGAGCATCACAGGCTGCAGCATATACTTTAGGGTTATTGGATACACTTAAATTATAACTAGAGAGAGATTATACATCAAGCTCAAGCATTTTTGATATTGGCATTTCATAAATAAAATTCTGACCTAATCTTGTTAAAATCTGTGCTATCTCCTGTTCCCATAGACCTGCGCGAATTATTAAATGAGACCCTAAAAAGAAATCTAGGGGTAACCGTGTGTATATTTGACTAATATCATAGGTTTGCTTGTAAGTACTCAAGATTAAAGGTACCCAAGATCGAGTGATGGAATGAATTAGAGCAGAGTAATCAGTTATAATATTAAAATTTCGAGCAACATGTTCTTGAACAGCGTGACTAATTATATATGCAACGTCATCCATTCTATCTAATCCAGGTAACATGATTGCATCAATCCATGCAATTTGTCCTGGAGAGATTAGGATGTTACTCATATGACTATCGCCATGAATATAATCTACTCCACCTTTTGATTGCTCCAAAATCTCCATCCAAAAATTTAAAAATTCCTCAGTAATAGTTCCAGATAACACATCAATTAAAGGTTTATATAAAGCAGTATTAGCTGGCTTTTTCTTAGATGGACCATGTAAACGGGCAAGTGAATACCCCGCATATCCCCATAAGTCAGCTGGTTCTACTCCAAACTGAAGAAGTGGAGTGAAGCCACTAAGAAATTCCAATATTAAAGCTTGCACCTCTGGAATTACATGAATTACTTGAGGGGCAAAAACTTGATCTGGAAATCGTTTAATTTGATGTGGTAGCTCGTGGTTCTTCTTCCAATTTTCCCAGTCAACTTGACGTATTTTTAATAGTTCAGAAAGTTGTTTGGCATTCTCAACCTCTGTTTCTAAGTCCTTTGCGAATTTTATTACAATTCCCCCATCAATTATTCCTGCTAGTGCTGTTGAGAGAGCTGCTTCAATAACATAAGTCTTTCCTCCAGCTCCAGTAAAACAGTCTATTTTTTTTATCTTAGTATCAGAGATTCTTCCAGTTGTTACTTGTATATTTCGAGTAATTTGTTCACTTGATTGAAGGATAATCGATCTTACTTTTTCACTAATTCGCTTCTGTTTCTCAGGTGAATCTAAATCCATATAAACTACCTCAATGAAGAAACTGGCGTAAAATATTTCCTCGTTCAACTAATGCATTAATTCCATCAACAGCATCCTCAGCAGTTTTAAATACTGGAATGCCATATCTTTCAAATTCCGAATTAACAGTTGGATCAGGAAGATTATAAATTAAAATAGGTTTTTGTGGAAATTCTCTCCGTAATAATTCGATTCGTGCCGGTGCATCCTTTGATACAGTAGGAGCATCAGTACGTGGTACAATAATTATTCCAGATACATTATTCTGTTTTAAAAATATTTTAGATATTTGTACTATTACTTCTGTTGTGGCACTTCCAGTTAAATCAAGGAAAGATAATGCTTTGTTTCCTTTTCCTCGTGATAATGATGTCTGAACACCTTGTTTTGAAATTACCGCCTCGGCCTCATTAACTGCTTCTTCAGAAAGCACAGCTAATTCAAGATTATATCGATTCATTCGATAAAGGGCCATTGCTGCAGGACCCCCTGTGTTAGCCACTAAAGCAATATATCTTCCAAAGATCGCAGGAGGTTGAGTATACAATGCTTTTATTGAATTTACAAACTGACTTGTACTATCACACTGTATAATACCTGAACGTTTTAAAATCTCTTTATAAATGCCTGTAGGACTTGCGACAGCTCCTGTATGGCTTCTCGCAGCCATTGTAACCTCTTCGGTCATTGGTAATTTTAGAGCAACTATTGGTTTCTTTCGAGCTACAGCTTGAGAAACTTTAATGAACTTCCTACCTGCTTTAATCCCTTCTAAATAAGCTCCTATTACATGAGTTCCAGGATCTGACCCAAAATACTGGAGAAAATCTGTTTCATTAAGATCAGCTCCATTACCATATGAGACAAAACGTCTTAAGCCAATATTATTTTGTTGAAGAACAAGCAGTAGATCAATAGCTAAAGATCCAGATTGGCTGATCAAAGAAACATGGCCTTGTTTTGGTAACTCAAAGTTGGGAAATAGAGTATTAACATTAGTCTGTGTATCAATAAGTCCTAAGCAATTTGGACCAATCAACCTTGAATCGCCCAACGCTTTAACTAGAGCAGCTTGTAAATCATCCCTTCCTATTTCAGAAAATCCAGCTGTGATACAAACAATGGCAGGTATTCCTCGTTTGGAACATTCCGCAACCGATTTAATAGCTAATTTAGTAGGTAAAACGACAATTGCAAGGTCTGGAACCTCAGGTAAATCAAATACACTAGGATAACATTTAATTCCCATTATTTCAGTAACTTTAGGGTTTATAGGATAGATTCGACCATGAAAAGGGACAACAAAATGATTAAAAATGAGTCTTCCGTATTTTTTTTCATCAGAGGATGCTCCTAGTATTGCCACTGATCTTGGTTCAAAGAAAAAGTCTAGCACTCCATATTCCAACCAACAATATCTTATTCAAAGTTATTTATTAATGACTTTGAGTTTTTAACTAAAAAATCTAAGAGACAGTGTTCCTTTCAGGTACATTTAATAAATTCTCATTGGTCTTAAATAAAGTACTTGTTTATACAAGGTGAATAATTTTTTAAAATATTATTTAGAGGAAGTTCTCATTTCTTTCACGATCCGAGCAACATGAGAAGGAATTGCCTCTAATTTGGGAAATTTAACCATATTATTAATAGATTAACTCAATACTTATTTTAATTCTCTGAGTACAATAAATTATATCCCAAAGACTGATTTCAGAAAATATTCCCCCCTTTGTTTGGAAGAAGTATTCTTATTTTAGCTAAAATAAAGGTACATTCAATTATAAAGATGGAAGGACACTAAAATATCAGCCCAGAAACTTAAATATTTGTATAATTTAGATAAAAACGGTTTAGAACTATCTCTACAAACGATATTATTAAATTTAAATCCAACTATACTAATTCTCTGGAGTTCAATAAATATTATTATTCCTATAATTACTCTATTTTATTATTTCTGGCAGTTTGAGTTTTACCATCCTTTATTCTGGATATTTATTCCTGATTCCTATACTTTTGCTATTATGTTTGGAATTTTTATAATTCTAACACTTGGATTCAAAAAGAATATTCAAATCCTAAATATAATCACTTTCATAGGTCTAGTCAAAGTATTTTTTGGTTATATAACTCTATTTCTCCTAATCCCTTCATTTTTTGATATAGTGTCTTTAACAGCGCATAGTTTCGAATTAATTGAAGGATTAACTCTTTTACCCTTCATAAGAACTGATTTACAAAATTATATCTTTAGTGCAGGAATCCTAATACTTGATTGGTTCATGGATTTCAATCCTTTTATTCTACCCACCCTCGCCTTGTACCCATTTCATGAACAATATAATCTGAATCCTACATCTCCATTTATTGGTATTTTTTTTCTTGTTTTTAGCTTTTTAATATTTAGTTTACTAATTATGATCAAATTTCTCAGGTGGAATCATTCTAAAACTCCTATAAAGTTTATTGAAACTCTTTAATCGACTTTATCCTAAATTTTAAAGAATTAAATAGGAATTAGTGAAATGCTTGGTGTCAATATCATAACAAAAACCGGAATTTTAGTTTTTAGTCATGGTTTTACAAGTAGCTATTACGAAGACGTTGATGAAGAATTACATGCTGGTATTATGACTGCAATTCTAAATGCAATTCGTGAAACTCAAAAAGAATCTATTATTTCCATCCGTCAACGAGAAGATTATTTTTTTTTGCTTTATGAAGGTGTTTTAACGTTTGGAATTCTTCCAACCTCCGAAGAAGATCCAAAACTCCTTGAATTTTTAAGAAAAATTGTTTTAAAATTTGAACTTATGTATACAAAGGAATTACATCAAGATGCTATTTTAGAACGTAAATATTTTGAAGAATTTCGTCCCATAGTAAAGAAAATGTACAGTGAAATGGTTGAAATTGATACTAAACTCCTTGACAAAATTATGGTAATAATGAAAAATTCAACCTTTACTAATTATATTATTTATGAAACTGAATTTTTTCATCCTGTTTTCAAAGCTATTTTAGAACCAAATTTGAATTTTCACGCAGATAGGCTAACCCAGGTTTTTAGACATATTATGGATTTTGGTTTAAGAATTAATCAAAATTTTATTTCGGGAGAATTTAATTTTGAAGAAATCACCATGCATACTTTGAAAACACCTTCCCATTGTATTGCAATTTTTAATACAAATGGACAGAGAGAAAGGGAATCCATAAGAAAGGAAATAAATCAGTTAAAAAGGAAAATTTGGGAATTAAATTAATCCACACTAATAAATTTAGATTTTAATCTATTAATTTCATTCATGGTTTTTTCATGTAAATGAGACATAGTAATACAGATCACAAGATATTTTTCAAATTGCTCAACAATAATCCAATAACTTGAACCCAGATTGAATGTTAGCTGAGTTATTGGATATTTAATTTTATAACTAGCTTCCAATATTGATTTACACATTAAAGCAACAGTATTCGCATGGGAATAAAGTTCTGGAATAGAGATCGTGGTAAAAACTTGGTGTAAATGGGGTTTTTCAAGGATAATATAATCCGAAAATAAAGAATCCTCCATAATCTCAATGATTTTTGATAATCCGACCACATCAATCGAAATTAAATTATCATACTTAGTTTCAAGATATTTATGAAAGTTCTGAAAGTCATTATCATCAAATTCACTAATCTCTGATGATAGTAAATCTTGAAATTGCGTCTCAAAATCTATTAATGTTGAATTAGCAAAAACTTCCTCCTTAAGATCATTTTCATAACTGAAGAAAAGACCATAAGCAAACTTCCCTTCTACAATGTGAACGAAATATTTTCCTTGATCTATGGTTGTGATTTCTGTTTTAATATCTGAATTAGAACTACTTTCCTTGACTGCATTTAAGACTGCAGTCATAAGACCCGCTCTTAAATCCTCATCAACATCTGAAAATCCTGGTACAAAAAAGTGAGAAAATAACAAAAGACCATCTTTTAGAGTGATATTGACACCAAGCACTGCAAAAATCCTCAAAAAATACTATTTTTTTCACTTGATTCTAACATTCTAGCTTAAGACTTTCGCTAAGATTAAAATTTATCTATAAAAAAGCAATTAATCAAGTGAGTCTATAAATGCGAATGTTAATTTTCGATCCTAGAATCTCGGGAGCTGCAGGTGACCTTTTAATTGCTGCTTTATTAGATATGAATTCTTCTAAATTTCGATTGGAGTTTTGTACACTTCTTAAAGAGCTTTTAATAAAAATTGATCCACAATTTGATATATTACATTCGGTAATAACAAAAAAAGGAATTGCTGGAACACAGATTAAAACTAAATCAAGTACTTACTTTCAGCCTCAAGAATTAACTGATCATATAACCTCCCTTGGAAATTCGTTAAATCTATCTAAACCTGCTTTGAATCTTGCATTGAATGCAATAAATTTCATTATAGAAGCAGAATTAAAAGTGCATAATAAAGATTCAATTAACAACACTCATTTACATGAATTAGCTTCGACAGATACACTTTTTGATATTTTGGGTTTTTCTTATCTTTTTGATAAACTTGGGTTAAATTCTTATAAACTTATTCTACTCCCAATAGCAATTGGAGGAGGAATTATAGCCATATCTCATGGAAAGGTCTCTGTTCCTGCTCCTGCAACATTAGAAATAATAAAAAAAGCTAACTTAATGGTTATTGGAGGACCTATTGAAAAGGAACTGCTAACACCTACAGGTGCAGCTTTATTAGCAGCTTTGAATGCTCAACCATGTACAAATATTCCATTGATCACTGTACAAAACTATGGAAGAAGTTTGGGGACTAGAAATTATGAAAGTGAGATAATTCCTTTTCTACAAATATTGGAAGGAACTGAAGTTCAAGAATTTCTTCAAGAAGATATCATTATTTTAGAAACAAATGTTGATGATGTTGATGGAGAGATTCTTGGGTATCTCTTTGATCTCCTTTATCAGGAACAATTAGTTTTGGATCTTTCTATGATTAATACTATTACCAAGAAAAATCGCCCAGGAATGTTAATACGTGCCATTGTTAAACCTATAAATGCTCATCAAGTCACAAATATTCTAATTCGTCATTTAGGAACACTAGGAGTACGAATCTTACCTAGTACACGACATATAATTCCCAGACGCATAGAAACACATCATATTACTCTTAATGGTATGAAAGAGTCAATCCAAGTAAAGAAGGGGTTTATAAAAGATGAGCTTATTTCTGAAAAGATCGAATTTGAAGATATTAAACGTCTTGCAAAGAAAAAGAAAAAAACTTTACGAGAAATACGTCAACAAATCCATTCTGATATGAAACGGGAGACTTGAAGACTTGAATGAAATTGAACAAATATTATCAGATTTTAAATCGAATAAAATAACTCTTGAAGAAGCCAAAAAATTACTAAGGCTTTTCAGCTTAGAATTCATTGAAAATGAAGTTACTCTTGATTCAGGACGTTTTAAACGCAAAGGAATACCTGAAGTAATTTATGCGGAAAAAAAGAGTCCAGAAACGGTTAGAAAAATAATTCAAACTCATTTGAAAGAAAATTCATCAATTTTAGTCTCACGAGTACTAGAAAAACATCTTGGAATTATTAAAACTAATTTTGCAGAGCAATATAATATCCAAATTTCACCCCAATTTGAACCTTATTCGGTAATTGTAGCAACAAAAGATTATCAATTTCAAAAATCAGTAAATAAAATCGGAATTCTCACTGCAGGAACTTCTGACATACCTGTTGCTGAAGAAGTCAAAGCCATTGCCAAAATGATGGGAGTAAGTACTATACAGTTTAATGATGTAGGAATTGCAGGAGTTCATAGAATTTTTGAACCATTAAAAACAATGCTACAAGAAAATGTCCGAGTTATTGTAGCAATTGCTGGGATGGAAGGAGCTTTACCTGCGATAGTCACAAGTTTAGTTCAAATTCCAGTAATTGGAGTTCCCACATCTGTAGGATATGGTTATGGAGGAAAAGGAGAAGCAGCTTTATTAACGATGTTACAAACTTGCTCTCCAGGTCTAGTAGTAGTAAATATAGATAATGGTATAAATGCTGGCGCAACAGCGGCATTAATCATAAAACAGATTGAAGAAAAAGCATGAAAAACAAGTAGATTAATTAATTTTACTTAAAACAACAGGCAAAAAATCTATCAAACCGTCAGAGAAAGTGTTTTAATTGAAGGTGTAAATGATATGACTGAAAAAAAAGTGAATGAAAAAGAAATTCATGAAACAAAATCAAATAATAACGAAAAGGATCAGATGGACCAAATATCCAATTCTGATAAAGAAACAGAAAAAAAAGATCAGTCTAAAAAGAAATATATTTTTAATTGTACAAAGTGTGGACAATGTTGCGAGAAAAGAGAAACAGTTCCATTGTCGTTGGCCGATATTCGATCATGGTCAAAATCAGGTATTTTTAATGCTGTATATCCTCATATTAAAATTAAAACTTTTCAAACAGATAATAAGAATCAATATATTGCTCTTGTTCTTGAAGGAACAGAAAAAGGATGCCCATTGTTTGACCAAGAAAACAAATTGTGCAATATATATCATTCGATGCCTTTAGAATGTAAAGCTTTTCCTTTAGGATTCAATGGACAAAATTATTACATTAAAGATAAGACAGTTCCTGGACTAGGTCAAGGTACTATGACTAAAGAAAGATTAATCGAAGATCGAGATAATGCTAGGGAAGATTTTGAAGCACGTCTTGATACACAGATATTACTTCCTCTCCTATATTCTGCTTTTATGCAAAATATAATTGAACAACAACAGCAAATTATGGAAGAGATGCCTCAAGAAAAGCGAGAACAACTGGAAGAATTGTTGAAAAAACCAAAATCTGATACAAAATAATCAAGCTTGAGGATTATATCCACAATTTGAACATTCCCATCTGGCAATGGGAATTGTAATCCCCTTAATTTCTTCTGAATAAGGTAAAAGATTTCCTTTACCACATTTTGGGCATAATGGAGTATCAATTTTTGTTCTGCTATTTTTCTGAAATAACTGAGATTGTACCAATTTTTTCGAAGTGTGAGTCTTTCTCTTCGAGATTTTTGAGGGTGACTTTTCCCTTGAACTAACCTTAACTTTTGAAATTCGTTTTTTAGTATCTTTATTTACCGCTTTCACATCTTGAGTTTGTTCTATTACTGATGTTATAACAGTAGATTGATCCATCGGCCCTAAACCTTCTTCAGGTACATCTTCAATGCATATCCAGAAATCTTCAGGTTCACTTCCTTGGTCAGCGGACCGAACACGCAAAGTTAAACCATATAATCGCCGAATTTCTTGAGCCACTGTGCTTGATATAAAACGGGTTCGTACATGTGCTCCTTGGCCTATCCAGATCCATAGTTCCTTTCTTTCTTCCACAACAAGAATAAAGACTTCACCTGATTTTAAATCTTCCTTTTTAAAGGCGACAGGATCCCAATTACCATCATCTTGTACTTGATAAGCAACAAGTCGTGCCAAAATTAAGAACCACTCAAAAGTAAAGCATCTATGTGTTGAAATAATACCCTTTTAAAAAATTTGAGTGTAGATTATTAATTTCCTAATAAAGCCTCAATCTTAAAGATATGGAGAGGAATGCATTTATATTGAACTGTTTTAGTTAAGATGAACTCTTTGGGGGTTTCTATAAGCTTATCAAAACTAAGAAAATCAATAAAGTTATTTGGAGGAGGATCCAAAATCTTGGGGAGGCGTGTTTCAACATTATATTCGTTTAGGAATAGTCCAGAAATAGTCGACTTTTTTCTTTTAATTGTAATAATCCCTTTATTTAACTTTATAACGCATAATCGCTCAGGTAATATTATCTTACTCCGTTTCCAATGAATTTTCATATCATATGAAGGGGAGAAAATGAATTTAAACGAGGGAGTCCAAAAAAACCCAATTTGTAGCAATAAAAATATAGAGATTAGAATTATTAATCCTGCAACTTCATTCATTACTGGTTTTATTGGTTGTAACAATCTAACATATGAATCAGCTATTTCAAAAGAGAACTGTTCAGGAGGGGAATTACTAGAAGTAGGACCCAAGGTATTCGGAAGAGGAACAATGAAGATGAATAGAACAATACTGCAGCTTATAGCTGTTATCCCAAGAAAAAGCTTAGTTTTTCTAATTCTTTTATCAGGAATTAATAACAAATTTTTCAATCTCCTTTATTTCTAGTTAAGAGTTCCTGTAATTTTTCTCCATGTAATTGAACTAACTCAATCATACGTTGAACAAGTTTATTATCTGCATTCGCATATGCAAGCTTCATTCTTGAATGGATTTCGTCTAACATAACTAAATTATCTTTTTCCAAAGCTTTGAGATCATTATATATTGATTTGGACTTGACTGAAATACCTAAAGTCCTTGCGATATCAATCCCAGAGAGTCCTTGTGGATAAATAGCGATAAGCTGCATAAGTATCAATCTTTTGTGAAAGGATAAAGGGGTTGTGAATAGGTAAACAATTGATGAATAATAATCACGTGTAAGATTTAGTAACCTCTGGGTTAATATTGTAATGTACTGACTAATCTCAGGACGAACTTGAGCTGTGGTTTCCAATGAATTTAATATATCACGAATTGTATTATCACTTTTTGTTTTTTCACTGGATGAAGTCATGAGTAAAGATCTCCATTAACTTTGTCAGGTTTATGAGAACACCAATAGGTGTGTAAAGATACACAATTAATAACAAGTACTTCCACCTTTTGTATATGTTCGTAAAGGATACAATCAAAACCTTTTTTGAGGATTTATTTCATGGTACAGCAATCTTTAAAACATAGCTTCAGGAGAGTTTCAGGATTTTCAACTATTAAGGAGAAAGATTCTGAGAATATAAATTATGAAAGTGCTATAAAAGGCACCACGCTTGATGTTTACTTTTTTCTCCTTAAAAAACGAGAGGCAGCTGGTGTTCGTGAAGTTCAAAGAGAATTAAACCTCTCATCACCAAGTGTAGCAAGTTATCACTTAGAAAAATTAGAATCATTAGCTATCATTAGGAAAAATCGATTTGGTAATTATGAACTTGCCAAAAAAATTGATATAGGAGCACTAAAGCAATTTGTTTTAATAGGAAATTATACACTCCCTCGTTTTTCACTTTATGCAACCTTTATTACAATATGTTTCATTGGTTATCTCGTTTTTTTTCTAACTTTTCCGATTTCAGTTGGGGAATTATTTGCACTCATTTTTGGATTATTTGGTGTAATTATTTGTTGGATAGAAACTTTCTTGAGTTGGAACTCAAAACCTTTCTGAAATACTAAGGGAATTAAATAAAACGGACTCGTTCTCTTATATCAATTTTTGGAAAACGATGTTCCTGCTCTGTATCTCGCCAAATTTCCTTTAGTTTGTATTTCTCAATAAGTAATGATAGCTCTTTCAAAAATTGTAATAATTCTCGCACCTTTCTAGCAAATCGATACATAGACATCTCATCATATCGATACCCATTGAATATACGAAGTTCTTCATTTTCACTAGTGAGGATAATCCTTCCTGTAAAGAATTGTCCCTGAATATTGAGAATATCTTTCAAAAAATCTAGAACAACTTTCTCAGGTGCTTCTTTTAGTTCCGTGAGTGCGTTTGAAAAAAAAGAAATATGAGAATATCCATTCTCTAAGGTAATATTAAGATCAGGACAATCTTTTACAGTTAAAAGGAACGTATAGGTTTTATTTTGTAAATCTGCGAGGATAACATATTCAAAACGAAGTAATTCTAGCCATTGCTTGATTCTATCGACCTGTTTTGGGAGATCTGCCCGTGGATCAATTCGGTGGATTGTTCGCATAATTTTTCCTCGTATTAAATGATTATAAGGTGGATTTAGTGGCTATTTTTCTCTTTTTTATCGCTTGAAATTTGAAAAAGGGTTCTATTTCGAAAGGGAATCAAGCACATAATTAACGTTTCTTTTAAAATATCTTTCCGGTTAATCTTATTATCAGTGAAAAATCCAATTGCTCCCTGTTTTTGTTTAATATTTTCAATACCACTAGCTTTATCTACTATTGTCCCTAATTCTAAGAAAGGATCATCTACAAGAGCTTCATACCAGTGACTAGGGAGGGGAATTTCACAACCCCGTACTGTTTCGATATACACAGGGTCAGCAACAGTGCAAAACACGATGATTCGATGTGTTCCAAACCTAGTTTGTGAAATCCCTCCCTCTAAACCCACGTAATAATCAAATTCTGGATTATAATCCCTTATTAATTGTACCCTTCTCTGAGAATATTCAAAAGTTTCTAATTCTCCAATAGGTTGATTGGTCCATTGAACTTGGTTAAGATAATTATTTGGGGAGTTTAATGTAGGTACATCAATCGGAGTAATTCTGACATCATGGAAAAATGTTTCAAAAGCTTCTTTTGCTGCTTGTATTTTAATTGGATTTTTACTAGCAACTTGGACTTTAATAGACAACTTGTATCTTCTCCTCTAAATAACAGATGATTTTTGAAACTATAACCCATGCAGGAAGTACATCGTGATATAATGGTAGTAAGATTATCGAAAAATGACTATCTTTCAACATATTTAATAATGTAAAATTTAGGTCCCCTGATTGGTAACCCCCAATGAGAAAGATTAAATCATTCATAAGGTTAATTTGTGACAATGAATGAATAGTAATCGGGAATTCTCCTTTGAAATGACTCGTTTCACAAAGTATTATTTGTGAACTCGGTTTCGACTGAAGGATATGATCAAGTGAGCATGATTCCAACTTTAAAATCGGATTTCCTTTAATTGGAACACGTCCTTGATATAATAATTGTGAAAACAAACCGCAAAAACGGTTATAATTAACAGGTACTCTCCAAGTTAATGGTATTTCAATACACAAATTTTCCCGAGTATGAATAATGACTTTAAATATTCCTTCGGAAAATAAAGGAGAATAAACGGTGTTCAGAAGCATATGATGTATAATATCAGGACGTCCTCGCTGATTTGAGTCTGGTAACATGTCCATTAAAGGACTATGTATTGCCCCATCAAGTAAAATTCCTCTATCACGCTTAGATGTATTAAATTGCCATTCTTTTCGGATTAACGCATGTCTTCTTAAATTTTGGGGAATTAATTCCAATCCTGCATTAAAGAAGATAAAATCTATTGCCAAATATAACTCTCCATTAAACTAGTTACGGTTAGTAAGCAAATGAACTCCATCTATAGGGAGATTATTCAAATTTCGTAAAATCTTTTTCTATCCATCAAAAAACATATTTGGATTTTTTAATCTATATCCAATCAAGTTCATTGCAAATTGTATCACTCTTACCGTATTCTCCTAATTTGAACTTATTAAATCGTTTAAAGATATAATCTCCTTTTTTGTCGCCAATATATATTTGAGATTGACGTCCCTTCTTTAAATTTATAATTATGAACTCACAAGATGTTCAACAGGGAATTAGATGCTACGATCATATGTTTTACCTAAAAAACTTAAAACTGTTCATCAACCAGGTCAACAAGTAGAGATTTGGATTAATGAAAGACATATCTCATCAATAAATGAAATTCCTATGAAAGAACAATCTTTTATACGAGATTTTGTAAAAAATATGGAAGATCGTGGTTGGAAAGTCAATATTCAACTATAATAAATCCTTTGCAATCATAATCTCTTAAAATTCATCTAATGACTCTGGAGTTGTCACATATTTTTGGAGAACTAAGTGTAATGGCTGAAATTCCATATCTTCCGGTGTGTTTTCTTTTAATATCCTTGCTAGATATCGAGCTCTTTCAGATCCTTCTTCTTGAGATATTTGTGTAAATAACTTGTCATATGCAGAAGCATCTAAAGAAGCTAAAATGTCTCCAACTTTTTCGTAATATTCTTTTGAGATAGATGAATCACTGAGTAATTCAATTAATAATAATACCATCTTTTTATTAGATTGAGTTATTGTCCTAATAACTTCGTGCTCTTCATCTCCTGCATTCCTCAGATGGTGAACCAATACTTCATATGCTTCATTTGTAGCATTTTCTTGAAGAGCATATAAAACTTCTAAACGTATGTATTCAGAAGTTTCAGGTTTAGAAAGAACCTCTTTTAATACTGGTACTGAGGATGGATCTTTAATTTTTCCAAGGACTTCAATAAGAGCTCCACAAATATTCTCAGATTCACAATTAACAAGTGCTTCAGCTAAATAAGGAGTTGCACTAGATTGAAAACGGACAAGGATTGCACGAACAGTCTGATCACGACGTTGATCAAACTTTCCTAGCATCGTTAGAAGTGGAAGAATTGCTTTTTCTTCTTTCATTTCAGCTAAAGCATATCCTGCTGCAAGTTTTGACTCAATGTCTTCCTCATAATTATTAAGTACTTCCAACATTTTTGTTTTTGATTGAGCTGCTTTTTCTTTCATATTAGCAAGGATAAAGATTAATTGTTGTTTTTGTTTAGGTAATTTTGTGTCAAAAACCTGTAATATTGAAGGAACTCTGTTTGACCAACATTCCTGCCACATGGATGCCTTATGACATTTTAAAAAGGTGTCATCAAATACAGCATCTTTTGGTCGGATTTGTTCTGCAATACAATAAAATGTCAAACGCTTTCGTTTAAGGAAGGGACATTTCGTTTTATAATTTAAATACTGCATTCCAGAACGAATTGTCAATAATTGATAAGCAAATATTTCAAACCATCGACCGATTTGAAAGAGGGTATAAGGCAATAAGATCATAAAAACGATAAAAGTAATAACTATTCCAATTAATTCTAGGGATAATATCAAACCATAATAAGAAAAAAACAATAACCAAGCAAAAAAGGCCATTATTGAGGATATAAGGGTATTGATAACATCTGATGTAAATTTAGGTCCCTTTACGATCGGATCAAAGGATTGTTGTGGGGTATCTAGCACATCTGAAACCATTATTATACTTCTCCTTGGAAATGAGATTCATAGAGGATGCTTCTTTCAATTCCCCTCTAAATAGAGTTGATTTTATGAATATTTGGATTTTTTAACACATAGAATCTAAGATAACAATGGTAATCAAATTTCCTTAGAAATTTCTTTTATAAAAAAAGGATCTTATTCAATTATTATTCAAAGTTGAATTGATAAATTAAATTTTTCTAAGCAAATCTCAATTGGTAGAGCATAATCTAAAAAAGAGAATAGTGTACAATAGAAAATATTTTAAATTACCCTAGCTTTTAAACCTCCAAGTAAATGAATAGAAGTTGCTTTTAAGAGTGATGAATTCAAATCCTTTTCAGAAGCTTATCTTAATAATTTTAATATTGACCACTTTTTTTCCAATATCCTTCCCTCTAGTAAGCATCAAAACATCTTTTGAAAGTCAAATATTTGAAAATGACTCCATTGAAATCATTAGTAATATCCCTGAAAGTGGTGAGGCAATATCTATTGCTATTCAAGAAAATATCGCTTGTATTGCTCATGTTTGGAATGGTTTATGGACTTACAATATTAGTAATCCTCAAAGGCCCTTACCTCTAGGTCATTACTTTGATGGAGATTGGCCTCATGCTGTTGAAGTAAACGGAAACTATGCCTATACTATATCATGGGATGACCCCATAAAAATACTTGATATCTCCAATCCAAAAAATTTATCTAAAGTGGGGCAAATTCATACAAATTCACGTATCCACGATGTAGCAATTCAACAAGATATTGCATATATTGCAGCTGGGAAAAATGGTTTGGTAATCACGAATATTTCAAATCCAGCAGAACCACAACAAATCTACCAACATTCATTTGGAGGCCAATCAGATAGTTATCGGGTCAAAATTATTAATAAAACTGTTTATATTATCGCAGAGTTCACCCTGTATATTTTTGATGTTACTAACGTAACACAACCTACCATAATTGGTTCTTATAGAATAGCTGATTCCTACAATTCAATTGATCAGGGATTATTAGTAAAAGATACATTGGTATTTGTTGCAACAGATGAAAAAGGAGTAATAATCCTTGATGCCACTAATCCAGAAAATATCACTCAAATAGGTCAAATAATAGATAATGAACTGAATCCCAAAGAAATCGGTGTGAAAGATGGGATATGTTACGTTGTGGATGAAACCAGAGGATTAAAAGCCTTCAATATATCCACTCCTAATTCTTCGTTTCAAGTGGGGTCTATACTCCCTGAAAGTTGGGGTTCTTATCTAGATATCAAGATAAAGGATAGTTTCGCTTATATTGCGGCAGAAAATGGAGGAATGGAAATTATTGATATAAAAAATCCTTCTAATCTTGTTAAAGTAGGTAATTATGCCGATATTGGTGAGACAGAAGGTATCTTTATCAAAGAAAACTTTTGTTTTGTGGCAGATGGAAGAGGTCTTTTTGATATTATTAATATTTCAGATCCTTTGATACCCACCAAAATATATTCTTCTCCTAAATACGGGTGGGGAGCAGATATTTTTGTTGCTGAAGGGTATGCATTCCTAGCTGCAGGATATGAAGGCTTAGAGATACTTGATGTACGAGATCCTACCAATCCTGTATTTGTTGGATCAATAAAAGATGGGAGTTTTTTTCGTCAGGTTATTGTTAGAGACTCTTATGCATATATTGCTGCGGGAGAGGAAGGAATACGGATAATTAATGTCTCAGATCTAACTTCACCTCAAATCGCTTGGTCTTGGACTGATTCAGGCTCAGCTTTTAACCTAGATATAGATGGTGAATATTT
Organism: Candidatus Hodarchaeum mangrovi; assembly: GCA_016839515.1. Classification (GTDB taxonomy): domain Archaea; phylum Asgardarchaeota; class Heimdallarchaeia; order Hodarchaeales; family Hodarchaeaceae; genus Hodarchaeum; species Hodarchaeum mangrovi. Next base: position 49,937 of record JAEOUE010000032.1, read on the forward strand.
ATATGTTGCAGATGGACAAGATGGACTAGAAGTGTATAATATTGAAAATCCAGCATTGTCCAAAGAAATTTGCCAATATAGAGGTTTTTCAGCAAGGGATATTATCATCTATTATCCACTAGCCTTTATAGCTGCAGGAAGTTCTGGTTTACTTATTTTAAATATTGAGAATCAATTAAAACCAACTAAAATCACAGAATTTCAAGATGGAACAACTCTGCCTAACTTCTATGTTGATGTTTTTTTGAATGAATCCTATATCTACGTCATGGACAGCAACTATCATTCATTGAAGATTATCAATATTTCGAATTTAGAGGATATTCAAACTATTGCAAAATATGAAATCTGGGGATCCCATTCATCAAAAGTTGTTGTTGTACAAGGATCTTATACTTTCGTGGGGGAGGGATCACATGGTGTTACAATCTTAAAAACTCCAATTGCGCCTCCATTAAATATTCAATCTACTTTTAAATCTCGAAAAACAAGTATTATATCGTCTAGCTCCTTAGAATCCATAGTAGGAATTATTATTCTTGGATTCTGGATGAAGAAACACAAACTTTCGCAATATAGAAAGAAGAGGTAAATTAATTCTAGGTATTTCTTATCCTTCTATGAATAATGATCGCAATTAGAATTAGCCCAAAGAAAATCGGAGAGAATGTAATTCCAGTGTTGCTAGAGGTTGGAAAAATCGGATTCCAATCAGTAATATGGGAAATGGAAGGATTAATAGTTAAAGCGTAATTAAAATCTCCTTGCTGAAGTGTTTGGATTCGAAGATTGATAGGTACTCCGTAAACAAAAGGTTTTTTGACAATAAATTCATAACTTGAGTAACTAAGAAGTAAGAAAGTGGGAGGAGGAATTTTTAATGGTCCAGTAAAATTAAAACCATACACAACGTGCCATAGAAGGATATCTGAAACATTACATTGAGACTCTCCATAATATGTCAATCGAAATATAATTCCTAATGCCCCTGCAGAGTCATAGGTGCATTGAACACCTGGAGGGCATGGACCTGGGATAAATATTCCAGGAGAAGTTGCACCTACAATTTCCAGATCCAAAATAATATTATTTGTATGTAGACTTAAGCTGAGAGAATTATTTACTATTATAAGACCTAATAGTATGAATAATGCCTTAAACATTAGCTTTCGAGAATCCATATCACTTTACCTAGGAGAAATCACTATTAAATTCTTTGAAATTACGGAATAAGGTCAAAATGGAACATAGTCTATTAAACATTTTATAATCTCTGAGGAAAGCTGATTAAAAAATGATCTAGGGTTCTTTCCTAATAAATTATATCTCAAAGATATAAAAATCTATGAAGTCTGACATGA
>JAEOUE010000157.1 GCA_016839515.1 Candidatus Hodarchaeum mangrovi
CTTAGACATCCATCAGTATACGGGAATTCCAATTGTTTTTGATGTATATCATCATGAGTGTCTAAATTCGGGAGAAGCACTTGATGCAGTATTTAAACGAATCGCTAAAACATGGTCTGGAGAGGATGGAGCTCCTATCATACACTACAGTTCGGAACATCCTTCAAAAGGAAAACCCAGTCATGCTGAAACTATCAATATCAATCATTTTAAAGAGTTTCTAAGTAAGACTAAAAATCATAAATATGATATCATGCTGGAAATAAAAGATAAAGAAAAAAGCTTATTAGCTGTAAAGGATATAATTCAAAATGATATCCGATATAATAAAGACTTATTTAATAAAGGGATAATTCATGAAAATCGTAAAATTACCGAAAATGGATGAAAATGAGATACGAGAAGAAATAAGAAAGAACCATCTATGCAGGATAGCCTTCATAGAAGGTGAATTTCCATATATTTCACCTTTTCAATATGCATTTCTCAATGATACATTATATTTCCATTTTACCGATTATGGAAAGAAAAAAGAAATTCTTAAAGAAAACTGTAATGTATGCGTCTCAATTGAAAGATTTGAAAATGATTTAAGTAATTATTATTTTATTTCAATGCAAGGAAAATTAAAACTTGTTGATGATGAAAATCTCAAACTTGAAATTGGCAAAAACTTAGTGGAAGTAGCTCGAGAGAATTTTTCTACAAACTTTCTTAGAGCACATGGATTTGAGAGAGAAAAAGGATGGGATAATTTCTCGTTCAAAGATCAAGTTTTCTACAAATTAGAACGAATCGGGGAGCCCATCGCCCTTAAATCTCACTGATATTATGGGTTTTTTATAATTTAAATAAAAAATAAATAAATACTGCTCGATGATATCTCCCTTAAGCAAAAATTATTAATTAGGGTGAAAAAATTTATGGCTATAATAATTAATTGGGTTGCTGTGGTAATTGCTGCTATTGTTTACTTTTTAATCCATTTTCTTTGGTATTTTCCTTTTGCTTTTGGAAATTTATGGTTAAAATTAGTAGGGAAAGAAAGTGAACCAAAATCAAAAATCATCCGAGACACGATAATCATGATTCCAACGAGTTTTATCACAGTTTTATTCATTGAGATCATGATAGACTTGACAAATATGAATGATATTGCATCTGCTTTGATTTTAAGTATCCTTCTTTGGGTAGGTTTCGTTGCAACAATAGCAATCAATCAAAACAACTTTAATGATCGGGGAATAAAACTCTTTCTAATTGAATATGGTTTTTACTTGATAGGTTTTGTGATTGTAGCAGTAATATTAACACTTATTCCCTAATCTGAGTTTACAATTTTTTTTTAATTTTCCGGTAAGAAAACATAAAGAGGCCATTTCTTCAAGATACCTTTTGGGAGGGCTCCCTTTCTAACTTTCTCCAAAATTTGATCTCGATCTTCCATGTATTGTACTAAATCATTTGTATTCAGTTCTATAAGAACCTTTTTCTCCTTGACTGCATTAATGAGCGAATGTGGAGATAAACATTGAAAAAATATTTCCTCTTTATAATTATTGGCATGGACTGGAATTATAAATCGTTTTTCTGAATTCTCTCCTTGATTTGATATTAAAAATACCATTGAATCAATGTCCCCTTGGTGAAGTTTCCCATTAAGACAGTGAATAATATTACGTGGCTCGATTATATCAAAGTTGGTACATTCAAAATAATCCCCAGCATATGCAGAATAACTTGGACCAAGTTCAATAGAATCATGCAATTTAATTTGATATTTTAACTTAAAACTACTTCTCAGGATTTTTCCATTTATTTGAGGTAAAGGAGTTTGGTTTTCAATAGAAATGACATCGCCAATATTAATATTTAGAAGAGTTCTTCCTTTATCTGTTTTTGAAATTAATAATTTTCCAGTTTTATTAATTGAATCGGTAATGAATTCAATTTTGTTCTTATACTTGAGCATGGGTAAGAAGAGTGGGAAAACGTACATTAAGTTTGATCTAGCAATCGTGAAATCACCTAAACTCGATGCAATTGGTCCTATTTCAGAAGCAACATACAAATTGGTGAATCTTTCTTTTTCATTCTCCCATTTCATGAATTTTCTAATTAATTCCCAATCTGGTTTGGAAAGAGAGGAAATACTAAATACTATGATAGCATCACTTAATTTTTCGGATAATTGCATCTGAATAATTTTAGCAGCTGTATTTAATCCCTCCTCCTTTATTATCTTCAATAACTTTTCAAGTATTGGATTTCTATCGAATTCTTTTATGCTACTAAGTGATTTTTCTATACTCATTTTCAATTTTTCGAGATTTGCCCAGCCTAAAATGGTGAGTGCTGGGGCAGAGATTACCGTAATTTCGTTCATTGATAATATTTTTGAGATCGTAACCAGACTTCGAGACGTCTTGTATTCATCAAGTAAATACGATTCTGGTTTAACTGTTGAAAGCATCACCCTTTGGGAGAATTCCGCAGAGTATAGCGAACAATATTCTTTTCCATCTAGCTTGTTCATTCCATCGGTTTTCAGTCTAGAAGGAACAAAAATAATCGCAGATTTTTTTGAATCTAATCCGCTAGATTCAAATATGGCCCTCATGCCCGGGGCCCAGTATCGTTTTATTACATCTTCTGACATGTGAAACCATTTTAATGCTGACAAATCGCTATTTGTCGTTCCAGAACTATGACATAATATTAAGGGATGAGGGTCAGTATAGGATGAAATAAAATCATTTTTTTCAATTGAAAAGTCGTTTGAATCCATTTGAACACGATTTAATTTGACCCATAGGTTCTCTACCGAATCTAAACCCGAATTTTGTAAAATATAATCCTTGTACTCCTCAATCGATTCAAATTTAAACCATTCATTCCAATCCTGAATACTTGTTGGAATGGTCATTTTTTCGAAATATTGTTGAGTTGCTTGGTCAAAATCGAATAACATTCTTCCTAACACATTATTGAAATTTTATTAATAATCAATAAAAGGATATTGCTTATATTCCTTTAATCTTAACACATTTTTAATATATTAACTTTGCTTCTGAAAAAAGGAAACTAATAAAGATGTGTTTCTTTATGATCAGTTATTGATTAGTTTGTAATATTATTTGGAACGGAGGGAAAACACTTATGAACGAAGACAATTCTGAAACGCTTATTAAAGAAGAAATCAATCTTCAGTATCATTGGTACATGTTGTCATTTTTTATTATCTATCTTGGTTCTCTGATTATACCCATAATCTTGTTAATGAGTTATATCATGCTATTTTATTTACCTTATTTTCTAAATATTGATAACTTTTTCTTGTTATTTATTCGCATGGAGTCACTACTTGCTTCAATTTTCCTACCAATAGTGATCATCGCAACTTACCTAATTCACATTTTATTTGTAGGGCTTATAACTAAATGGCATTGGAATATAACCGAGAAAAGAGTACCGTCGAAGTCAGGAATTATCCCAAGGAACATCCCCAGCAAGACGCAGAATTATTATCATATTAGGTCTTTTATGATGAAATACCCTAAAAACGCAGTCTTACGAGGACCATTTCCTTGGTTATTGAGATGGTTATATAATTTTGTGGGATGCAGCTCTATTGGAAAAAATTCTGTTATAGAAGAGCAAGTTGGAGGAGAAAGATTTGTAGAAATGGGAAAAAATTGCTATTTCGGAGTTAACGGAGCAATAAGCTCTCATGCCGTGGAAGGGATCTTCGGTAACATTTCCTATTTTAAAATAAAAATTGGAGATAATGTTGCGGCTTCTGCTTTTAATTGTGTAGGTCCAGGAGTAGAAATGGGAAATAACGCGGCAATTTTACCCATGAGTGGAATGACAAAACACAATAAAGTTAAAGGAGATAATTATTACTTTGGAGCCCCAGCTAGACGTATCTTCACCAAAAAAATCAAAAATTATCTTCAAATATCTGATGAAGATTTAGAAAAGGCTAGTACTTTATGGTTTGAAAATCAAAATTCAAAGGAGGACAATAAGGTTTGAGTTCTAAAGAGAACGAACGAGTTGATTATACTATTGATTTTGTAACAACCAGCGCAATTAGCCGGATAAGTCTTAAATTCTTGATTTTTTACTTACCAATACTATGGATTAGCGGATACATGGCAATAGCTTCCTTCTTCACGATAATTGGATGGATTCATATGTGGTTAAATAACTGGATATTAGAAATTCTATTTTTTCCAGTTTGGATGTTTGCGATGTATTTCGTCTTCTTATTTGGGATTGCGATCTTTGCAAAGGCATTTTTACTCATAATTAACATGGTACATAAACCAAAAGAAGGAATTTTCAAAGCTATTGAAAAAGATCAAGATTTTGAGTTTTGGAGATTAAGAGTAGAGTTGAAAAAGTTAGCATTATGGTTTATGAGCAATTGTCCTATATCTTTTGTTGTTATGTGGGGCTTTCGATGGTTTGGGGTGAACATAGATTTCTCAAGTCACCTCCAAGATGCGTGGGTTGATAGCGAGTTTATTGAATTTGGTAGAAAAATAACCGTGGGGCAAGGTGCTATCGTTATGAGCTCGATGGTTATTGGAAAATACTTGATTATTAAAAAGGTGATTATCGATGACCACACAGTTGTCGGAGGTGTTTCAAACGTTTCTCCAGGAACCATCTTTGGAAGAGAATCTGTAATAGGTGCTTTTACTACAACACATCTTAACCAAATTATTGAATCGGGCTGGATCTACCTTGGACACCCTGCTAGCAAGTTGAAACCAAACAAGTATGCTCAAGAAAGAAAAGATGTAATCATTAAGAGAGATGTTGATGAAGAAACTAAACATGAAGAGAAGTTTGAAATCAATATTGATGACGATAAGAAGGATCTGTTAAACCATAATGGAGGAGATTTATAAATGTCTATTCCAGCAACCTTCAATGGTGGGCCTTTTACTACTTTAGTAATGATAAAAAAGCGGTATATCATTTTCTACATAATTCAGATATGGTTCAGCTTTTTTATAATGCAATATGAGTTCTGGTGGTATTGGAGTTTACTTTACGATTGGAAGTACATTCATTTTATCGCCTTCCTCCCCTTATTGATATTTATCATGTATGTCACGCTAATTTTTGTTTCATTATTTAGTGCAAAAATTTTGCTTTTAATTGTGAATTTATTTCATAAACCAAGAGAGGGTATTTTTCTACGAGATCCCTCTGATAAAGATTATCGCTACTGGTCAATTCGATCGACCATAAAAAAATGGCCGGTATGGTTAACTCATAAGTTCCCTCTTCCATTCTTGGATAACTTGTGTTTCAAGATGTTTTCTGTCAAAACAACCTTTTCTAATTCATTATTTTCTGGCTGGTGTGATTTAGAGATGGTTTCATTTGGAAAAGACGTAGTTTTAGGACAAGCAAGCATTGTACAATCTGCCGCAATCGTTGGAAACTTTTTTATCATGCGCAAGACAGTTATAGAAGATAATGTATGTATTGGAGCACATTCAATTGTCATGCCTGGCACTCATATTGGGAAAAACTGCATTTTAGCAGGAAGTTCATTAACTACAATTGGTCAAAATTTAGAAGAAGGATGGGTTTATTTAGGCGCGCCATGTAAGAAGTACAAGAAAAACGTATTTTTTGAAGATGACTTAGAAGATAAGCTTGGGATTTCTCCTGAAGAAGAAGAAAGGCTGTATAAACTTTATGAAGATTTATATATGAAAAGAAAGGATAGGGAAATACCTAACGGACCTAATGAAAAAGAGAATTAATAATGAAAGCTGCTGTATTTGATGGAGAAACAGTCAAATTAAAAGAAGTTTCTGAACCTCAAATTCTTGATTCTCAGGTATTAATAAAAGTGAAAGCTGTTGGAATTTGCGGCACAGATATAGCAATAATTAAAGGGGATTTACCCACACCAACACCAATAATTTTAGGACACGAATTTAGTGGAGAAATAGTCCAAGTAGGCAGTAATGTCGATAAATCATGGCTTGGAAAGAGAGTCACTTCAGAAATCAATACTAATATCGATTTTGATTGTTATTATTGCCAGAGAGGTTTATATACCCAATGCATTTCCCGTAAACCGATTGGAATCGATGTAGATGGTGCTTTAGCGGAATTCATTGCGGTTGAATCATATTTAATACATGAAATTCCGAGAGAATTATCATTTGAAGAAGCTACATTTATCGAACCATTAGCCGCAGCATATCAAACATTTGTAATGATGCCATTAAATAGAGATGATAAAAATATCGCGATTTTTGGTCTTGGAAAATTAGGACTTCTTTTGGTTCAAGTAGCGATAAATGAGGGATTAAAAGTCATTGTTGTAGATGGTTCAGATAAGAAACTTGCATTAGCTAAAAAATTTGGTGCTGATCATCTCATCAATCGCAAATCTTGTTTGAATATTCCAGAAGAAATTAAAAAACATACTAATAATTTAGGAGCAGATATTGTAGTAGATACATCAGGTAATCCAGATGCTCTAAATAATATCGTGAATTCTTGTAGAACAAGAGGAAAGATCCACGCAAAGAGTACACACGGTCTTGATGTACCGATAAACCTAACTGATATAGTTGTTAGAGAAATCACGGTTTATAGTAGTCGATGTGGTCCTTTTGAACTTGCTATTAAAGGACTGAAAACTGGAAAAATCCAAGTTAAAGATTTAATCTCGAAAATATATCCACTATCAGGAATCGAAGAAGCATTTAACTCCTATGAGAAAGATAAAAACAATATCAAAACAATAATCAAATTTGAATAAAATTTATTCATATATTGTTATTATAAAATTGAAGGGATTTGGTATTAACCCGTTTTTCTTTTCCTTTAAATATCAGCTCATTAGATGTATTTAAAATTCTTATATAATACATTGATGGGTTTTGAATCCATTTCCTCTTACCTTCAGTGAAGAATCATTCTACTTCATAAATTATAGCCATATATCCTTCTAAAGCTTCGGTAGTTTAAGATATTACAGAATGATATCCAATTTTCAAATATAAACATTCTTTTTTATCGGTATCTAGCTTTTCCTATGAATTTTTGAATCTCAATAGATTTAATTGCATTTAATAACAATAAATCTATAAATTATTATTGGAATGTGGTTTAACTTTATTTAATTACATATTTGTTTGATTGAAATTGGCTCTAGAAGAAAATATAATATTTGATGCAAATGTTCCTGATGATAGCCCTATAAAGAAGGAAAACATTAATCTGCAATATCATTGGTATCTCATTATTTTTTTGATTATATATTACATGTCTTATGTGATCCCGGGAATTTTATTCATGTATTACGTGTTATGGTTTTTTATTCCAAATTTCTTAAGGATAGGAAATTTAATCTCTGTATTTATTAATTTAGAATATTTATTATCATTCTTGATGCTTCCAATAGTGCTTATTGCTACATATTTAATGCATTTGCTTCTCATAGGAATATTTACCCGTATATTTTGGAAAATTTCTGAAAAAATAAGTCCATCTAAAGATGGTATCATTCCACGGAATATCGCATCTAAAACAGCCAATTTATATCATATCCGATCATTTATGATTAAATATGGGAAAAATGCGTTTATAAAAGGAATCTTCCCTTGGATATCGAATTGGTTTTTTAACTTTGTAGGTGCCAGTATAATAGAAAAGGGCTCTACTCTTGAAGAGTCCGTTGTCAACGATAGAAATTCAATCGTGGGGAAAAATTGTTATGTTGGTGTTAATTCTGCATTATCTAGTCATTTTGTTGAAGGTATTTTTGGAAATATAGTCTATTTTAAAATCAAATTAGGAGATAATGTAACCTTAGGAGGTTTCAATAATATTGCTCCTGGTTGTGAAATTAGTGATAATTCTTATCTTCTGCCAATGGCAGCTGCTACTAAACATAATAAAACGA
>JAEOUE010000334.1 GCA_016839515.1 Candidatus Hodarchaeum mangrovi
CCAGATAAAGATAATCAAGAAGTATGTCTTAAGGATTTTAAGGGAAAAAATACAATTATATATTTTTACCCCGCCGATAATACGCCTGGTTGCACCACTGAAGCAATAGGCTTTACTGATATATTACCCGAATTCCAAAAACTAGATGCTACGGTTATAGGAGTAAGTCCCGATAGCCCAGAGTCACATGCAAAATTTATTGAAAAGAAGAAATTGAAGGTGACACTTTTAAGTGATGAGAATAAGGAGGTATTAAAAAAATATGGTGCTTGGGGACTAAAAAAGTTTAAAGGAAAAACCTATACTGGTGTGATTAGAAGCACCTTTTTGGTAGATAGTGAAGGAAAAATAGCATATATTTGGCCAAAAGTAAGTGTTAAGGGCCATGCTGAAGAAGTAAAGAATAAATTGGCAGAATTCTCAACCTAACTAATTTTATTGATTTATTTTTCTTTCTTGTATTTTATTATAATTTAAAATAAATTTGATTGAAAAAAAGTTGAATGTTAAAGAAGCAATTCAAATAAGAAGAGCTTATCGATCATTGGATCCTGTAGAAATAGATGATAATTTAATTAAAGATTTAGCGGAAATTGTTAAAGTTTCACCATCATGTGCTAATCATCAACCTTGGAATTTCATTTTCGTAAAAAGTGAAGAATACTTAGAAAAATTATTCACAATTCTTACCGAAGGGAATAAATGGGTTGAAAAGGCTTCAATGATTATTGCTGTATTTAGTAAACTTGAGGATGATTGTGTTATAAAGGAACGACAATATTACTTATTTGACACAGGAATTGCTACTGCTTTCTTAATTTTGCGAGCTACTGAATTAGGTCTAGTTGCTCATCCTATAGCAGGATTCAAAGAAGACCAAGCTAAAGAAATCCTAAAGATACCAGAACAAATGAGAGTAATTACGCTAATTATAATTGGAAAACACACAGAAATTGTAAATCCTGTACTATCTGATGCAATGAAATTAGGTGAAAAACAAAGACCTCCAAGAAAACAATTAGAAGAATTTATATTTGTAGATCACTACGGAAATAATTTTATTGAAGATTCTATAATAAAAAATAAATAAAAAAAATTAAGCATTCATCTTTTTAAGTACGTAAGCAAAGTTTTTACCCAGATTTTTAAATGTTTTAATCCCTTCTTCATCATCAAGTACTTCCCCAGGATTTCTTCCAAATCCCATATTCCAATATGTACTCCCTACTACAATCATTTCTTTAATTAAGAAGAAATAATTTATACTCGAGAAAACATGATTAGCCCCAGCTCTTCTAACTGATACAACTGCCGCACCAATTTTGTTTTTTAAAAATCTAGAAGTTGCATAACCTGCTCGTTCTATCAACGCTTTTGTACTTACTGTTAAATTTGAGAAATATGTAGGAGATCCGATAATTATTCCATCGGCTTCAAGCATTTTCTGAATATATTCATTCATCTTATCCCCTTTCAGAACACATCTTTGATCATTATTTTCAATACATTTGTAGCAAGCTGTACATCCTTGCAATTTCTCCATACCAATCCAAACATAATCGCATTCTATCCCTGCAGATGTTAATTCTTTCATTACTGTACTTAAGCAAAGATATGTATTTCCTTCTTTTCGGGGACTCCCATTAAATAATACTACCTTCAATAGTTTGATTCCTCATACTTTTTATTTTAAATTAGAATCTCAAAATTATAATTTATAGAATATTATAATTCTTATTTTTTACCTTTTGAATGGTATGAACTATATTAATTTCTCTCATGAATTATAAGCATTATTTTGATATAATTACAACACATTGATTATTTAGAATGGTGAAAACATAGTGATTAATACGTCAAATTTAAAAAATAATAAATTAATTAATGAAAAAAGTCCCTATTTATTACAACACGCTAAGAACCCAGTAGATTGGTATCCTTGGGGTGAGGAAGCTTTTCAAAAGGCTAAGAGTGAAGATAAACCTATATTTCTATCTATTGGATATTCAACATGTCACTGGTGTCATGTCATGGAAGCAGAGTCATTCGAAAATGAGCAAGTGGCAGAACTTATCAATAAGACGTTCGTTTCCATCAAAGTTGATAGGGAAGAACGTCCCGATATTGACAAGATTTATATGTCGGTTTGCCAATTGATGACCAATTCCGGTGGTTGGCCATTGACTATATTAATGACTCCGGATAAAAAGCCTTTCTTTGCGGGTACTTATTTTCCAAGAGAAACTCGTTTTGGAAGAATAGGGCTAATTGACTTAATCAATAGGGTAAAGACCTTATGGAATAATAATCGTAAAGAATTACTCGAGTCTAGTGAAAAGATTACATTTGCACTTAAAGATATGACTCAAGAATCTCCTGGTCAAATCCTAAATGAAAAAGCTTTGAAAACTGCTTATAATCAACTTAAAGCTCGTTTTGATGAGAAGAATGGTGGGTTTGGAAATGCTCCTAAATTCCCAGCTCCTCATAATTTATTATTTTTATTGAGAGTATGGAAAAGAACGGGAGATAAGGACGCTTTAAATATTGTTGAAAAAACACTAAACGCGATGAGAAGGGGAGGGATATATGATCATATCGGATTTGGGTTTCATCGATATTCAACAGATTCGCACTGGTTGGTTCCTCATTTTGAAAAAATGCTTTATGATCAGGCATTACTAGCCTTAACATATTTAGAGGCTTTTCAGGCGACAAGAAAGGAAGATTATAAAAATACTGCTAAAGAAATTTTAGAATATGTGTTAAGAGATATGACCGCTCCAGAAGGAGGTTTTTATAGTGCGGA
>JAEOUE010000158.1 GCA_016839515.1 Candidatus Hodarchaeum mangrovi
ATTATTATATTAGATTCAAACCTCAATGCTCTTTACAAAGGGCATAAATTAAATCTAAATTACGATTTTCCAATTCTATTGAGCTTGGGATCATTGATAATTTTTCTATACTTAAAATTGCGTAAAAAAAGGTCATTCCAGGTTAAAACCAATGGTTTATGATTCTTTAGATTCAACAAGATATTGAATAAAGAAGTTAAACATCTTAATATTGTTCTAATAGGTCTTAAAGACATGAAAACCAAAGATCTTATAGGAGGAGTCTATTCTAGGGAAAACAATTAATTTACTTTAGTATAAGCAATCCAATCAAATAGCCTATCAAGGAACCTAATAAGGGAAGTGTGGCTGAAACACGAATAATAGCAGGGAGTGGGAATGGATGCATTTTTTCTAAGCGTGTTAAGTTTTGTTCATTCACCAGAATTTCGAGATTGTCAGCTTGCTGTAATATTAGCTTGTGTATGATTTCTTGTTGCCTGTTTATCATTAAATTACGAATCCAAATATATGTACTCCAACTATGTGAAATTGCCTTTATGCTGGTAAAAAATCCAAAAATGATAGCTACCATAAGTATACATGAAATTATAAGTAGAAAAAAGTCAAAAGCAATAATATATACAAGAAGAGAAACAATTGTTGATATAGAAAATGGAAGAAGAAAAGAAAGTAATGAAATTTCAAGTAATAATGGGGGAAAAGCATCAAAAATAAACGGGAACAGCCATTGTATTTGGAAATCTATTGATATCTTTTTCAATTTAAAAAAAGAAGCGTTATCATTTCTTTCAAGGGTAATATAATTCTCTAAAATTCTTTCTTCCTCTAATCTTCCAATTAAAGCTAGTGTCTGATTGTGAAAACGAGACCAATGAGCTTTAGTTAAAAAATATTTAAAAATAATGAAAGCTATTGATAAAATCAATCCAAGAATTGTTGCAAGTGTAGTAATGATTAATAAAAGTGAGAATTCTACAGATTGGAGTGGTTCAGGCCCTATTGGTTCATTTTTAAGGAAACTTAACAAATAATTAATAAATAAAAGAATTTCATACAGTAAAAATAATATTAAGAATATTAATCCAATTCCTATTAAAAAAAGCTGATTAGTTGGACGGAACTTATCAAAAAATTCTTTCTCCTTATTAAGATAATCATAAAAGCTTTTTACAATATAGTTTGAACTAATTTCTTCTTTTATCTTCCAAGAAATCTTTTTTTCAAGTAGTATTTCTCTAGCAGACAGATCCATAAATATCTCCAGTTAAATTAAAATATTCCTAAATTAGCTTGTCATGTTCACACATTTTTTTCTTAAATATTTTTTTATCAATTTAAAGGTTATAAAAACAATTATTAGTTTTTACGAGAATTTTTTAAATCGAATTTGAGAACCAATCTAAAGATTCAAAAAGTTCAGAGTAAGGCTGTTTTCTCAGATGACCTTTTTGTATAAAGACATAATCAAACTAAAATTTGGATTAGTAATTATTATTTTTGTTGGTTCAATATTTGTTATTGGTATCCAACTCTTCCCTCTACCTTCAAATGATTTTGTTTTACCATCCCCTAAATTTTCAGGCAATATATCCTTAAAAAGTGCAATATATCAGTCAAAAATCAGTTCTAATTTAACATCAACAATTCTCCCACTAGATGAGATCGGTCAATTGTTATGGGCTCTTCAAGGAATCACTCATGGTCCAAGTTTTCGGACGGTTCCCTCTGCAGGGGCAACTTATCCATTAACAATATATCTTATCCAAAGATTAGCTTCCCAGTTGAAAACAGGTCTTTACAGCTATAATCCATTTAATCATGCACTACAACCTTATAATCCCCTCTACAATGAAAGTTTCCTAATATCCCTATTAAATGATAAGGATCGTGAAACAATATTTCGTGTTAACACCGTATTCATTATCTTAGCAGATTATTCTCGGACAACTGATCGATATGGGTATCGGGGCATTCAATATGTTCACCTAGAGGTGGGTCATGCACTTCAGAATTTTTTATTACAATTAGTTTCTCTCGAATTGAACACATGGGTGATTTCGAATTTTACTAGCAAATATGTGAAACTTTCATTGGATACTACTTTAGAACCTTTACTAATCCTCCCTGTAGGGAGAATGAATACTTCAAATATGATTTCGTCTAAAATAGAATGCTTGAAATCATGTAATGAAAACGATCTATCAGTAGAAGAAGCAATTGCGAAAAGAAAATCTACTCGTGATTACATACAAGGAGAGATACCCCTTGTTACATTAACTGATTTATTATACGATAGTACAACAATAAATTTTTTAGGAGGGAGTCAAAAACTAATTGACATAAGATGTGCAATAGGGAGTGTAGAAGGATTATCTACTGGACAATATTATTATTATCTTCAAAATAACTCTCTCATTCAATATTCTTCTGAAAATGTACAACAGGAACTAAAAATAGCAGCACTTAATCAACAATGGGTTGAAACTGCCCAGTTGGATCTTATTCTCTCTATTAATACTACTTGGATTAATGATCAGATAAATACAAGCTACTACAATAAATTATTCATGTACAATATCGGTATGATTGCACAAAATATCTATCTAAACTGTGTAGCATTGAAGTTAGGGACAGTAGTGATAGGAGCGTTTTACGAATCAGAGGTAAATTTATGCCTGAATTTATCAAATTCGTTTACTCCCATTTATATCATACCTGTTGGTTTAACCCCTGAATTTTTCATGGAATCAACTCCCTTCATCACTCCATTGACTGAACTAGCTAGGAATATAGGATATATTTCATTCATTTTTTTCTATTTTACCCTTTATTCTTCTTTGCCAATAGTAAGAAAACGATTATTAAAAAAAGAAAGATGGATCCACTGTATCTTGGGCTTCATACCATTTTTTGGTCTTATTTTTCATTTTATGACTATTCATGGATATATAAAGTCATTATGGGAGATTTTAGTATTTGAATCCTATTTAAATGCATTTAACAGAATCATCAAAGACCTTACAACATTGCCTGTAACAAGATATGACTTGGGATTATATTTAGCTTACTTGACATTATTTTTTGGTATTCTAGCAGTTATTATTGGTATTGCTATTGCATTTAAACTCTTCATGAAACCTAAAACTCTTAAATTATTTCATAAATGGATACTCTTTATAGCACTTACGAGTGTCAATTTACATATATTGTTTAATGGTACTGTTTTTACTATTAAGCCTTTATTATTCCTTTTTCTAAATATTCTGGCTTTAGATTTCTTTTATGTTGGTAAATTATATAATGAATGGATGGTCATTGCAAAGAAGAAAGTTATCTCGTGAATCGTATTCATTGGAATTAAAGAAATTAAGAAACAAAGAAATTATAAAGAATTATAATTGGATGAATAACCTATACTCATTAGACCAAATCGAAAGAATGGTGACTATTAATTGAATCAGGAACGATTTTGGACGAAATCATATGACATAGGAATAGAAAATCTTGATCCAAGCCTCTGGGAAACAAATTTCCCTCAAGCTATACGTGAAACATTCGAAAAATATCCAAATAAATTAGCACTCGAATATTTGGGAGTAGAATTAACATTTAGTGAACTAGATGTTTATTCAAATAAATTTGCTCATTTTTTACTTGAGACTGGATTAAAAAAGGGAGATGTTATTGGACTCAATTTAGCTAATATCCCTCAATTTGTCATCGCTTTTCTAGGAGCCATAAAAATTGGCTGTGTAGTCACTGGAGTTAGTTTTCTTCTCTCTGAGGAGCAATTACTATATCAACTTAATGATTCAGAAGCAAAAGCAATAATTACCTTGGATGCGATCTTTGAAAATAGATTAGCTAAAATTGCAGCAGATTTAAAATTTTTACAACTGATTGTCACGACCAATATCGGAGATTTTCTACCAAAATATAAACAAATTTTAGGCAAACTTACAAAAAAGATTCCTAAAGGGAATGTAACCCCCCTTAATGGGAAAATTGTTAAAGATTTTTTTGAAGTTATTAGAGCGAAAGAATACTCCTCCTTATTACCGAACAGCACCATAAGTCCTGATGATCTTGCTTTTATCATCTATACTGGAGGAACTACTGGTCCACCTAAAGGTGCCATGTTGTCTCACCGGAATATCATGGCAGATTTAATAATGGTTCAAAAATGGTTAAATTGGGAACAAGGTAAAGGTATGGCATTATCTGGATTTCCATTCTTTCATGTAGCAGGCTTGTTCTTTTGTGAAAATTGTCTGTACTTGGGTTGGTCTCAGTTACTGGTTCCTAACCCTCGAGATACAAACCTTATATGTAAACTAATTGGTAAATATCAACCTACTGCTTTAGTTAATGTCCCATCCCTTTATCAAATGCTTTTAGCTAATCCTAAATTTAAAACCTTAGATCATTCTAACCTTGATACCTGTATTTCTTCAGCTTCACCTTTTCCAGTTGAATCCCAGAAGGAATTGGAAGCAATCGTTGGAAAAGGAAAATTACTTGAAGTGTATGGAATGACTGAAACCTCTCCTTTAACAGTGATGAATCCTTATCGTGGAGTCAAAAAATTGGGAACAATAGGATTACCTCTCATGAACACAGATATTAAACTTGTTGA
>JAEOUE010000159.1 GCA_016839515.1 Candidatus Hodarchaeum mangrovi
ATTGATTTTGATGGGTATGATGATTTTGATGAACGTTTCCAAATCTTCAAAAAACGATTGGCAATCTTACTCAAACCAGAATATAGAGATTCAGACTGAGACTTATTCTCATCTAGGTATGAGAATGAAAAATTTTATTTTATTATTTCTTCCACTAATAAGGCCTTGAAGATGCCATGATTATATTTCCACCTTCAGGTTTATTAGGGGACAAGAGAGAAGGTATAGATCCCTAGACGGATTCTTTTATACGGAGTAAGGGGGATGGTCAATTACTATTCTGAAATTGGAGGTATAAATGATGAGTATAAGAGCTTGTGCCAGAAGTCTTTTTTATTTTTCATTGATTCACCTGAGTTGGCAACTTAAAAACGATCAGGATAACAAGCATAAACCGTTTCCTCAATAGCTTTCTGTACTCCAGATCGATTATATCCTAACTTTGCTGCTGTTTCGCTTGGATCATAATAAAGCTCTTTCGATTGTATATCTTGAAATAATCGGGCTAAATTAAGACCGCTTTCTTTTCCCTCTTTTTCTTCTAATTTCTTCATTCTTTTTCCATAAAATGCCGCTAGGAATGTAGGAATGGTAATCACTCTTTTTCTTATTCCTAGAGTGTTGAAAATGATATTTAACATTTCTTTCCAAGATAAATTAATATCTCCAATTAAGTATCTCTGACCATGTTCCCCACGTTCAACTGCACCAACTATTGCTTCTGCTACATGTTGTACTGCAATCATATTCGTTCCTCCTTTAGGAAAGAAGACTATTTTCATTTTCAGTATCCGATCAAGCAGGACCTCTTTCCATAATGGAGTTCTACCAGGCATTGTCCCAAAAATATAGGGAAGCTCTAGGATTATTACATCCATTTCCCCTTGGCCTGCTTGAATAACTCGTTCTGCTTGTTCTACCCGACATTTAATATATGGATGATGTTCTGCCAACCTCAATTCAGGCCATATTCTATCAAAATAGGTAAAATAGGAATTTAGAACAACACATCGTTTAATCCCTGCGTTTCGTGCCGCATCAATAACTTTTCCACAAGAATTCACTAGTCGTTCATGAAAAAAATCGTAAGCAGGGGCTGGAGGAGTAACACGATCATCTGGACCTACCGCATATACTAATGCGTCGTATCCGCTTAATAGTTCTTGAAGTACACTTTCCTCCTGCTCAAAGACATTTATATACTTCACCTCCACTTCCTTTGGGAACCAATCTCCTAGTTTTACATCAGGTATTGAGATTGTGTTAACTATATGGCCTTTTTTTCTAAACTCGAGTAGGGAGTGAAAACCTAGAAATCCTGTTCCACCTATAATTATTATTTTCATGATCTCAAATCCTTTTATTAAATTAATATGATAGCAGAAGAAAAAAACATTTCGAATAATTATTTAATTATTCTATAATGTGTTATTTTAACCTGATTCTTGATGAACAATTGGATTCAAGCGTCCACGGTCAAGGATTAAGAAGAACCTTAATATCTAAAGCAGTATAATGCTGTCAGAATTATCCACCAATTACCTCAAGTTTTTAGCAAACTCATAACGTAATATTTTTAATACAGTATTACTTGTATATACAGGAGGTATGATTTATGGCAAATATCAGTGTCCGAGTAGATGACGAGATGAAGAAAGAAATGGAACGATTGAAGCAGGTAAACTGGAGTGAAGTGATCAGGGTTGCGATAAAAGACCGCTTAAATCAGGAAAAACAAAAGAATCTTGCTAAAGCTGTCCTAATTAACGAAAAAATTCGTAAGGTGGCACCTAAAGGATATGACAGTACAAGTGTCATTCGTGAATGGAGAGAGAGAAGAAGCTAATGTCTAAAGGCCTTGCTTGAGTGTATGACTGATGGAAAAAATTGTTGTGGATGCAAATTTTGTGGTTAAATGGTTCATTACTGAAGAATACAGTAATCTAGCTTTACAAATCGGGGATCGTTTTATAAATGGGCAATTAGAGCTATTAGCACCTAGTTTATTGCATTATGAGGTTCTTAA
>JAEOUE010000160.1 GCA_016839515.1 Candidatus Hodarchaeum mangrovi
ACACTAACTTGTTATATAGATTTGAAGAGAATATAAACAGCATAAAAAAGACATTTTCCCTCCGGAGAGATCACTTTTATTAAGAATAAGGCCTTGGGGGATTCTTTAAGCTAAAGAGTGAATCGATTCATTAGCTGGATGGGATAATCCCATTCCTCCTACTGAATCAACCTTAATTCGTTAACAAATGCTCGAAAAAGTTCATTTGTATTATTTTATTTCCAAAGAAAACTTCACCGTACTTACAACCCGCAAGATTTCCATAATATCGTCCCATACCCTCGATCCAATCTATAATTGGTGGGTTATAACTAGGATGGGCTTTAAACTGAGATTTATATTCAAGGAGAGCTTTTTTCTTTATTGCAAAGAAATCAGAAATATTTACAATGAACTGGAAAGGTAGATTAGTTGGAACTTGCTCTCGTGCTGTATAATAGTAAAAAGACTGTTCAATAAGCCATGGCTTTAATCCACCAAACTTTTTTTCCCATTTAGAAAGACGACTATAAAAGATAGCACTATCAAAAATTAATTGGCTTTGATAATGATCAGGTGATGTTCCAGGGGTCATTCCGATCATTCCCACAACAATTCGTGGTCTTGTCTCCCTAAAAAGTCTAGCTAGCTTCATCCGAGCCTCTATACTATCTAGGAGTTCACGGTTAGGAAGGTCCAATAGAAATCGATCCACCCCTAAAATACGGGCAGATTCATTTGCTTCTTGTATTCGAACTTCTGGATTTTCATTGAACGGAGTTGGTTCACCATCTGTTAAATCTATGATACCTACTCGATATCCTTTTTTAGTAAGTAAAGCTAAAGTGCCTCCACATCCAATCTCTGCATCATCGGGATGTGGGGATATTGCAATTAAATCATATAAATAAGACATAAGTAAATTCCTTTCTTGCCAATAAATCAAGAAATTCCAAGGTACTAGTTAATTATTTCCTAATTTAGAGTTTTCATGATTACTCTTGATGAACAGAAAATCTTTAAGACTAATTAATATTAATTAATATAAGATTAATCATAGAAACAGCTTAAAATCCATGATTCCTCCTGAAAAGATCAATATTGTTTAAATACATCCAATATTAAGAAATTCTTTGAAATACCGATCAAGTTGAATAATTGGCTGATTATGTGAAGTATTAGAATATGGGGTCACTTTTTTTCTATATTATTATTTAATATTAGTTAAATTATTAGTTTCAAAGGAAATTAAATAAAACTAATACAAAGTTAGATAAAATTATTAGATAATTCCCTTTTTTCAAACAATAAGAGTTGTAAGACCTGATGTTATTATATTAAAGTTGTTTTTGTGATTATAGAAAATAAGTCTTTATTAGAATAGCCTTTTTAAATTATAGGGTTTTACATTTTATGATGGTGTGATTATGTTCTCGTGTTCGATAGACCCTCTGTTTCCACAGCATGGTTCTCCTAGGATCACTCCTCTTTACCTATCTCTATCCTATCTAGTTTAAGGGTTGTTTTTCATCATTGAGTCAAGAAGAATTAGTTTTTGAAGAATCGCAGCAGGGTATTAAAATTGTTTTCTGGGGGCCTACTTTAGCGGGAAAAACCACTGCGTTAAGTTTATTTCATGCCATAAAAAAGAAAGAAGATCCTGAATCTGTCTATAATTTCTTGAAACTCGAAGATAAAGCAACTGAGCGTACTATTGGTTTTGACCAAGCTACCTTCGGTCTTGGAACTGGAAGTAAAGGGTTTAAATATCATTTATTCACTACACCTGGCCAAGATCGGTTCAAATCCATG
This sequence comes from Candidatus Hodarchaeum mangrovi, assembly GCA_016839515.1. Classification (GTDB taxonomy): domain Archaea; phylum Asgardarchaeota; class Heimdallarchaeia; order Hodarchaeales; family Hodarchaeaceae; genus Hodarchaeum; species Hodarchaeum mangrovi. The sequence goes on from JAEOUE010000160.1 coordinate 1,792, forward strand.
CGGAAGATCGTTATCAACGGTCTTCATGGTATGATTGTTGTTATTGATTCTGAAAAAGCACGATGGGAGGAGAATAAAGTAAGCCTAAAGGAGTTATTTGATATTCTTGGTGACAAACTATACAGTCGTGAGGTCAAAATGGCGATCATGTTGAACAAGATGGATCTTCCTGTTGATACAAGGATCTCTGCTGCCGATGTAGGACGTCTAATGATTGAAGCTGGGGTTTCTGATAAATTAAGAGATACTTTTGCTAGTACTTTTGAAGTTAGTTGCTTGGAGGCCTTAAATGCTTTAAAAGAAGCTTGGAGTCGTGGTGAATGGAATCCTAAAAACCGTCCCCAACCAGTTCAACGTATTATACAACCTATTCAAATGGTTATTCGGGATATATTAGTATCTGAGCTTCAAAAACCCTCTCAATAGTTTAATATTGTCTAATTTTAGTATTTTTAATATTCTATTAGAATTTTAGGTAGTTTTCTTTATTAAATATGGACTTTCAAAACAAAACTTTTTTTCAAATCTGGTTCGCTAAATTTATAATTTCCGTCTTAGCAAAAATCTAAATAATCATCTCATCGTAATTGAATACAATTTTCAATCCTTTAAAATGTTCATTAGGGATTGACTAGTATCTGAGCTATAGAAACCGTCTCTTTAGATAGTTACTGCTCTAAAAGAATTTCAATAAAATTATTTTAATATCATGAAGATTTTTATCAGGGATGGCGTTTATGGAAAAAACTCGTTTACAAGAAATTCAAACAGGAAAAGAAAAACTTCCCGAAAATGAATTATTGCGCATGGATCTTAAACCTAAGGAAATTCCCCCGCTTCCTTCTGGAGAGAAGGCTTTAGTTCCCCATACAAAGGCTGGATGGCAAACAGAAGGCATTATTCGGGCTATTATATCAAATCTCCATAATGGTAAAGATTGGGAACATCTTTTTATCTATGGTGGGAGTGGAAAAGCTTTACGGAACTGGAAGGCCTTTTATGATACACTTGAGTTAATTAAATCACTTAATCCTAATGAAACTTTGTTTATGCAATCTGGAGTTCCTTATGGAAAGATGCTTACCCATCCACTGGCTCCCCGCTGTGTCATTACCAATTCAATTATCGTTCCTAATTGGATTCAATCATTTCAGGAAATGGTTGACGTAGGTTTAACTGTTTACGGTCAAATGACAGCTGGTAGTTGGATATTCATTGGTTTACAGGGAATTATACAGGGTACATATGAAACAATGATGGCAGCGATAAAAGCTGCTGAATCACATACTCATTATCAGAAATTTTCTTCTTTTGAGCAGTTATTAATAGTTACTGCAGGATTGGGATTGATGAGTGGAGCACAACCCTTAGCGATTAAAATGGCTGGAAAAATTGCCCTTGTTGCTGAAATTAATCCTGAAAATTTAGATAGGATGTATAATGAGGGAAGAGATAAAGGAACTCCTTATTTAGATGTGAAAACAGACTCAATAGCTAAAGGAGTAGCATTAGCAAAGCATTTTGCAGAAAAAGGTGAATCACAATCTATTGGTATTTTATGCAATGCTGTTGATTTATTAGGGTATCTTGTAGATCATCAAATTACCCCTCATGTTTTAACTGATCAAACATCAGCACATGACATGCTAAATGGCTATGTACCATGTGGGATGAATTATGCTGAAGCACTGTCTTTAAGAAAAACTGACCCAAAGAAATATAAAGAAAAATCTTATGAAACAGTTGCCAAACATGTGAACTTGATGTTAATTCTACAGGAAAGAGGAGCAGGAACATTTGATTATGGAAATAACATTAGAGCTCAAGCATATCAGATGGGTGTGAAGAATGCCTTTAATTTCAAAGGTTTTGTTCCATTATACATTCGTCCTTTGTTTTGTGAAGGAAAAGGACCCTTTCGATGGGCCGCTCTCTCTAATGATCCTGATGATATCCGATTAACTGATAATTATGCTAAAATGCTTTTTCATGATGACCCTATGCTTATAAATTGGATTGATTTAGCCTCAAAATACATTCCGTTCGAATCAGGACTTCCTGCAAGGGTTTTTTGGGCTGGTTATAAGGGAAGAGCTGCTTTTGGCATGTTATTGAATAAATTATATGCTGATGGTAAATTGAAAGCTCCAGTTATCATAGGTCGTGATCATTTAGATGGAGGATCTGTTGCTAGTCCATATCGGGAAACTGAAGGGATGTTAGATGGCTCTGATGCAATTGGTGATTATGCAGTCCTGAATCTTCTAGGGAATACTATGTGTGGGGCAACATGGACAAGTTATCATGGTGGGGGTGGTGTAGGAGTTGGATACTCTCTCCATGCTGGACAGGTGTGTGTAGCAGATGGAACCCCTATGTCCCAAGAGAAAATCTTTCGTGTTTTGACTTGGGATCCAATGTCAGCTGTCTTACGTCATGCATCAGCTGGATATAAAAGAGCTGAAGAGATCGCTATGCAAAATGAAATCATTCTTCCTGGTAAAACTAAGCAGCTGGAAATGAACTATCACGCATTATATCAAGAAATCATTGATTTAGTCAAAGAAAGAACAGGAATAGTCTTATATCCTCCCTTGGAATCAATTAACTTGAAAATACTTTAAAAATTATCTTGGATTGTCAAAATAATAATTTAATGTGGTGAACAAATATTTATGCAACCTACAAGGGCTTTGATGGGTAATAGAAATACAAGTTGGGTTTCAAATAATAAAGGAGTGGTTATTTCCTCCTTTTTTGGACTTTTATTCGTGATTATCAGAATATGGATTTTAATATTTGAGGCTTCGATAAGTTCTGCCATTGTGGTGTTAATGGAAACAGTTCAACTAGTCATTCTCTTTCTAGGTTTAATGATTTTTGTATACAACTTTGGTTATGTTGTGATAATGCTCACAGTTGATGAAGGGTTAAATGAGGAGGAAAAAAATTTGTTAAAATGGATGATCAAACGTGCAATAATGATTTCTGTATTTTGGTTTGTCAGTGTTTTGAGTTTCTTAATTATTTTTCAAAGAGATCCTTTTTTACTTGCATCAGCCAATTGTTTCTTATTAGCCTCATTATTTTTCTTTATTAGAAAAGGTGAAAATCCTCTTGTTGAGGGTACCTTTGTATAAATATAAAAAAAACTTGGATATTTGAAATGAACTTATCTGACGGTCTTTCTGGAGTAGAAAAGTACGTTACTACTTCCGAAACTTTCTCCCGACTCAAAGGTAATGAGCCGTTAAAAATTCTTCTTTTATTACTTGCAATTGACCCTTCAATAGGGGGAATGGTAATTATGGGTCGTACTGGTACTGGAAAATCTTGTTTCTTAGAAGCCTTTAAAGATCTTCAAATTCCCTTGCATAGAGAGGATAAGAACTTTGCACCAATCATTGATATCCCTTCAAACATTTCTTTCGATGCACTTATTGATACATTAAATCTCCAGTTGAAATTCAGAGAAGGGATTTTCTCCAAAGTGCATAATGGATTTCTTATTATAGATGATTTTCATTTACTTTCCGAATCTATTGCCAATACTATAATCAATGTATGGAAAACTAAAGAGAATATAGTACATAGATCTAATCTGTCCATAAATCAATCGAGTAATTTTTGTTTACTGATTTCCATAAATAGTAGCTTTCACGAAATTTCAACCGCTGTATTAGATAAATTTGCATTTGTTTACGAAATGAAAGATTTTAATACACTTCAAGAACGTTTAGATATTGTAAATATGAATATAGAACCCATGAAAGATCCTAACTTGTATAAAGAAAAAAATAATCTATATAATTCAATAAATCAAGCACGTAATATGTTATCTGAGGTTAATCTTCCTATATCAAATATTCAATATATTTCTACTATTTGTCAACAAAGTGAAATTCAAGGACATAGAGCAGATATAGCTCTAGCTCGTGGTGCTATAGCATTAGCATGTTTACTAAATCGCAATGAAGTTGCACGAGAAGATATAGATTTTCTTGTTCCTTATGTACTTTCTCATAGATTACCAGAAAGAAAAGAGTCTTTTGAAAATGATATTATTAATATAAATAAAGGAGTATCTCATGATCTTAGAGAAAAAAAAGATCCTAACTTTTCTTCATCACCAATGAGAGCAGAGTCTCCTAAGCGTATCCGAATTATTTTAGAATGGTTTGCTTCAATTTTTGGAATATGCATGACAGCTCTATTTTCATCAATTATCATTACTCAAATAATTACTAGACCTGATTTACTTATCTCCTTATTTAGTGCATTATCATTGTGGGGATTAGGTACCTTTCTTCTTTTAATCTACTTGAAGAAACGTAGAAAGTTAATGAAAGAATATAAAGTTAAAGAAGATGAAAATGTAGAACAAAAACCTGATTTAACCTCATTTTCCCACGTGAAACATTTCCAAATTATTAAATCCGTAAAAGAGGAAAAAAAGCCGTCTAAAAAGGAAGTTATTCTTGATTTAGATGAGGATAGATCTAGAAAAGGCAAATTGTTACGATTTGTTGGTTTAAAGCGTCGACAGGGTTTAATCTCTTTCACGGAGAAACAACGTCTATATGCTAGCCTTTTTGGGGTAATAGTTCTTATTATTAGTTTCTTCATTTTTTCATATTTTATTTCTATCCTCCCAGTAGAATTCTGGATTCAATTAATTATCTTCCTTGTTTCTTTATTTACCATTGGATATATTATACAATCTTTGAGAAAAAATTGGCGAGTTCATCGTGCAGCAGATATTGGTGCTTCAGAGGGGGAATCAAGTCGTAAATTAGATGATAAGGGAATAGGAACACATATTTCGCCTATTGAAAGACTAGATAATGAATCCTTGAACCCTCAAGAGGACTATGGGACAAATTTACTCAATCGATTAGCTGAACTCGACCTTTTACCTAAAAAAAATTTTCAAGGAGTTGAGTTAATAGTACCGCCTAATAATACCTCACTGAGATCAGTTAGAATTATTGCTGATGCTCTCCCAACTCTTAAAACTCGAATTGATTCTCGTAAAAGATCAAAAATGGGAAAGAGAGCAATAAGTGTAACCTCCTTACAATCAGGTCGAGTAATAGGATCTCACCCATTTATTCATTATCCTAAAAATATTCATCTATTAGCTACTCTAAGGAATACAATTATGCGTCAATATCGTGAGAGGGCATCATGCTCTACTAACCGTTTTATTATTAAATTAGAAGACATTCAGGAAAAAACTTTTTGCACACGAGTTTCTGCTACCATTATTTTTGTTCTTGACCTCTCAGAATCAATAGTTAGTACAATAAACGCTGTTTCAAGCTCTGTAAATTGGTTAAGTCGTCAAGCATATTTATATCGTGATCGTGTGGGTATAGTTGTCTTACAAGGAACCCAAGGAGTTATTATACAACCTCCGACTTCTAATTTAAACTTGGTGAAAAGAAAATTAAAAAATTTAAAGGCTTCAGGAGCTACTCCGCTCGCAGGTGGTCTTCAAAAAGCCGTTGAACTAATAAAACTAGATTTAATAAGGAATAAAAATGAATCAATACCTATGATTATTCTAATAACTGATGGAGCAACAAACATACCGTTATTAAAAGATCCATGGACAGGAGTAACTCGTAATACTCCATTAAAAGAATTAAAAGATAGAGCATATTCCATGGCAATTCTTGATTGTCTTGCAATTGCCCATCAAATTAAAAAAAGTAAAATTTCCCTCATAATATTTAATACTAATAGACGAGGAGAACTCATTTTCCGAAAAATTCCAAGAACTCAACAGGAATCAATAATTGATTTTCTTAATCAGTTAATAGTTGAAAGCACCCTATTTCGAGGTAGACGACATATGGATCTTTGGTCCTACACTCTGTTGCGTGCGATGCAGGAAATTACAAGAGGTTTCTTGTATCATCTTACTCGAATAGAGTCTGACTATAATTTAGAAACTTTAAGGATTGCACGAGCAGAGATTTTAGCGAATATAACTAATTAATTGTCGGTCGTGAGAAAATTGGAGATTGAACTACCTAAGAAAGTATTTCGACAAGGCGAAATGATAGATGTGTCAATTAATTTCTCCGCCATAAAAGCTCCACTTCAAGAGGGAACAATTGCTCTCATCGGAAAGGAAAAAACTGAATTTACCATTCAATCAATATTTGGTAAAACAGGTTTTCACCCTGCATGGAGTTTTATTTTACCAAGTCGTCATCAAAAAGAAGAAATAGAGTTTCTTAGACAAACCCATGAAATATCAACTCAAGATGCTCATTGGAATGAGAGTTTAGAAGTCCCTAGAAATGCTATTCCATCATATTATGGGGATAATGGGAAAGTATCGTATTTTCTTGAGATTCTATTAAATTTTGAAGATGGATCAAGTGAAAAAAAGACAGAACAGATCATTATAGATCGGGATTACGAAATTGAAGAAAAAATAGAAATTCTTTCGATTCAAAGTGGGACATTAACAATATGCTATTCCACTCCCTTGCAGGTTGGACGAAAAAACCGATTAAATATTTCAACTCAGAATCTGACCTCCATTAATCCATTACGTATAATTCTAAAGAAAATTGAAACCTACACAGCAAATAGAATTACTATCAACGATGATAACCACAGTTTACCTATTTGTCAATTGACTTTCGATACAGACTTATCCGATACAGAAATTAATTTTGAGATTCCTTCTCGTTATCAACCGAGTTATGAAGGACTTCTGTCACGATGTGAATATTATGTTGAAATCTATTATTTATTAGGTAAGAAAGGAATAACATCTCGTCGTGAACGATTAAAATTACTAACTAAGTTTCAAACCACTATAGAACATCCAGATCCTGGTCTTAAGTCAATTACGGGTGATAAATAACTTATGATAAGATCTATAGAACCTATCATATCAGATATTATAAAATGGAGTATAATATTAACTACGATTAGTTTTTTAGTTTCAATTGTAAGTATTTTTCTTTTTATTGATATAGAACAGGAAAACATTCCATACTTAACCTTGTTGTCGACAGCAATGAGTAACCTGAATTTTTTATTAGGCTCCCTTTCTTTAGCAACAGGATTAATAATTACCTTTTTTAAACCCCCTAATCGTCATTCAGAATCCTCTAGCGAGAAACCTAAGTTCATACCACAATATAAAAACGAAAGAATCAAAAAAAACAATATAAAATCAGTTAAACCTTTTCCGAGCTCACCACCTCTATTTTCGGAACGAGAAAAAAAACTAATATTAACAGGCTTATTCACTATTGGAATTGCATTTGGTATTTGGATAATATTCCTGTTTCTTTACCCTTTATACTAATCAGCAAATTATATCATTGATGATAAAGGATTTTTTCATGTTACTGATTGAATTCTTCCCTTAGATCCCATTCATAGCAGCTAGAACAAGCATAACTGGGATTGGAGATAGAATTAAAGCAATAACGGTAGCATATAACGATTGAAATGCGTCATAGCTTCGTATAAATGTGAATGTAATAATACCTATCTTCAGAAGAAAGAGAATTAATAGAAAATTATGCAGGATCACCTCCAAATAAGAAAGTGCCTCATAATAGATTTGATCATGATTAAATTTAACATAATATGGGGAAATTTCATTTAATTGTGAATCTAAAATGTTGATAATCATGTTTTCATCTAGATGAACTTCTACCCACGAATGCCATTTTCCGATAACCACATAGCTATCATATCCTCGTCGAGTCAATAAGGAAGCTGCAACTAATGCAATTCCATCACAATCATCACCACGGGCTAAGACATCCGAAACAGAAGCACGATGATCCAACGTTATATAATTTGCTATATCATCTGTAAATGGAATTATTCTATCAATGAAAGCTTCTACCGCTTTGATTTCTATAATAAAGTTATTTTTGGTCTTTAATAATAAGGAAATAGATTCATAATTTGCATTAAGATATGCTTCAAATTTTTGGTCTAATTCAATAATTTTTGGGTTATCAGGTTGAATTGTTTCAGTTAAAGCAAAACGATTCATCATTTGATCAGGCCATACTAGAGGGTTTAAGGAAAATCCTGTTAGGAGATATGTTAAAGTCAAGAGTGCAGCAATAGCTAATTCCTTATTAGTAAAAGTTAAGCGGGCCATCTCTAATTTCTCAAAGTTCAACCACAAATCTAAAATTCTTCGTAAGGATTCTCGTAATTACAGAAACTTTTCTTCTTTATATAATCATTTATTTTAGTGCAAAACCTTAATCAGCCAAATTTATGTATAACATTTAAAAAAATTCCAGATAGACTTCTAAGCCATTAGTTTTCTTTTTTCATTTTCGTTTTATCATTCTGGTAGGGAATTTTCTCTAATGCAGCTCGTTTTGATGCAATTACTCTTTCACGGGAACGTAATTCGATTTTTTTCACCATCTCTTTATCTAGCAAATCACGAGTTGGTTGGTTTAAGCTTAATACTTGCATTTTTCCTCTATAATAAACAGTAAGAACTAGAAAAAAAAGCATACCTACAAAAAAGGTTGGATTCATATCAGTATATTTTCCTTTATCTTTAATGTGATTTAAACTGGTATCAAAGCTAAGAAGTGATGTGTGAAGTTTTCTAACAAGTGAGTAAGCTTCTCTGTAGTTCATTTCTTGATATTTCGTTAAAACTGCAAAATAAGAAGCATTATATGAATTAAATAGATTTTGTAAGTTTTTAGTATATACTTTATCTTTAGCTGAAACTATAGCTTGATTGATAATTGAACGGGAAGCTTTGAGTAGAATATCTATTTGGCCCCGTTGAATGTTATCAATAGAAAATATACTGAACTGGGAGGAATGCGTATAATAAGACATTACATCGTCAATAAAATTACCCACAGTCCCAAATTGAAAAGGATGCATTAATCCGATTTGATGTCCCAGCTCATGGATTAGAGTCTGCGATAATCCATGAAATGGTTGAGGATTTGATCGATTGTCACCATAAGTATATTTATAATCATGGCTAATGATCGTCAATGGAGAATCAAGTTCATCCCGTAATGCAATGCCTAAAAGACTAGGCTCCAATTTTGCTTTGTCAGCAATACCAAATAAGGCGTCATCAAAAATGAAAGCAAACGTTTTAAAGTGAACCGTAAAAAATTGAAAGTAAATTTCTTCAAGAAACGTCCCAGCATTCGAATAAAGTTCCTCATAAATAGGGATAAGATCAACTGCATACTTTCGAGTAGATTGGTTATTAAATTCTCCCCAAGGAACAATGGAGGACTGTATAATGGAATAAAGACTTGGAACGGTGTTTAATGCTTGAAATTTTACATCGATGACACATTTTATCCAAGGATAAACAGTTTCAAAGGAATTTAAAATGAAAGTTTCATTAACTGTCCATCGAAGATCTTCAGGAGAAAACCCAGTCACATTTGTTAAGACTAGAATTTCAAAATAAAATTGTACTCCAGTACTTAAATCACCAACTGGTGCGAGTGGCGAATATACATAATCTTGAACCCAAAGATTTCTTTCGACTTCATAAATCCATTGTGCAATAAAATCTGAGAACCTTTGGAATCCATAGGGGGTCTGGAGGTTGTACAACTGCTCAAATTCTTGAAGGGTACTATTTGAACCCTCATTTTGTAAATAATAGGAATCTGAGGTGAGATCTAAGTAATAAAGGCGATCTTGAGAACCATACCCTGTCATAAAACTCCTACGAATAGAAGTATGCGCGTCTGGGTCGATATATGTTTCATTATACCAGTGAGTTGTGTATTCTCCATCATCTAGCATTGTAAGATTCGAAAGAAATAAGGTATATCCTGGGATTGGTTTTAATCCGTAATAAAATTCATAATTATCTGCAAGCCATGAAATTGTTTTTGTCGCATTAATAAATCGTCCCTTATCACTGGTTCCATCAGAATGATTGATAGTATCAGGAATCGCTGTATAGTTTATAAAATTGAAAAATTCATTATCAAAAGAGTTTGAAGCTAGTTCATAATAGTGATTTATAAAGAATGATTTATCAGTGTAATCTTGTTGAAAAAAGCTTATTACGCTTCTCTCAATCTGAGAAGGTTGTCCTTCTATTATAGGATTAATTAGACTGTTCATTATTTGAGTATTAAAACCAGTAAATATAATTCGGGAAAACAACTCTGATCTTGTTGGGAGATTTGGAGTATCATAGAACGACGCAGCGCTCGTTGGAATCGTATTAGGTACTATTATCAAACAAACAATTAAAAAAAAGATTAGGTTATTCTTCATCAAGAAAGATCTTTTGATTAGCAATATTTTCTCACCTATTTTCATAATTATGAATTTATTCAATCCCTCTTAAAGTTCAAGAGTGTGGTAATTTTATTGTCAAATATTTAAATTGTCTTAGATATTCTCCAAATTCAGTACCTGAAATTAAAGTTAAAAGAAAACAATGAAAAAGAAAAAATTAGATTATTTATAAGCATAATCTGACTCTTCAAGTGGAAAATGACAAGCCACAAAGTGATTTGGTGATATTTCATCTAGTGGAGGCTCTTCCTTTGAACAGATTGATTTCGCGTACATACAACGATTACTAAATCGACAGCCGGAAGGTGGAAATATAGGAGACGGTACATCACCCCTTAAAACTAATCGATTCATTTTTCGTTGGAGGTCTAAACTTGGTACTGCTGAAATTAATGCTTCAGTATAAGGGTGAGCTGGATTACGGAATAATTCCTCGGTTGCAGAGCTCTCAACAATTTTTCCGACATACATTACGTTAACAAATCGTGTAATATGTCTTACTACACCTAAATCGTGAGCTACAACGATATAGGTAAGATTCAGTTCGTTTTGTAGGTCTTGGAGAAGGTTCAGAATTTGTGCTTGAATCGATACATCAAGAGCGGAAACAGGCTCATCTGCGACTATAAGTCTTGGGTTGAGTGCAAGAGCTCTAGCAACGCCAATACGTTGACGTTGACCTCCTGAAAACTCATGTGGAAAGCGATAGTAATGATCAGGAGCTAAGCCAACTGTTTTAAGTAGGTTAAAAACAATCTCAGATCTTTCCGAAGCGTTTGCGACACCATGAACAACAAGAGGTTCACCAATAATGTCACCTACCTTCATTCTAGGATCTAGAGACGCATAAGGATCCTGGAAGATAATTTGCATATCTCGCCTAAGTTGACGCATTTTTCGGCCTTTTGAACGAGTGATATCTACTCCATCAAAGAGAATTTGACCTCCAGTAGGATCATATAACCGTAAAATGCACCTTGCTGTCGTGGTTTTTCCGCACCCTGATTCTCCAACAAGACCAACAGTGCCACCTCGTGGAACTGAGAAGCTCACATCATCAACTGCTCGGAGCGTTAAAGTATCAGAAGAGAAAAGTCCTCTTGTAACTTCAAAGTACATCTTTAAATTTTTGACTTCAATAATATTATCTGTTTTACTCATAATATCAACTCCTGAATACTTTAGGTATATAGATGACAAGCAATACGATGACCTGGTTCTACTTCTAATTCTTCAGGAAAGCTCTCACGGCATACAGGCATTGCCTTTGAGCAGCGGGGGTGGAATGGACAACCTGAAGGAGGATTAATTAAATCAGGAACTTCTCCCGGGATTGGGGCAAGGCGATCCTTTTTCTGACTGATTTTAGGAATTGACTCATGAAGACCTTTTGTATAGGGATGTAGAGGATTTTCAAAGATATGTTCAACTTTACCAAACTCAGCAATATGTCCTGCATACATTACTGCAACTTTATTCGCTAATTCAACAACTAATCCCAAGTTATGAGTTATTAGAATCAGGGAAGTTTGAATTTCTTCCATTAAATTAGCCATAATTTCCAGAATTTGAGCCTGAATAGTAACATCAAGGGCAGTAGTAGGTTCATCTGCGATTAAAAGGCTCGGATTACAGGAAAGTGCCATGGCAATACCCACTCTTTGGCGCATTCCTCCACTCAATTGATGAGGATAATTTTCAAGACGATCTTCTGGATTTGGAAGCCCTACCATACTAAAGTATTCAACTACCTTTTGAAGAATTTCCTGTTTTGATAAAGACTGATGTAAACGAATTGCTTCTGCTACTTGCTCACCAACAGTTAGTACTGGATTAAGAGAGGTCATAGGATCTTGAAAAATCATTGAAATCCGATTTCCTCTGATTTTTCTCATATCACGCATTGGTAGCTGCAACAAATCGATCCCATCGAACCAGACTTCACCACTTTCGATACGACCAGGAGGTATCGGAATCAGTCTCATCATTGAGAGTGCGGAGACACTTTTACCGCATCCAGATTCCCCCACGAGTCCAAGACTTTCTCCTCGATTTATTCGATAAGAAACCCCTTCTACAGCTTTTACAACCCCTTTCTTTGTATAAAAATGAGTCCGAAGATCTCGGACGTCTAATAATACTCCACCAGTACTCATGGTTACACATCCCTTGTCCTTGGATCTAATACATCTCGTAACCAGTCTCCAAGAAGATTAAAGCCTAATACTACAATGAATATAGCTAATCCAGGAAAGAACATCGGCCATGGGTGATCAAAGAAGGTATAACGTGCACCATTCATATCACCTCCCCAGTCTGGTTGATTTGGTCGTGCACCAAGGCCAATAAAACTGAGTCCAGCGGTACTCATGATGGCACCACCAATACCCATGGTTGCATATACTAGAATAATTGGGAAAACGTTGGGTAGTACATGTTTTACGATAATTCGTGCTTCACTAGATCCTGTAGCTCGTGCTGCATCAATAAAATCCATTTCACGAACCGCTAGTACGGATCCACGTAATATTCGGGCATAACCAGGGATTCCCATAAAACCAACGAAGAACATTGCAATTAGAAGGGTGTATTTTCCTGCTGGATTCCAAGGCTGGTCCGAGAGGGCTGCTACTATAATTAATAGCATAAAGAAACTAGGAATTGACATCCAAGCATCTACAATTCGCATTAAAATATTATCAACACTACCACCAAGATAACCAGAAAGCGATCCAATTAGGATACCCCCAAATAGGCCAACTGATATCGCCAATGTCCCTGCTAGAACAGCACTTCGGGCTCCATAAAGGATACGAGAAAATATATCTTGGCCAGCCCAATCAGTTCCCATCAAGTAAGGAAATCCAGTGGTAGGGGTATCTCCGGTAATTAAGAATGGATCTTGAAAGGAAGGCATACCTACAGTATAATCATCTTCAGTTGGGTGATATGGAGCTATTACATCAGCAAAAATTGCAATTGAAAAGAATCCAAGGATTATGATGAATCCGATTAACGCTGTCCAGTTATGGATAAGGGAGTGAAAATAGGCCCGTAGTCTTGCTCGAAATCGTCGTTCACGTTTGACTTGAGCGATAAGCTCTTCTTGAGTCATAATACTCATACCCATGATAAATCACTCCTTTTAACTGTACCGAATACGTGGATCTAAATAAGCATACGCAATATCCACCACAAGGTTCATCAAGATTAACAAAGTAGAACTAAATAGTACTACGCCCATAATTACTGGATAATTACGTGTAAGTAGTGCACGATAACCATAACGTCCCATACCAGGCCATGAAAAAATAGTTTCCATAATTACAGCTCCACCAAACAAACCAGCAAGATCTAGTCCAATAATAGTTACTACTGGAATTAGGGCGTTTTTCAGAGCATGTTTGTAGATAACCACTTTTTCAGCTAAACCTTTAGATCGTGCAGTGGTAATATAATCTTGTCGAATAACCTCTAACATACTCGACCGAGTAATTCGGGCATAAAATCCTGCTGACGCAATTCCCATTGCCACTCCTGGAATAATTAAGCGTCCAATGGGGGATGCATTATCACGCCAACCTGGAGTAATGAATCCTCCATGTAAAGGAAATAAGTCAATGGCTATGAATTGAATTAGAATAAATGCTAACCAATATCCCGGTGTAGAATAAAGAGTTAATGTAACAAAAACTAAAAACCGATCAGTAAATTGATTGTGTTTGACAGCTGAAATAATCCCTACAATTATTCCTGTTGAACAGGCAAATAATAGTGCTGTTGTTGTTAACTGTAATGTTGCAGGGAATAAATGTAACATCTCTTCAACTATTGGTTGGTTCGTCTCCCAATTTCTACCAAAATCACCTGTTGCGAGATGGGCTAACCAGATTAAGTATTGTATCCAAACTGGATGGTTTAATCCCAGTTCATCTCTTAATCGTTCATATTCTGCTTCCATGGCCATTAAATCTTCTGCAGTAATATCTTTTTGCCCTCTCATCATCTCGGGGTTGATTGCTCCACCAAAAATTAGTGTAGCAGGATCCCCTACAGCAAGGGCTGCGGAAGAATAGGTAATCATTGTGATTACCAATAAAAGCACAGGGGCAAGAATTAACCGTTTGACAACGTATCCTCTAAGACCTGCCATTGTTTTGCACCTTTTACCAATATTACGGCAAATATCTGTGAAACAGAGAATTGCCAGAATAGAAATCCTTATATATCTTTATAAAGGAAATTAATTCTTCACTTCCTAGTTATATATTTTAATTATATGTATCAGAAAAATGATATATCAGAAATAAGAATTTCATCCCACAAATGAATATTATATGAGAAAAAATTAAATATTGTTAATTTATTTCGTAAATTATTTCTTATAGGTTGGATAAATAAGATTTCAAGTTGAATTATAAAATAAATGCTATTTTATAGAAATGAACTAATTACCTAGATTGAAGAAGTCCTGAGAAATTTGGAATTATAAATGAAGAATTAAACAAAAAATATCTCTCTAATCCAAGAATTTAAAATAACTAATTGCTCATCTTTTAGGACTGCTCCATTTCTGTGAATACTTGTAAAATTCTCCCAAACCTTGGATGATTGGGTGATTAGGTTAATAAATTTTCCTAACTTTTTTATTGGATGGTAAGATAGGCCTTAAAAACATAACAGAATAGGAGTGGACTTTTTTCTTTGAATATTAAATTATATTCTTTATATTTTATACGCTCAATTGAACCTCCACTTATAGAGGCAAATGCGTTCTTCATTATAGAATTAACGGCTGAAATAATCCCACTTAATAGCTGTTCTTCAAATTTCTGTTCATTAAATCTTTTTGAATAAACGCATAAACCATTCTCATGCATTACTAGAAGCAGAATGGATTCTTCTTCTTTAACTGAAATAGGGATTAATTCTAAAATATTTTATAGTAATATGTTATTTGCGAAAATCATAGGTCAAGAAATACCTGATCTTTATCAACGATTAAGTCTAGTTAGAAGTACTAGTTTGGCTGGTGAATGGATTTTCGCTTCAACAGCTTTTCCCCATAAGCAGAAAGCTCATCAATATTACGGAAAGAGAAGATTCACTCCTAACGTATCTGTACCAATGTTATCGACTTCTATTTCTTATGAGGATCTTTTGAAGTGTCAATCTTTTGTTCCAGAATTCCTGAATCTCTGTATTAAATCTATTAAAAAATACAACGCCCCAATTATTGGTATTTCAACCTTTTTTCAGCAAACCTGTGCAGCTATTTCCATTGCTAAAGAAATAAAAAGAAATTTTCCCAAAAGTTTAATCATTCTTGGAGGAGGGAACTGCTTAGTTCCCATGAATTATGCACTTGATTCCTTAACACGAAATACAGTAGATTACATTTTTAGCGGGGAAGCTGAGAGGGAATTCAAAGATTTCTGTCTGAATTATCTGAAAGAAGGGGTTTTACCTTCAAAACATCTTATTGAATGTGCACCGATTCCAGATCTTGATCTATTACCGATTCCAGATTATGATGAATATTATGGACAATTATATGAATTTGGATTAGAATCAAATATTCGAAGACTTGGATTTGAGTCTTCTCGAGGATGCTGGTGGGGTGAAAAATCAAACTGTCTATTTTGTGGGTTGAATGGAATAGATATCCATTATCGCCAAAAATCTCTTAAAAGAATATGTCATGAAATAGAATTCTTAAGTAAGAAATATAATGTAACATTATTGCAAGCAACGGATAATATCATGCCCAAAGATCTACCCGAAGCTTTAATGCAAAAATTTAGCCCTCCTTCAACTCTCAATAGCATTTATTACGAAGTAAGGCCAACTCTTTCGTTTGAAGAATTATATTATTGTAAAAAAGCAGGAATAAAAACACTTCAACCTGGAATGGAATCATTAACTAATCATTTATTATTCCTATTATCAAAAGGATTGACAGCTTCAGGAAACATCCGATTTTTAAGAGACTGCCGAAATTTAGGGATTCGACTTGATTGGAATCTGTTGTATGGGATTCCTGGGGAAGAGGTAAAAGATTATGAGGAAATGTTACGGATTATTCCATTTATAAGTCACCTAGCACCTCCAGATTTCATTGGACCAGTCAATATTCAACGATATAGTCCATTATATATGAATCCGAAAAAATATGGAATTTCCAAAATCATACCTCATCCCAACTACTTGGAAATATATCCAGATGAAACTGACTTCTTTCAATTTGCGTTATATTTTGAAAGTAATTTCCAAACTGTATTTACTGGAGCATTAGAACGTGAATTCCTAGCTCAAATCTCCTTCTGGCGTGAGAAATGGAAACAAAATCCTCCAACACTTCGAGCTATTAAATTAAATGAAGAAACATATTTGATTGATGATACTCGATCTGAAGTTAATCAGGGTATAAGATTAATTTCTGCGAAATATATTAAGATATTAAACAATTTTAGAAATCCAGTAAAAAGATCTCAATTCGACATAGATGAAATACAGCTTCTTAAATGGGGTTATTTACTTAAAATAGGAGAATATGTTGTCTCTCTAGTATGTGAACCAATGCAAGTCCTAAACTATTATGAGAAATTTAATAAAAGAATTCAGTAATAAAACGAAATATATCTTAGTATTTTTTTAAAAAAAAGAAAAAAAGGGGGGGTTTAGGCCCAATATGAATAAGCCACGTGATACATACTGCCACGAGAGCCAAGGAAGTTCATTAGATGATCGTTGAATGCGTATGTATCTACATACCATACGATTGGAACCTTAGGTACTTCGTGAGATATCAGATAACCTGCGTCTTCACACCCTTCAATAAACTGAGCGTCATCATTTGACCATTCAGGAGTTGGGAATGTATCTGCAGGGGCTCCAGGGATATAATTGAGTAATCCACGTCCGCCTGTGGCTTTTGCATATGCAACTTCATAATCTACATTAAGCCAGCTGTAACCTCCATATCCATAGAACATCCAGTATGCGAATGATTGGTAAGCAATGAAGTCCCATGGGGTCTCATAATTACCACCAAATCCACCTACATAGAAGTCCCAGTGTGGACCAGAAAATTCAGGGTCAGGTTCGTTCACATATGAATCATTGTATGAGTATCCACTGCCACCTTCGTATAAGGCAGTTAAGTAATTTCCCCATTCTAGCAGTTCAGTATCTACATAGATTCCGATTTGCTTAAGGTCTTTTTGTATGGCGATAGCTCGTTTTACACAGAAGTCACAGTCCATGGTTGTAAGGACAAAATGACGACCTTTTGTTTGGTTTACACCGCCTATAGCTGTTTCATTTGCATAGATACCCCAACCAAATCGGTTGTCAGGTTCGTCTTTTAATCCCAGTGCTGTATAGCCTGCCGCATTAAGGAGGGCTTTCGACTCATTCACACCTTGATCAAAGTCATAATAATCAGAGGTGTCAAGATTTGAGAATTTATCAAGGATCCAATCTGAGAAAATTGAGTTTCGTTCATCAGCGATTCCAAGGTAAACATTATCAACAATATTTGTCCTATCAATCGCATGTGATACAGCTTTTCGGAACCACTCTTGAGAAACAGGGAAGTTACCGGGTCCACCGTAAACAGTTGGCCAATCTCCTTGAATATTCATTCCCATAGTAGCGCCTCCCAATACAGGGAGTAAATAGGCAGAATAACCTTCAGTGTTGTTGATAATTTCTAGAGATTCTAAGCTTGAAAAACGTCCTGTAGTAACATCTACACCACCAGTTCGTAGTTCAACTAAAGCCATTGCTTTCTCTGATATGAATCGGTATTTAACGGTCTTGAAGGCCTTATCAACTGTTGGAAATGTGTAGGTTTTTCCATTATCAGCAGTGAATGTTTGACCCCAACCGAACCAATCATCAAATCGCTCTAGAAGGACATAATCTTCTTTGGCCCATTCTTTGAACATATAAGGTCCACAGGAGACGGGATTTTCGGTGAAGTTTTCATATTTTGCCTGACAGACTGCAGTGGTGTCGGTATAGGATCCGTGTGATCCGTATGGTACAAGTGTAAAAATCTTCCAATTTCCAGCCACATCAAATTCAAACATTGGATCAGGGAACCAGTCACCAGAGAAGATTACTGTTAATCCGTCACCGTTTGGATCAGATACTGGGAAGGTTACATTCAAGTCATGTTCAGCTACTGCTTCACTCATATTGTCGTATTGGTTGTAAGCCATATAATCGGCATATATGCTATATCGAACTGCTTTCGCATCGATTTTTGATCCATCATGGAATGTTAAACCGTCGCGAAGCGTAAATGTCCATTCTGTTCCATCTTCATTATGTGTCCAGCTCTCTGCTACTCCTGGCATTGTTACTATAGTTTCTCCAGGGGCAACTTGACCTAGGTAGCCTTGGTATTGATAGGCTACTACTGCGTCATAGAGTGCGCTTGCGGATCGCCAGCGATTGTCTATAGTGACAATTTCTTCTTCAATTTGAAGAACTAATTCACTTTTGCTAGGTGTGGTTACACATCCGCTTAGAACAGAAATGGCAAAGATACCCACTATAACTAGTGCTAATCGAATTTTTCCGTTCATTTTTCTATTCTCCATAACACAACGATCTCTATCTGTACTCTCGATAACTGAATCTAAGTTTTATTTCTATTTTACTAACTAAGAAGTAATTAAATGATTTTTACTGGTAATAAGGGAGAGTACACCTATAAGATCTGTGCGACACTTCGCTACTCTTATTATTCTTATATAGTTATCCTCACTCAGCATAACTATCTTTAAATTCACCCTCTTATTCTGGATTTACTCTTTCAAATATCAAAGGTAGTACTTTCGATAGGATTTTATTCTGGTTAAGAATTAAATAAAACTTGATTTTCTAATGATATTCTCTCAAAATCGAAAGATACTGCTTGATATTATTCTTTTAGGTCTTCTTTATGCCATTATTTACACTTGTTTAGTATATTTTGTTTATCCGATTGAAATAGGATCTGGAGAAAATGTTATTGCTCGTGCTTTAGGTTCTGCTTTTTATTTTGGGGCCTTTAGTGGATTTTTTACTGGGCTTATAGGTGGGATATGGGTCAATCGCTTAGAGTTTAAGTCATCAATTACCATTGGTATTCTTATTGGTCTGACAAGTGCAATTTTAGGTTCAATTATTTTTCCATTTATTGGGTCTTGGTTAAGAATATTTTATTTTGGCGAGAACCCATCGGATTTCATTGTTGAAGTTTACTTTTTAATTAACTATTCAATTGTTGGGGTTGCTCCTGGGCTATTCGTAGGTTTGATTGCCGGGGTAATTGGAGGTATTTTCACAGGGGATATTGGAACAGGAGTTGGGCCACATAAAGAAGCTGATTCTTAAGTTACTTTTTCTTTGAATCCATAATACGTCCTAAGACTTGATTTATTTCAAGTTTTGATGGGGGTTCTCGCATACCTCCTTCTCTAGTTCTATGAAGAAGAGTTAAATAAGCACATTCAAGAATATCGTCAATAGTTACTTCAGTTCGGCCATCATACGCGGCTTTTGCTCGGCTTCCTCTCGTAAGAACGATGTCAGATCGAAATCCATCTACTTTAAGTGCCATACAAAGTGATACGATAATTTCTTTTCTATATTGAGGGATTTGAACATTTGTAAGGTTTACCTTAGCCTTACTAATTCTTTCTTTAAGTCGTTGATCATGATTTTGATAATCTTCTATCCACATTCCCCAATCTTTACTTTCCTCCTTTAAATTAAGTTCAACGATTTTCATTCGTTCATTAATGTCTTGAATGTTTCCTGCTTGGGCAAAAAGGCTTAATCTGTCAAGTAATTGAGGGCGTAATTCCCCTTCTTCAGGATTCATAGTTCCAACAAGGATAAAATTACTTGGGTGTCGAATTGAGATATTCTCTCGTTCAACAATGTTCCAACCTGATGCAGCACAATCTAGGATAGTATCGACTAAATGATCTGGTAAGAGATTGATCTCATCTATATAAAGGATTTCTTGGTTCGCGTTAGCTAGAACTCCTGGAGAAAGGGCTTCGATTCCTGAGCCAATAATTTTTTCTATGTCTAGCGAACCTATAACACGATCCTCAGTAGCACCAAGAGGTAAAGTGATAATTTCCATTGTTTTCTTTTTCTGGGGAATACTTTCATAATCTTTTTCCGTTCTTTGTAAACAGCTCTCGCACATTTCTTTGGGCTTGTCTGGATTACATTTAAAAGGACAATCGGAGATTATTGTTATATTTGGTAGGATACTGGTTAATGATCGTACGAGTGTACTTTTCCCTGTACCTTTTGGTCCTGATATCAGCACTCCTCCTATTTTGGGGTCGATAAGAGCTAGAATCAGGGCTAATTTTGCTTCTTTTAACCCAACAAGTGAGGAAAATGGAATTACGGGCCTTTTGTCTTCTTTCATTTTTTTTTCGCCCATTTTCCAAATTGTTTCTCTATCTTTATCTATAATGTGGTTATGACAAAATGAATTCTATTTTTATCCTTCTTTTATTCTTTGAGATTTAATGTAAATTTTAAATGGATTCATCTTTATTTAGATTCATTAAAAGTGAAATCTCATGGAAAGACCTAAAGTTACTTTAGATGGCAGTTCTCTTACAATTCAAGATCTTGTGAATGTTACTCGTCAGTTTTACAGAGTTGAATTAGCTACTCAATCCATTGAAAAGATTAAATATTCTTCTCAAATTGTTCAAAGTATTTTATCTAAACAGCG
Organism: Candidatus Hodarchaeum mangrovi; assembly: GCA_016839515.1. Lineage (GTDB taxonomy): Archaea > Asgardarchaeota > Heimdallarchaeia > Hodarchaeales > Hodarchaeaceae > Hodarchaeum > Hodarchaeum mangrovi. The sequence continues at coordinate 22,865 of JAEOUE010000160.1, forward strand.
TCGTGTTTATGGTGTAACTACTGGTTTCGGTTTTTTACAGGATGTCGCAATATCACCCTCAGATTCTGAACAGTTACAATTAAATCTTGTAAGAAGCCATTCCGCTGGAGTTGGAGTAGAATATCCTGAAGAGATTGTTCGTGGAATGATGCTTCTACAAGCGAATAAATTTGCCCGAGGCAATTCAGGAATTCGATTAAAAACTGTAAATCTTTTACTTGAGCTTCTTAATAAAGGAATCACGCCTATTGTTCCTTCTAAAGGCAGTTTAGGAGCTAGTGGGGATTTAGCTCCACTTGCCCATCTAACTGCTGTGTTAATTGGTGAAGGTGAAGCTATGTATAAACAACAACGTCTTCCTAGTATTGAAGCGTTACAAAAAGCTAATTTGTCCCCTGTTACGCTTATTGCAAAAGAAGGATTAGCTCTACTGAATGGTACTCAAGCAATGACTTCAATCGCTGCTCTCGCTATTTCTGATGGTGAATATTTATTGCGAATAGCTAATATTGCTGTTGCTCTCAGCATGGAAGTTCATAGAGCTAATATTGACTCATTAAATCCCCTTATTCATGAGGCACGTCCTCACCCTGGTCAAATCTTTATTGCTCAAACACTTCGTGAGCTTTTAGAGGGCAGTCGTTTAGTATTTAGTAAGATTGGACGTCAAGATTCTTATTCAATACGATGTGTACCTGCTGTACATGGTGCATCTTATGATACTCTTCAATATGTACGAAAAGTAATTGAAACTGAAATGAATTCTTCCACAGATAATCCCTTAATCTTTTCTCCTAACGAAATTTATTCTGGAGGGAATTTTCATGGACAACCTGTTGCCTTAGTCATGGACTTTTTAGGAATTGCTTTTGCGGAAATTGGAAATATCTCTGAAAGAAGAATTGAACAGCTTTTGAATCCAACTCTGAGTGGATTACCTGCTTTTCTTGCTCCTAATAGTGGATTAAATTCGGGTTTTATGATTGCCCAATACACCGCAGCGTCTTTAGTATCAGAGAATAAACATCTCGCGAGTCCAGCATCTGTAGATTCTATTCCTGTATCTGCAAATCAGGAAGATCATGTTAGTATGGGATCGATTGCAGCGTCACAAACCCGTCAGATTATTGAACATCTTGAGATAATTCTCGCAATTGAATTACTTTGTGTTTGCCAGGCTATTGACTTAGCAGATATACAAAACAATTTATCTCCCCCCTTACGTGAAGTTTTTAATATTTTACGTAAAGTAATCCCTGTTTTAGAATCAGATCGTATATTATCTACCGATATAAAGAAAAGTTCAGCCCTAATCAAGTCCAGAGCATTTTAAATTTTGTTAAATTTAGTCAATGCTTCCCAGCGAGGATAAAACGCTAAGATTGAATATAATGCACTCCCTTTCCATAATACTGTTTCATCTACTTGGAATTGAGGGTGATGATGAGGATAGATTGTTCCTTCTTGTTCATTATAATTGCCTAAAGTAAAGAATACCCCTGGAACTTTCTCCAAGTAAAATGCAAAATCTTCGCCAACCATACTTTGATCCATAATTTGTATATTATTCAAAGGCTGAAGGATTATTAGACTTTTTTCTACTATATCTGCTGTATTAACTACAGCGGGATAAGCTAATGGATCAAAAGTTACTGATCCCTTACAACGCCAAGCTTTACTATAATCTACTACAATTTCAGAAATCCTATTTCTAATATAATCTCTTAAATCAGGATTAAGGGTTCTTAGAGTACCTTGAAGATAAGTTTCAGAAGGAATAATGTTATGAGCTTCACTTCCTCCAAATTTTGGAAGTGCAAGAACAACCGGTTCAAATGGATTAATTTCTCGGCTGATTATCTTTTGTAATGCTACATAGATGTCATTTAAGACAGCTGTAGGGTCAATAGTTTGATGGGGATTGGCCACATGACCTCCTTTTCCTATAATTTTAACAAGAAATCGATCTGAAGAGGCGAATACTGGTCCAGCTCTTGTACCAATTACTCCTGAGGGTAAATCATGCCACATGTGAAGTCCAAATATATAATTAACATTTTCAAGGTGTCCTTCCTCTATTAAGTATTTAGCTCCCGCACCCCCCTCCTCTGCAGGCTGGAAAATCAACTTAATTGGTCCTTTCAGATACTGTTTGTTTTCTATAATAATTTTTGCCGCTCCCAAGAGCATTGCAGAATGAGCATCATGACCACAAGCATGCATTTTTCCTTTAAATTTACTTTGATAATCGACATTTGTTTCTTCTCTGATATTAAGTGCATCTATGTCTGCTCTAAGAGCGACTGTCTTCTGTCCTTTTAAATCCGGGATAGTCGCAATCACACCAGTTTTTGCTGCTTTAGTCGTATTATAACCAATTATTTGTAATTCCTTTTCTATATAGGTAGCTGTAGAGTTTTCCTCAAACGCTGTTTCGGGATGCATATGGAAATAACGACGTTTGGATATGATATAGGATTCTAATTCTTTTGAATGCTGAATTAGTAAATTTATGAGATAAGAGTGATCCATTTTTTGTCCCCAATAAATTTTATTAATTTTAAACTTTGATTTCAACTTAAATAGAGTATTTTTTTCAATTCTGTGTGGAATATATAATTTTTTGACTTTGAGTTTCATCTACCATTTATACCCACTTTAAAATAAAACTTGAAAACTGTTTAAAGAATCTCCTCTTTAGATAATTGAATTATAGGATATGTCGTAAATGAACTTATCAGACATTTTACAGCTCATTCAATCAGAAAAAATTGAAGAAATCGCGTTACAATTTACTGATATTGCAGGAATTCTTCATACTCTATGGATTCCTTCTGAGGAAATTACCAAAGTTATTCAAGAGGGAATTCATACTGATGGGTCATCTCTTGGAGTAGTAGATGTCAGTAAAAGTGATATTAAGCTAGTTCCTGATTTATCTAGTTTTGTTTTACTCCCTCCCGACCTTTATGCACATAAGATTGCTCGCGTTGTCTGTGATTTATATGAACCAGAATCTGACAAACCTTTTGAATTAGATCCTAGATTTATTTTGAAAAAAGTAACTAGAGATGTTCAAAATATCCTTGGATCATCTATATCCTGCTCTGCTTCTAGTGAAATAGAGTTTTTCCTATTTAGAAAAGGTGAAAATGGGCAACTAGTTTTAATTGATGATGCAGGATATCTGGCTTCTCCTCCTGCAGACCAAGGAGCAGACTTACGATTAGAGATTACCAAAACTCTTAGAAAAATAGGAATTCTTATTGAAAAACATCATCATGAAGTTCCCCATGGAAAAAGTGAGTTTAACCTCCCCTATGCTGATGCAGTAAAGATGGCTGATACAATTTATTTGATCAAGTTTATCATAAAATTGATGGCATCAAAAAAAGGACTCATCGCGTCTTTTATGCCTAAACCATTTCACGGTGAATATGGAGCTGGATTACACACACATATAAATCTAAGAGATAATGCTAAGAATCAAAATTTGTTTGTTGATCCGAATGGTGCTTCTGGATTAAGTTCCCTTGCTTTGAACTTCATGGCCGGTATCTTAAAACACGCAAAAGCTCTCACAGGATTTACTAATCCTTCTGTTAATTCCTATAAACGACTTGTTCCTGGTTGGGAGGCTCCTGTATACATTTCTTGGGCTAATTATAATCGTTCAGCACTTATAAGGATCCCTCCAGGAAAGAAGAAAGCTGCACGCCTGGAATATCGACCTACTGATGGGTCCTGCAATTTTTATCTTGCCTATGCGGCCCTAATAGCCGCAGGATTATCTGGATTAATTGATAAACTAGATCCTCCTCCACCAATTGAAGAAAATATTTATGAAATGAATCCGAAAGAACGTTTACAGCGTGGTATTGGAATCTTACCTAGTAGTCTAGGAGAAGCTCTTACTGAGCTAGCTCAAGATAATTATTTACGAGAGCATATGGGAAATAAATTTTTTTCTAAATATTTAGAGATTAAAGATTCTGAATGGAGAGCATTCAGTATATTTGTTCATGAATGGGAAAGAAAAAGATATCTTGATGTTTAAATGTTGCTAAGATAGGTGATTGGGCAATGATTGAAGCTGATTTTGTGATTATAAATGCAAATGAATTGGTAACTCTAAAAGGGGGAAAATATAAACCTAAAACTGGGGAAGAAATGCGAGATCTAGGGATCATAAAGAATGGAGCGATTGCAATTTCTAAAGGAAATATCGTTGCAGTAGGAACAACAAGAGAGATTTTACCAGAGATCCAGAAAGGCTCTGAGATAATTGATGCAACAGGTAAGTTAGTCACACCAGGACTCATTGATCCGCATGTTCATCTTGTTTTTGCTGGTACACGAGAAGATGAACTTGAGAAAATGGCAGTTCTTGGACAATCTTATTTAGAAATTAAAGAGCAAGGTGGGGGAATGAATAAATCACTTAAAATGACTGCAGAAACACCTTTTAATGAGCAGTTAGCGATTACAACCAAAATCCTTGATAAAATGCTAATTTATGGAACTACAACTATTGAAGCAAAAAGCGGATATGAAATGACTTATGAGGGGGAATTAAAACAGCTAGAAATAATTAGTACATTAAATAAAATCCATCCGATCGATTTAGTACCTACATTTCTTGCACAAGGGATTCCTCCTCAATTTGAAGCTAATGTAGATGAGCTAGTTAATGAAATTGCTGTAAAATGGATTCCTGAAATTGCGAAGCGCAAATTAGCCGAATATGCTGATGTTTTTTGCGAAAAAGGATATTTTAACCTAGAACAAACTCGTAAAATCCTTCTTTCTGCACGAAAAAACGGGCTGAAATTACGAAACCATTGTGATTGGCTTGTTCATAGTGGAGGAACCCGATTATCTGTTGAAATCGGAGAGATTGTTTCTGTTGATCATCTAATTTGGACTCCAATAGAAGAAATTGAACCTTTAAAAAATCAAAAAACTGTCATTATCTTTCTTCCTACATCTCCATTCTGTTATGTAGGTAAGTATGCAAATGCTAGAGAAATTATTGATAGAGGATTACCTGTTGCTCTAGCTACAGATGTTAGTGCCGCAAATATGTGTGAATCAATGCAAATGATGATGACTCTTGCAGTTTTAAGAATGAAAATGACTGCAGCTGAAGCATTAGTCGCTGCTACTATAAATGCTGCCCACTCAATAAATCGGAATATGAATATAGGATCTCTTGAGGTTGGTCAAAAAGCTGATATTGTAATATTTAATGCACCTAACCACAAATTCTTTGCATACAATTATGGTATAAATTTAGCTGAAAAAGTATTCAAGAATGGTGTATTAGTTGCTGAGAATGGGAGACGAATCCGTTGAAAAAAATGAGGGAGCAATTTCCCTCATTTATCTCGTTCACTTTTCAAGGATGGAAGTAGAATAACACATACCATTACACTTAGAAGAAGAATCCATTCAAACCCCGGCGATGATTTTTGAGACGTGGTGGATTTTGGTGGATATCCGCGAATAAAAACAAAATTGATACTTTTTGGATTTCCTGCTAGATCTTGTACAGTTAATTTGATTATATGACTTCCAGATTCGAAATTTTCTGGATATAGATTCTTTTCAATATAAAATCCAGAATGAGTTTTATTAGCCTTAGGACCATTGAATCCCGTCTTTTCCCCATCAATTTGCATAAAAGCTTGAAATTGATCAATTCCAGATTCATAATCATCAAACCAGAATATTATCTCCTCTGTTTTATATAAATAGGAATTATTTTCCATTCCTTTTACTCCAATGATTGGAGGTGTTGTATCTGTAATGATCTCGAATCCTACATACTCTGAATTCCACGAAAAGTTAAAAATTCTAATACCTTGATCAATACTTGTACTAAAATTATACCATCCATTCACACCAAAATTTGGGATTAAGTCACTGATATTAGTAGTTAAGCTTCTTGAAGGATCATGTACAACTCCTTCTATATATGCTGAGTTATTTATTGTACCATTTTGAGAAACATGAAGGGAAATAGAAATAGTTTCATCTACTAATTCGTAAGTACCAAATAATTGGTCTTTAGCTTGTAACCATGTGAAAATCTCTTGAAGAATTAGATCATTATGAGTTTCAAAAGTTGAAATTTCATTTAAATATCCACGATTTGAAATAAAGATAGAACCTGATGTGACCACGATTCTTCCTCCCAAAGGATAATCATATGATGCCATAGCTATATTTGATCTTCTATTATGATAAGCCAAAGCCATAGCAGGGTTCTCTATACTAAAAAAAGACCCTGATACATCAAAGTAATCGGCTGAACTACCAATAGGAGAAAGATGTTGTATCGTCGCAGGTGTTATGCCTATTGAAGGGGTAATTTCATTTGTAAATATTCCCCAATCTTTTAATAGGGACTCCATACCTAGAGGAGTACTTATTGGGGAAAGAAGAAGAGCTCCCCCCTTCTTCACATAATCCTTAATCGTTTCTTGTTCTGTAGCATTTATTAATGAATTTCGGTTTTTATAGTCCAAGTAATAGAAAAAGCTATCCACATAATATTCTTTATATGTTATATTGCTTGCCACTAACCAAATCACGTCATATTCATTTAAAAGTGAAGTAGTGAGATATGCTTTATTTTCATTGAGAACAATTCCTTTTTTTGAAAGATCAAAAATCATGTTTCTAAAATCACCAAGGCTATTATATGCAAAATCAGCGGTAGTGCGTGTATGTAGAAGAACTTGTTTAGATGCCAGTCCAATAGTGAACAAATATGGAAAATCTAATAGAATGGTGTCATTAACTTTGAATACTATTCTACCAGAGTATTGACCTATCGGAGTATCATTAGGGACATCAAAAGATAGGATTAAGTCATGGGAATAGGCTTTAGACAATAAACCATTATTAAGATCTTGGATACTATATCTTAAACCATTACCTGTATAATTGACTAAAACCTGTTCTTTAATATTCAAATAATTAGAGATATTTCCTTCTATAGTGACGGAAACGTTTTCCATCTCTGAAGAGACAAAAGTAAAATGAGCTGATTTATAAACCATTCCTTGTAGAAGATTCGGTATAGGATATGTCCCAGGAACATAATTACTAATATTTAAAGGATTTGTAGCAGCATAAATTGGGTGGTTGTTAATTTTTGTTGCATTCATTAGTGCTAAGTATGCATTATAAACATTAATTTGTCCTGTTCCATGTTCCCAAGGATTATCTGAAATTATTGGCATAGCTGTACCCATTAAAGAAGCTTTCAGAGTTCCTGGATTAACTTCTAAACCTTCCTGTCTCATAGCACTTAGTAATACTGCTGCAGCTCCTGCTACATGAGGAGAGGATTGAGATGTACCATCAGTTGTAAAATATCCTCCTTCAGGAGATGTAGTAGGAATATTTGTTCCAGGTGCCACAACATCTGGTCCCATAGCATTGGTACCCCATACAGGGCCAGTACTACTATAGATAGCTCTTGATACCATACTTTCTCCTGTTGCTCCAACACTTATCTCATCAATAAGATTTGTTCCATCAATTCTGTAATCTCCACCTCCTAAATTACCAGCAGAGTGGACAAACAATACTCCATTTTCAATCGCCCGTCTTATTGTATAATAACCTATTCTTTCATTAGGATCCAGTAACATGTTCCATGTACCAGTTTCTGGGTCAGTTGGACCATAACTACGATTAATAATATCAACACCATTCTCAATTGCCCAATTAATTGCTGCAATCTCTCCTAAAACAGTTGTTTCAAGGGAACTGTCAGAGGTTTCATCCATATCTGCATCAAGAAGCCATGATTCTGGGGCCATACCCTTTTTGGATGAATCATTTATACCACCTCCCGCAGCAAAACCCGCAACTCCTGTTCCATGAAAGTCCGGAGTATTTGTTTTATTTTCTGAATTACCATAAATTGTATTTATAAAGCTTTGAGAACCTAGAATTCTAGAGGTTCCATTAGGAAAACTGAAGTCAGGATGTCCTGCAAAAACTCCAGTATCAAATATTCCAATAGTTACTCCTTGTCCTTTAAAACCAAGTCCCCACATTTGAGTAACCCCTATTTTAGCTGCAGTTGCTTCTGTCTGGATATAAGGAGTAATTGTGGTTGGTGGAGAATGATGTAATACCATATTCCGTGGAGATTTTCTAATATGAAAAATATTAGACTGAGTTACCACTCTAGATTCTTTCACAAGTGAATCAATAGTTTTAGGGGTTGTATAAATCACTACTCCCTTTAATCCACGAAAAATGATTTCTACAGGATATTTTTCTGTGAATTGCTTTAAATCCTGATCTGTATTGAAATAGATCAAATATAATTGCTCGGATTCACTTTTTACTGAGATAAACCTAGATACTAATCGATTTATGTCATCAGTTGTTGGTGGGGTTGGGATATCACTCCTTGATTCGTTAGTTTTAACAAATCCTATTGAAATACACGGCGAAATTATCATTATAAGAAGGAGTAATGTCAACTGTAACTCTATTGTAATCATTTTTGGCATTACACTTATTCCTCAAATATAGATGGCATTAAAATTGCCTTATTTATTTTCCCTCAAAAAAAATCATAATTCTAATCTTTTTTGAAGTATCAATGTATTTAATGAACTTCAGTAGTGGATTGTTAATATTTAATATTACGAATTTGAAAATTAATTTTTAAAATTAACAGAACTTTTATGAAAAACCCATTATTTTTCTTGTCAGAGCTTAGGCTAGTTTTTAGAAACGAAGATCTTAAAAGCTAGGGTGGAATTATTATGGTTAAAGGTAGACTAATATGTCAGTAATAACCAAAAGCTTAGGAAAATGGTTTACAAAACCAGTAGAACCTTCTGAAAAAGAATTGCTGATTGATTTTATTGGTGATCTGGATTCTGTGTTAGAATCCATGGAAGATTTAGCAGCTGACATGTATGAAGGATTTAATTCTCAGATTTTACAACAGCGATCGGTTTATTCGAAACTAATAGCACTACTACCTAATTTCTTACAACCCACTGAAATTCGTGTGCAAACAAAAAGAAGAAATGAACTTAATTCTACAAAGCTAAAAATGATGTATCTTCGAAAAACTCTCAATGAAATAGGATCATCCATTAAACAAAAAGAATTTTCCGCAAAATCTTCTTCAGAAATTAACTTTGGCCAACAAATTTATGAATTGGCGTATCCTGGAGAGAGAATTAATACTCACAAAGTAGGAACCCTTGAAGAACGTCTTCAAATTCTTGAAAATTCATTCCTAACATCCATGGATAAAGTAAATGATCAGTTAAATGATATATCACACAATCTGAAAACTTTGAAGGATCGCCTTGATGAACAAAATGTTAAAATCGACCGAATCGATAACAAAATTTCTGAAGTGGACTCTAAATTAAAGAAAATTCAATCTTCCCTAGTTAATATATCACGGAAGTTAACCCAAAACCGTACATTATTGGCTTTGCTTGCTGGATCAGTCATTGCTTTAATCATTGTAATTATCATTATCTAAAATGGAATATAATAATGATTTCAGACTAATTAGAATGGATTCAAAGAAGTAACCTCTTCATTAGAAAAAGAATTTAAAGTAACAACTTTAAAAGGATTATTAGATACTAAAAGTATCAAGACTGTAAGGAGAATCTAGGTGGAAACTTAATGCAGAGAGATGAAATTCATCGTGAGCTCACGCGTCTGCTAAAAAGCGATATTTCAATAAAAGTCACGCTCCTAGGCGATAGAACTGGTTTAACAATAGCCCGTGCATCAAGATTACTTGTTTCAGAAACCATGGGAGCCTTTGATCTTGAAAGCATAGGAGCTATCGCTTCTGCAGTCTTCTGTGGGGCTGCAGAACAAGGTAGTGCCCTTTCATTAGGAAGCTTAGGATTAATGCTTGCGGAGTTCTCTGATGGAAAGATTCTCACTGCTGAATGCGGGGAAAGAGGCGTACTAGTTGTTGTTGCAGAATCAGATGCTCAACTAGGACTAATCAGAGTAAAAATGAAAGAATCATCTGGAAATTTAGCTTCACAAATGGATAAAATATCTGAGCCATCAGCTGTTAAAATTAGAAAACCAGAATCCCAATCTATTATGGCAGCTTTGAAAGAATTAGAGAATTTTTAAGTTTTATAAAATTGTATGGCAAATAATTTTAACTTCAGGATCATATATTTTATGAAAGAATAATTTATAAGTGATACAAAATATTTTTTCTAACTCTGCTACTAAAAGGTGAAGTCGATGTCTTTTTCACAGCTTAATGATATTATGTTGAAATTAACAGATGAGGTAACAGTTCAGGTACTTAATGTGCTACTCGGGCATCGTGAGATTATTGATGAAGAGATTGTTAACATTCTCAATGAAGGATCTTCACCCGAGACTGAAGAAAATATTGAACAGGAAATAAAAGAAGAACCTGCTCCCAGAATTGCATTGAAAGAGGTTAGAAAGTCTCTATACAAATTAAACGAAAGATCACTGGCAAGATATCGACGGGTAAGGGATCGTGAAACAGGATATTTCGTTTATTACTGGAGTCCAATATGGGAGCGAATACGTGACCTTATTGTACGAAGAAGAAAATCGAGTCTTAAGAAATTACGTCAAAGATTGGATTACGAGGAAAGAAATCTCCTTTATGTATGTGCTTCAGGACATAACCCTGTTACCTTTTCTGATGCTTTCGAACTTGGATTTATCTGTACCACTTGTGGAGAGGAACTTTCACAGAAAGAAAATGCTCAAACCATTCATTTTCTTAAAGAAAAGATTCAAGAATTAGAAAAAGAGCTTAAAACTGGGTTAGATGAGCTGGATGGATTAGTAGAACTTCAAGAGAAAGTAAAATGATTAGAAAGCCCTTCTAACAGAAAAATCTGCTATTTTCTCTAGATCTTCTCTTAATTTTTCATCCTTTAACGTGGTGGTTGTCAAAACCATTTTTGCCTTGTTTGCCCACTTTTCTGCTTCTTGTAAAACTTCATCTCTGACATTTGCTTTTTCAATCAAAGGGATACTTTTTGATATCCTTTCTTCATCACTCAAATTTGAGCTTGTAAGATATTTATGTAACAATTCAGAATCTTCTTGAGTCAATTTTTCAAAAGCTTTTACGATAGCGAAATTACCTAATTTTTGTTCAATGATATCTTTATAGACTACTTTTCCGAATTCATCAGCTGTCGCAAATAAATCAAGGTAATCATCAGCAATCTGAAATGCAATGCCTGTAGCCCAACCAAATTTTTCTGCACAAGCCTGTTCTTCTAATGAAGCTCCTCCTACTAACGCACCTAATTTACACGCAGCTGCAATCAATGCAGCAGTTTTTCCTGTTATCATCCTGCGATAATCTCTAAACGAAACATGTTTAAAGCGATGTGTTTGAAAGTATTTATGAATTCGATCTTCTTTTTGTTCAAATAAAACATCTAGTCGTTCTCCTTCAGTTAATGCTCGAATTGCTTCAGAATATATTGCAATTGTTGAATTAAAATGCTTACCTGTACCTTTTGCAGCCTCAAATACAGCTTCACGATGAATTATTCCTGATAAAATAGCAAATTCATCACCGAATTTTGCTCGAGTAGTAGGTTTTCCACGACGAAGATCTCCTCGATCAATGATATCATCAAGAATTAATGAATAAGTGTGAATTAGTTCGATTCCTGCAGCTGCTGCTTTTGCTTCATAATCGTCAGATGCAATCCCAAATGCTTTAGCAAAAATTAAAGTCAAGGCAGGACGTAATCTTTTTCCACCAGTAAAAGTCTGCCACTTTATTAAATCCTTAAAATCGTTGTTAATGCCCTTAAGTAAAAAATTATACATTAATGGCTCTACAGAAGCACCAAGAAGGCTCATTTCTTTTAAAACTTTCTCTAAAGATCTGTTATTCATGATTGTCACCATCTTGAAGTTTTTCGATTGGTCTTTTCTTTTTTTAATACTAAATTTTAAAAAATATGTTTTAAAATTTATTTTCAGTCATCCTAAATGTATCTTATTTAAATTCTAAATTACTGAAAAAGAATAATATTGATCCATTTATTGTTTTAAGGTTAATTCTTGGTGTAATATCCAATCAGAAGCTTCCTTTAAAGAATCCACAATGATTGTTGGAGAAGAATACTCTTGCAATATATCTTTATTGACTAATCCAGTTGTAAGACCAATTGTTTTCACCCCAGCCCTTGTTCCAGCAATAATATCAACTGGCATATCACCTAAAAAAAAGCTTAAGTCAGAGGATGAAGAACAGCCTTCAAAAGCTAAGATTAATCCTTCAGGGTCTGGCTTTAACTTTTTCACATCATTACGTGAAATTAATGCATTTGGATTGAAAAAATGGTACAACTCATTTTTTTCTAAAATAAAAACTAGTTGTTTTTTTGAGGCTAAAGTGAAAATACCGAGTTCAAAACCTGCCTCTTTCAATCTTGTTAAGCTATCTATTGTATCTGAAAAGGGAATAGCTGATGAATAAATTTCCTTTGCTTTCCGTACACATTGAATTGCAAAAA
>JAEOUE010000161.1 GCA_016839515.1 Candidatus Hodarchaeum mangrovi
CTCTGATTTTTCCTTTAATTTTCTCAATATCTTTTTCATCAATATTTTTGATTTGAATAGAAAATTTAAAGACGAACTATAATCAGGTTTCTATCGAAAAATTCACTAATACAGGAAAATGGTCTGAAGGGTATGCACCTTTGTCTCCTCCTTCATTAAAGTAAATTATTTCAGAATTTACTTCCTTTAATCCTTGTCCGCTTGAAGTAAAAATAAAATCAATAAATCTAGGTATATCTTCTGAATATTTTTGCCCTGTATAGCCATGATAAGTGATTAAACGATATATATCATTATTATGGTAGCCTTTAATAAAAGAATCCTCTAAGTGTAGATCATCCATTATATTATTATATTCTAAAGTCTTTCTGGTAAAATTAAAGTCACCTGTTAGAATGATTGGATAATGAAAAATCATGAGATAATTTTTAAGTACTTGAATACTTTTTAATCGGGTTTCTTGGAATTCTTCATCAAAATGGGTATTGGCAATAATGAGTGGGATTGGATCATTGAGAGCTATCCAACTACAAATTCGTGGACAACAACCATCCCAAGTTTTACTGGGCTTTTGAGGAGTATCACTGAGCCAGAAAGTACCTTGTTTTCTAGGTATGGAATCTTTTTTAAAGAAAATAGGACAATATTCACCAGTTGTTAATCCATCGTCTCTAGCAACCCCATAACATGAATAATATTTTTTTAGTTCTTCTTTTAAATAGAGAAACTGATCATAAAGTACCTCTTGGAATCCAATTATACTTGGGTCATATTTCTTAACAATATTGATAATTTTTTCCCGACGATTTATCCAGCGGTTTACTGATCCTCTATCAACGGAATCAGCAGAGTTCTTAATATTGAAAGTCATTATACTGAAATTCTTAACCATCATTTGTCATAAACTCAAATTAATTGTTGAAATTTTAACAATAATAACTAGAGAAATAAATATTAATTCAGGTAATATCCCATATTCGTTATAAATTAAATTTGGTACTCCAAGACGGATTAAGGGGCGTCTTATTGCATCTGCAATAAAATGAATCCCGTATTTGTCATAGAGTTCTGGTTTGTTCTTTCTTTTACTCAAAGGTCGAAGAAAAAACCAATCCCAGAGGTCAGGAATATATGCTGAGAGCATTCCCAACCAATAAGGATTAAAAAACAAAATAAATATAATTATTCCACTGACATAGATGAATATATGCCAATATTCCCACACCTTTGTATTTTCTCGCTCTGGGGGATGATAAGTAAGAATTGCAAAGGCATCAACAAAAAAATGAGAAATAAAACAAATGATTATGATCAACAAGACCCTTAAAATGGTATTGGGTATCAGCCCAGAGAGAAGCTCCTGTAAAAAAATTCCTAAAATAAGATGGGTAGGAAGTTGCATTCTTATGTCCCCTAAATATAAAGAATTTTTATTGTATATACCTTTTGGAAGGATTCAATTTATAGATTAGAATTCAATATATTCTACTATTCCATATTTCGCAAATTCAAGAAGAGATTCTATATTATCTAGAGTTTGATTATGAACTAGAAACACTATATGGCTCTGAATGAATAATACACCGCTTTAATGAAGGTATCTTGCTTCTTAAAAGAAATTCCAATTCATCATTGAGTTGATGAGCATTCCCAATACTCATTGAACCATCTACATAAATTGTTAGTGCTAAAGAAATGAATCCTTCATCATGTAAGACAATATCACGTCCCCATGATTTGATTTGAGCTATTTCATTGACTGCTGATTCAATCTGCTCCTTTATATCAAGAGAAGTAGAAGGTTCAGGGTGAGTATGGATCCTCTCCTGAGATATATGGGCAGGTTCGATATGACTGATAATTTCTAAATTTTTCCTTAAAGCATTGGGAAATTCGTTAGCAATCTTCTTTTCTAGGCTCTTTGAAACTTCATGGGCAATTTGAAGTGAGGTTTCAGCTGGAACATTAAAATGAAATTGAATTAATGTCTTATCTTTCATAA
>JAEOUE010000162.1 GCA_016839515.1 Candidatus Hodarchaeum mangrovi
AATAGCTGTTATTATTTATTGACCTCTGACATTCTTTTTCTTCTAGATCAAGAATTATCCTTCACGATAAAAAGAGCTCCCTGAATAAGAAAAAAATCATCAACTCTAAAGAATACCATTCATTTTTCTGCTATATTAGTACAAAAGCCAATGTTAACAAGGAGTAATTAATAACGAATGAGCTTATCAATGCAGATTTCTTCTCTACGACATAGATCTTCCTGAAAACCATGTAAATCCAGATTATCCAAATCAACTGGAGTAAAATTTGCCCAACTACTAATAGGATTGTATCACTAGACAACAATCTAGTCATTCTACCAAAATAGATAAGTGAAAGGAAAAGAGATATTGGAAGAAATAAACTGCTTCCATTAATTACAATTTCAAAAGAGGTTGGTTCTGATTTTCTAAAAATTCTAGGAATAATACTTATTATACTAATCACACCGATTGAAGACATAATTAATGAGACAGCTGAAGAAAAATTGTTATTACTTTTAAATATAAAACAGCCTACCAATCCAATTTGTAAATCCATGAGAAAAAATAACAGTATAGATAAACTGAATAAATTTAAGAACAACAACTTGATAGGATTATTATATATGATCTCAAATATGTTATTTATTAATCTCTCAAGTCTAGTTACTCTCATTGGTAGTTTTAAGACCTTAAAACTTTGTTTAGACTGGTCATTTAAGGAAATAATAGGAGGCAATACATCTTCTGTAAAGATTTCCATTATTAATTTCATTCCGTTTGTGGTTAAGATGTATTTCTTCGCTTCAGTTTGTTGGATAAGACCAGAATTAATTAGTACCTTCAGATGGTGATAGAGTGTTCCGATTTTAAAGTTTAAATTCTCTCTAAAGTGTTTGATGGAACCTTCACCCTCATAGTAGATTTCTCTAATAAGTGTTCTGCGGTGAGGATGTGCCAATACGGAATATAACTCAGAATTAATGATCATTTAGCTCCTTTCGATTAGGTTTCATTTTCTTTTTTCAATTATAGAAATGACCAAGAGGGCTATTATACTTCCAATCAAAGTCACTATCAGTAGCGTGGGCTCATCTAAAGTCATTAAGCCAGGAACAGAGAAGATAATAGATGAGGATGTCAAAGATAACGTCGATGAGGGCTGTTGTGTTTTTGTTTCATCTAGATTATATGCCACAACTTTCAAATGAGGTTCATTATTTCCATACTTGTTTGCATTTTCCCAAAGAATGGATGTTAGGCCGAAACTAAATCCATAAATGTCTGATTGAATTGAAATTCTGTTTTTAATAACCAGATCACCTGTTAAAGGTGACCTCAACGTAATATTCACAGAAATAATTGCTCCGTGTGAGGATTCAACAGTTGTAGAATCGTAAAAGGTTGTGTAAATCTCTTCTAAGTTAATAGATGATTCATTTAATAAAAAAAC
Organism: Candidatus Hodarchaeum mangrovi; assembly: GCA_016839515.1. Classification (GTDB taxonomy): domain Archaea; phylum Asgardarchaeota; class Heimdallarchaeia; order Hodarchaeales; family Hodarchaeaceae; genus Hodarchaeum; species Hodarchaeum mangrovi. The sequence continues at coordinate 1,436 of JAEOUE010000162.1, forward strand.
TGAAGAGTTGACATTAACATTGATAATTCCTGTTGTATTTGGTTGAAGACGAAAATAGATGTTTATGGTATCTTTGAAACCATCCTCATCCTCATCATACTCAAGCCAAGTAGCATCTAGAGCTTTTTCAGTAATATCTGATTTCCATCCATACCAATCAATAGTTTCTGAAAGTTCTAGGGTGTTATTCATGAATATTCTCACATTAATTTGATATTGACCTTCAAATTCTGGTCTAAAGTCTAATGTATAACCCTCCCCGTTTCCTGCTGTATTAAACGATTCATGGTGGTCGGTTATAAATTCTACAGTTTTATATTCAAGTGAAGTGTTATTCCAGAGTCTCACATGGATAATGGAATCTACTATAACGAAAATATCAGCTTGGAACCACAACATATATGTGATATCTATCCTATCAACCTTACTATCCTCGTTGTCGTCATACTCATGCCAATTCACAGTAAAATCTATAGGTTTTTCAGCAGTTTGAATCGATTGTACTGAAACTATGGAAATTAATGAGACCATCAGAATTACTATACTAGTCAATGCTTTCCTTTTCATTTTCATCACTTTTTATCTAATCCTTTTGAATTTAATGTCTATGATCCATTTATCAGTATTATACTTAAGTATTGACTTACAAATCACTAGAACTCTCTTTATTCGGTAAATTTAGAATAGATTTCTGGTTATTATAAAAATTAACTCATTTAAAATATTTAGGTTCTAGGCGACTAGAACTTTTATTCATCTTGCTGTAACAAACTTTCGAAAAAAGATCCAAAACGAGTAAATCAAACAACTTAAGGCTAGTAGTTATTTATCTCTCGACGGTTAAACTGTAGAAAATGGATAATTTAGTCATACATTGGAAAATTTGGAAACAGAAATAGAGCTAAGCTTTTCACATAAATTACTTTCAATCAATGCTAATATGATCACATTTCATACAAATCGTTTTTAATGAACAAATAATCAAAGAATGATAGTAAAATGAAACAAATTAGAGTATTAGGAATAGTAGGAAGTCCTCGCAAAGGAGGAAATACTGATATCATAACTGATGAAATATTGAAAGGAGCCAAAGAAAAGGGTGCAAGGACAGAAAAGGTTTTATTGAATGATTTAACAATAAAACCCTGTGATGGCTGTAATGTTTGTTTTAAAACTGGGGAATGTAAACATAAAGACGACTTCATTACCTTAAAAGACAAATTAAATGACAGTGAAGTCTGGATAATAGGGACACCAGTGTATTGGTGGGGACCAACAGCGATACTAAAAGCATTTATCGATAGGTGGTACGAATACGAATTGAAACGCCAATTCTTTCATGGAAAACGAGTCATACTTGTGATTGCTTCAGGGGGAAGTGGTGAATCTTATTCCCGGCATATAATTGGTATGATAGAGGATATTACACAGTATCTCGGGATACACCTAGAAGAGAAAATAGTTTGTACAGGAGTCAGCCGAAGAGGGGATGTAAAGAATAAACCTGAAGTATTGAAAAAAGCACTGGAAGTAGGAAGGAGATTGTCTTCATAAATATTTCATCATTAATAAAAAAGGTTACTGACTTATTATGGTTATACTAATCCTCCAATATGATTAACAATTTTGCTTATGATCTTTGGAGCTATCTCCAATGGAATATCATGCCCCATACCTTGGATTTTCAAAAATTTTGTTTTAGGAATAGATTTAGCAGTATCTTCACCACCCTCAATTGGAATGAGGGGATCAGCATCTCCATGTATTATCAAAGATGGAATATTTACTCCTTTAAGTTCTTCTTTACGACTACCTGAAGCAATAATAGCTGCTAGTTGACGACCAGATCCATTTGGATTAAATGATCGATCGTAAGCACGAGCAACTCGTTTTCTTACAAATTCTTCATTAAATGGGAGAACTCCTCCACTAAGGATTTTCCATGTTTCGACACCTCATAATAAGGAGAAGAGTAGGCTCTTTTTTTTCTCCAAAGGTATCATAACAAATTTCAATACTGTCTATTTGAGCATATTTCTCTCCTGAATAGGGTACTTTTATTTTAATCACTCCCAAGATTTCTTTTAGAACAAAATAATAAAATATAATCATAAGGGTATCGTAAATGTGTATCAGATTTTACTTTATGTATACAAGAATTGTTTAGCTATCTCAATTTTTAAAATTTGTTCAGAAGAAAAATAAAATAATTTCAGCTTAATTACTTAAGACTCATGGGGAATCAGGAAACTCATATACGTATTGGTTTTATCGAAAATCATCTTATCTCGATATTTATAGCTCCAACACCCAAATCCTACTCAAATTGATAGATCAATAAGCCACTGGAATATTTGGAATTACTTGGTTTTAAATACTCTCTGAAATCTCTAATAAAAGCTGACTAAAATGGGTTAAATCCGTAACTATGATATCGAACACAGCTAACCGGGCTATAATTGCATAAAACTCATGTCTTCTCGGATCATCATCAGCTTTGAGCTTAATTTCCCAAAGATTCCGCTTTGCCTTATATTTACCTAGCAAATCTAATAATTCTTCACTTATCTTCTCAATTTTATCTTTAAGTTGTTCTGAAGTCTCAGATTCAGGCATACGAAGGGCAAAAGGTTCTTTTTTTGAATCTTTAGTTTTAAACATAATAATTCTACCAATATTAAATCAAATTTTACAGAAATTTTTTAAATACCCAATTAATAACTTTAACTACATTTATTTCCAATTATTTTAAAGTAATTTGATTATATATTATTACCTAGATAGTTTATTAACAAACACATCAATTTGTACTCTTTTCTACCCAACAGAACGGATTCAGAAGGGATAAAAAAGAAACATTCAGATTAAAATTAAGATGTAATTACATATAATTTCAAAATATATTTCTAAAATTCTATTCAGGAGAAGCCTTGACATCACCTGCTTCAACAAACTTCTAACCTGCATAAAATCCATTCATCCTACTCATTTCAAATCAGAAATATTGATTTACAAATTAATTTTTCCTAGCTATCAAGTTTTTTCGTGATTATTCTGGGCAATATACTTCATCTTGTCTTCTTTTGTAAGATCTATCCAAATAAGTAATTGTTGTCTGATAATACCTATAAATCGTTTGACTAAAGCATACCAAGAATGTAATACACCTTCTACACGAGTTACATTTATTCTAAACTTCCAATGGTCATTCTTCTTATCATAATACAAACAAATATCCGTTTTTTGGACGATTCCCATATCAAAAGGTGCTAGATTCAGAAGGGCAGTTAAATGTTTTTCTCCTATACTTTCTTGGGTTGTTAATTGGCGCACAAAAAATAATCCGCCTACATTCTCAGATTTGAAAACCAAAAAATATTCTTGTAGAAATGTGATTATTCCTTTAGCCTCGTTTTCATCAGATGCAACAAATGGTAAAGAGATATTCCACGATGTTCCATCTTTTTCAGGTGAACTCGCTATATCCCACGATCTCTGAAGGGAGGGAACAGAGAGTCTACCTGATAATCGTAAAGGATAGATTATACTGGAAAGGAGCCCAAGGCCACTGAAAATTAATACAGAAACAACGACACCAGAAGAAAAGTTTATTGAAAAAGGTTCTGAAATCAATCCAGTCGTAAGGAATATTCTAATCCCAATTATGCCTCCTAAATACCCAAGAATAGATCCAAGAATCGCATGAACAAGAAATTCTGCCAAGAATAATCCAGTAATATGAGTCGGTGTCAATCCTAACGAATTAAATATGGAGATTTCTCTTTTGGATTCATAAACAGTACTAATTGACGTATTTATCATAAGAAGAATTGCAATACAGACTGGGATACCCAATTCGAGCAGATTAAAATCCTTATTGGTTCCAATTGAGGTAAAAAGAGTTAATGAGAATGTTAAAATTACCATACCGAAAATATTCATTATTGTTCGAAATTGTTGGCTTTTCATCCTATGAATGCTTGTTTTAAAGGCAAGTATCAATGCTGAAACTCTACTTGTTTCATTATAGTGTGACCCAAGAGACTTTTTTCTAATCCATTTAAGGACTCCAAATGTCTCTAGAGAGAATACAAGAAGTACTAAAAGAAGGCTCACTATATTAATTATGGCTATTAAGACCAAACCAATATAGGGGGTTATTTTAAATCCTGGATGAAGAAAATAAAAGATAAAAAAGGTGACAGAATATAACAAGCTTGCAATTAAAACCCCCTTAAGACCAGAATTTATATTAAAGAGGAGAATAGTCAGTATAAAAGAAAAAGGGATGAGAAAAATAGTAAAAAGAAGTGCAGTGAATATTGCATCTTCAAGGATATTTCGTGCTTGATTAAATGCTGACAGCGATGCGATTTGAACAGAATTCAATTCATTTAGCATTAAAGAGTAGTTTTTATTCTCTTTAAGCTGATTTAAGAAATCCAATTGGGTTGATGCTAGCTCAAATACATTTTTAACATCAGCATCGTAAATGTTATGAGTTATGTATAAATTTATATAAGATTGCGTTTTGTGTTGAAGATCTCGTATAAAAATTAAAGCGGTGATACCTAAATTCTTGAACTCACCTGCTACAACCTGAAAACCATCTCCTCCTAAAGAATTTAAGCTTGAGTTAGTTGCATAAACACCTAAAACGTTGTCATCAAACGTACCAATGATACTGGATCTAGTATGAGGAGGAATAAAGATTAAACTAACAGATCCTTGATTCTTATAGCCATATGATGTAATTAAAGCTCTTGATTTGGGATCTATCACTCTGTATGTTAAGCTCTCACTGGAAATAGATTGATCATAAGGATGAGAGATTTCAAAAAGTCCAAGGGTTCCACACTTAAAAATTATTGGATTAACGGTAATCTCCTGAGTTATTAGCTTTTTGGAATAGTCAAAAGATTCGCCATAGAAACCAAGATTATTTGCTTTTATTAATTTTCCTTCAGAATCGAACACATATGCTTCTACCTGAAATTCAAGTGGATTGTCGGGTTGGGAGGAAGAAATTCCTCGTACCTGAAAAAAACCATCTTCATTTGTGTGTGTATAATACGAATAAATCCCAAAACTACCAGTATTTGGATTACGTGAATTAACACGAATAATTACATCTTCTACATTTGTTAATAAAGCAGAACTTTCACCATATTCTTTACAAGTACCTTTAATCGACCCGAATCCAACATGGGTAGTAAGCTTTAGAGAAAAATCTTTAGGTCCTAGATCAAGATAATCATTGAGCTCTTCGTCATTAATAAGCTTTACTAGAGAGACGATGGTATAAATAACTTGAGCATTAAGTTTCTCAAAATCCAGATGTTGGGGAAGATCTAAGGGAGTATTAAAACGTAGACGAGAAGTTTCAGCAGTATAAAAAGACAAAGCTAATACATTAGAAGCAATAAATGGCTCTTGATCACCAAGGAAAGTGATCGGGGCAATATGTCGAAATCTGTCACGATAATCTGTATAAGATTCTACCTCAAATGAATAATTAGTATATTGCTGGATTTCATTACTATATTGAACTAAGAATTCTTCTCCAATACTCTTTAAACGACCATACAAATTATTTCCAGTAGTATATCTCAGTTTAAAATTGTAGAGATATCCATATGGATTAATTCCGATCTTATTGGAAGAAGCAGAAAGATCTAGCGATAAAAAAAGTTTAATCCCCCCGTTTTGATTCAGATTATTATAATTTTGAAAAACAAACTCTCTTGCCCCAGCAGCTGCCTGATTATGCCCTGAAAGAGCTAAAAACATTAAGGATTTTTGTGGAATAATATTATTTTCTTTTATAATCCGAATTAGTTCTAAAAGGGTTGCAATACCACATGCTTCATCTGCACCAGGGGAAATAGCAGGAATACAAGAAGAAGAGTCAAAATAAGCAGAAATAATGATGAGATCATCATCTAAGCCAGGTAAAAAGCCCATAATATTCTTTGCGTCAATTTCTTTCCACTCAACATCTGAATAAAGAGTGATGGATTGATTAAATTGCATGCTGGAATCTTTAATTATCGTAGCAAGTGTTTCATTTTCAATATAAATACGAGGGAATTCCAAGGGGATTTCAACGGATTTAGATTGGGCTTCAAATCGATTCGTATCATTGGTGGATAAAAAAACCACTGCTTTCGCTCCAAGGCTAATTGTATTTAGCCAATTATCTTGAGTATTAAATTCAAGTACAACAATTTTATTTTCAATTTCTTTCCCATCTAAATCGGTGTATTCTCCTGATCCTCCATAAACCAAGGTACCTGATAAACCAGAGTAGGAAATTTTGTTTGTATGAACTGAATTAGGTATGAATGCATGAGCAGTGTAATTTACCCCATCCAGGTTAATTTTCGTATCATAATCCATTGGGATAAGAAGAGGATAAGAAATTGTTTGAACATTAACCAG
>JAEOUE010000335.1 GCA_016839515.1 Candidatus Hodarchaeum mangrovi
ACTCCCGATTTGCAATTCTACTTTATAGGAAACGGAGATTTAGAATATTCCCCAAAATTTCCTCAATCTGTAGCTTATGTTTTTCCCTTAGAAAATCAACGCGCTGAAGTTGGATTAATGTTAAGAATGTCCCAAGTTCCTCAAATGAGATCTGTTGAGGTTCCAACTAAAAGTGAAATTTTAACTGTATGGGATAAATTAAAGACTTCATATCCTGGATTTAGTACATTTTTTAAGGGTGCTCAAATTGATTATGAGGAACTTACTTATCTTCCAAATGCAAAAATGGCAAGCGATTTTGTTCCAAACCCCGGAACAATTTTAATAGGGGACGCGGCTGGGTTTATTAATCCTTTTGGTTCCTCTGGATTGTATTATTCCATGGAAATGGCAAGTTTTTGGGTGAAACTAATTTATGAAGAATTAATCTCAATTAATAGGGAAGAAGACGTTAAACCTGACTTTATTAAAGATTTGTGGACTGATGAAAAAATTGGACAATATAAACTCAAATTTGAAAATACAGATGCTTTTAAAGAAGTAAACCATATGTACAATTTAATAGGTGCTTTTGAATATAAAATTTTCAATAGGTTGCGAACTTCAGAAAAAATTAATAAAAAATGGGAATACATAACATCACTTTTGAGCCAGGCTTAAACAAGAAATTTCCAATTTATTGAGGAGTTTATTATAATTAATAAAAATCTTGAAATATCAAGTCAATATCTCAATATGTAAAAAATTTGTAAAATTATGATGGTTTAGGGTTAAGTTTGAAAACATGTGCCGGAGAATCTTTTAAATCACGAGGAATCGAGATTTTTAAATCATTATTTTCTTGCTGCCAATCCAAAAAGCCATTATGGCCCAAAATACTTAACTGAGAATTTTTCAAAACATTGAAATCTTGAATAGTAATCTCATTACTTTTTAGTTTTTCTAGAAGAAATATATAGAGATTCTGATCCCGTTGGGTGAATCTAATTGGAATTTTCTCCTGTGATTGACCTTCTGCAGTTATCCAAGGTCTAGTTTTAAAAATCGCTTCACTATTTACTTTCAACCATTTTCCAAGGCCTAAAATTGCTTTCTTCTGTAAATCTGGTATTGAACCATCTGCTTTTGGTCCAACATTTAGAAGAAGATTTCCATTCTTGCTTACAATATCAATTAGTAGATATATTAATTTTTCTGAGGTTAAATAATCTCTTTCGGTTTCCATTTTATTATATCCGTAAGAATTTCCTATACCTCTTGAACTCTCCCACTTATAATTAGTAATTTTAGCCATCTTTTCATATTCTGGAGTTGTAAAATCCCAATGTCTTACGGTTGGGTGTTTAATTTCAGATTTATGATATTGTTTCCATCTATCATTAATTACACCTTCAGGAAATTTATTATAAAAATATGAGAAAATCTCGTACACATTAATATTAGGAGGATATCCAATATCATTCCATAAAATAATGGGTTCATACTTATTAATCAACTCATACCAATGATTATTAGCGTATTTAGTATATTCTATTTCATTAGGACCATTAGTAACAAATGATTTTCCATCGATTATCGGATTAGGATTGAAAGACCAGTCTAATGCACCAGAGTAATAAAAACCCATTCTTAATCCCCTATCCTTTACTGCTTTTGTAAGTTCACCAACAATATCTCTGCTAGCATGATAATTTTCTTTATTTGGATTAGGATGTTCACTTGGCCATAAAAGAAATCCATCATGATGCTTAGTTCCTAAAACTACATATTTTGCTCCAATTTTTTTAAAAAGATCCGCCATTTCGTCGGGATTCCATTTTTCAATTTCTTTATTAAAAATCGGTGCAAAATCGTCATAAGAGAAGTCCCTTCCATAGGTTTGTTCATGATATTTTTGTGTTGGACTCCCCTCAATTCGTAAAGAATTGAGATACCATTCCGCATAAGGATTATTTTTGAAATGTTCTTCAATTCCTCTTTTCATGGATTCTATAAGATCTATTCCAGTAATTGCAAATGCAGGAACAGAATATAATCCCCAATGAATAAAAATTCCAAACTTAGTATCGTGAAACCAGTCTGGAACTTGATGTTGCTTTAAAGAACTTTTTTCTGGTATGTATTTCATAATTTGTAACAACTTTTTTCTATTTTTTTATTTTATCTTACCGTATAAGGGTCCAAAATTAGCACAAGCTCTAAAATCAGCGCTTTCTAAATTTTCTGTACCAAAACTATTCCAAACACTTGGTCTAAAGATTCTTTCTTTATTGACATTGTGCATAGAAACTGGAATTCTTAACATTGATGCGAGGGTAATTAAATCAGCACCAATATGGCCATAAGATAATACTCCATGATTTGCACCCCAATTATTCATGACATCATAAACTGATGTGAATGCTCCAGTGCCAGTCACCCTTGGAACAAACCAGGTTGTAGGCCAAGTATTATTCGTTCGATCATCTAAGATTTTATGGATTTCTTTTGGAATATTAATAGCCCAACCTTCAGCTAATTGAAGTATTAATCCAAGCCCCTTTATAATATTTAACCTTAAAAGAGTCATTGGCATATCTCCCTGCGTTATAAAGTTTGATGAAAATCCTCCTCCTCTAAAATATTCATAGATCACAGCATCCCATTTTGTCGCATTTAAACATTTCTTAACTTCTTCTTCTGTAATATCCCAAAACGGTTTTAACGCGGGCTTTCCATCCATCTCTTGTTGACCCGTTCCATCCATTGTTGCGGAACCCGAATTAATAAGGTGGATCATACCATTTTCTGCTTTCCCGGTCATATTTTTACCAGTTACTCTTTCTATTGCTTCGGGACTCCAATAAGTTCTTACGTCAGCAAAAATTTGAGATGTATTAGTTAATAGATGACCAAATAACATAGAAATTCCATTCAACGCATCATTCTCTGTTGCCATCAAATATGGTTGTCTGATACCACTCCAATCAAAAGAAGAGTTTAAAATTGTTTCCATAAAATCTCCATTTGGCATAAAGTCCGTCCAGTGGCGTTGTCCTTGAAATCCTGCAATAATCGCATTATGACCTAATGATTCTTCACCATAGCCTATCCTTTCTAATTCTGGATTTCCGACCATAAGGTCCCTGCAAATCATTGTCATTTTTATCATTAATTCCCATTCATTATCTTTTTGGGCTCTATTTTTTTGTACTTCTGGAGGGTTAGTATCTTTACCTTCTTTACAATATTCTTTAACCCATTTGAGTGCTAAATTGAATTCATCTTTATCGTAAATTCGTTCAGTAATCCTACGTGTAATTTCTGACATATCAATATATTCATTTCTCATTCCCAGGTAGTTCTGGAAATAATTTTCATCAATTATGGATCCAGCAATACCCATTGAAACACTACCAATTGATAAGTATGATTTTCCTTTCATCCAAGCTACAGCTAGGCCTGCCTTGGTAAATTTTAATAACTTTTCTTTTACATCCTCAGGTATACTTGTATCATTTTCATCTTGAACGTCTTTACCATAAATCCCAAATGCAGGTAAACCTTTTTGTGCGTGTGCGGCTAAAACTGCTGCGAGATATACTGCACCTGGTCTTTCTGTACCATTAAAACCCCATATGGCTTTGGGAATAAAGGAATCCATATCCATAGTTTCTGTACCATAACACCAGCATGGGGTAATGGTTATTGAAACTCCTACATTTCCCCTTTTAAACTTTTCAGCACATTCTTCTGCTTGGGCTACTCCACCTATTGTCGTATCAGAAATTATGCATTCTACATTCATCCCATTAGGATGTTTTACATTCTTAGTTAAAAATCTAGCTACAGAATGTGCCAAATCCATTGTTTGTTCTTCTAGTGATTCTCTTACTCCTTTTTCCCTTCCATCAATCGTTGGACGAATTCCTATTTTAGGGACAGCACCCTTTAACCTTTTTTTTCCAATATGTTTCTCCATAAATATACCCTTAAATTATATCTAACTCAAGATTTAAATAAATAATTAAGAAATAGTTAAAACATTTATTACCATATTGAAAAATCTTTTTCTTTTGAAAAATCTCTTTTTAAGGGTTTTCCGGTCAATAAAGTAAGATATCTTATATAAGCGGATTGTTCCGCTCCAGTTACATATTGTAAGGCATCTTCTAAAGTCATTCCTTTGGCAAAAATCCCATGACCACGTACTATAACAAAAGGATAATTTTTCAACATTTTGGGGACCTCAATCGAGGTATAAAATGCTCCTGCTGGAATTTCTACATCAATAATAGGAATTTTTTTATATAAAGCAAATCCTTCAGCATCTATACAGGTAATCTCATCTTCTATTAAAGATAAGGCAACACAATAAGGATTATGAGCATGAATAACTGCCATTGCATCAGTTTCCAGATAGATCGCTCTATGGACACCTAACTCAGTACTAGCAATTAGAGAGCTAGAGTCCTCCTCTCCCAAATTACTAATAACAAGATCCTCTGGTTGTAAATCATTAAGCATAGCAGCTCTTCGTTTAATTATTATCTTTCCTCCACTTTTAATTGAAATATTTCCCGAGTGTGAAGTGTTATAACCGTGATCCACTAAATATTTTCCTATTTTTTTGAATATTTTATATATCGAATCTTCAATAATCATGATCTCAACTCTATTATAATTTATTATATTTAATCCCAAGTCTTTTTAATAATTCTGGTTTTGGAATTCCGTTAATATCCCATTCACGTACATAATAATACTGCTCTAACATTTTTTCTAATGGTACCACATGATCTTTTGAATATCCTTCTTTTAGAGGTTCATTTAGAAACCTTGGTGGCAATTGATCATCTTTTTTAGTTAATCCTTCTCTAATATTTAATAACCGTTCCATATTATATATTCTCTCCCCTATTTCAAGCAATTTGGTCACCTCAAATCCAATACCAGTTATAGCTTTCAAAAATCTTGCATAATAATCAAGACCTAATGCCCAACCTGCAAATACACAGATTACAAGGCTATCTTCTGTAGCTTTCTGATTCTGCTTTAATACAAGAAGATCAGGTTTTCCTGCCATTGTAAATCTATCGATCTTCTTAGGTGCGGCAAAAATTTCTAAAGATGCCATATATCCAGTTAAATGGCATCCTCCTCTATTTGATGTAGCATAACCTAGTGCATGTCCAATAGCACCTCTTGGATCATAAGCAGGTAACTCTAATCCCTTTACTTGCATAGCTATATCTTTAGAATTATACATTTTAGAGAGTTTTTTGGAACCTTCTCCAATTTGGGCTCCAATCTCTTTCTTTAATGCAATTTTCTCTACTATTTCTTTTAAAACACTAGCGTTTCCGAATAAAAGTGAAGAATTCTTTAAATAGCCTCGTTCCCGCAACTCCATAGCACAAGCAATGCTTCCTCCACATGAGATTGTATCAATTCCAAATTTATTACAGAGATAATTTGCTTGAGTTATTAAATTTAAATCATATATACCCAGATTGGGTCCAAGAGCCCATACAGACTCATATTCAGGA
>JAEOUE010000163.1 GCA_016839515.1 Candidatus Hodarchaeum mangrovi
AAGAATCATTAGGGAGATAACTAAATCGCTTCTGAGTCATCAATAAAGTTTTTCCTTGCTTTTTTGCTTCAATAACTGGATATCCAAGCTGATAAACCCAAGTTTTCATCATATCTCCAATAGGTTCCTTGGTAGCTTCCTCAATACCTTCCCAATATGCAGTACTTTCTGCACACTCAAAACTATATTTCTCTAAGAAATAATTAATTCCTTTTTTAAATTTTTCTTCACCTAAATATCCATTTATCATTTGAAGAATTGCTCCACCTTTAGAATAAATGATGGGGGCTGTAGCAGCTGTTATTTTTGTTTTTTCACCTTTTCCTGGCAATTCAATAGGGAAAGTTTCAATTAATGAATCGCGCTCAAAAGCACTATCAACCTCACCTGCTAGAAATTCTTCCCAAATTTCCCATTCTGGATAATAATGATCCGTGATAGCATAACCAAATAATGTGGCAAAAGATTCATTGAGCCAGATATATTTCCAATCAGCGGGACTTACAAGATTTCCAAACCACTGATGAGCTACTTCATGTGCAATTACTTCAGCTATTCGTTCTAATCCAGCTTTGGAAGTAATTCCAGGATAAACTAAGAGGAGATTTTCTCTATAGGTTATAGCAGCATAATTCTCCATTGCACCAAAAGCAAAATCGCTGATAGCAATTTGATCCAATTTATCAATAGGATACTCTATTCCTGTGTATTTTTCTCCAAATTCAATACTTTTTTGTCCAAAATCGAGTGCAAAAGAAGCATATTGGGTTTTTCCTGGGGTTGTTGCAATCCGATAATGTATTCTATCAGAAAAAGATTCGATATACTCGAATTTCCCAACCCCGAAAAATAATAAATAAGTGGACATTTTTGGAGTAGTCTTGAATTTAATTAATTTCTTTCCTTCCTTAAAATCCTCTTCTGATTCTATTTTGGTGTTTGATATCCCTGATAGTCCATTCTCAATGATAAATTCAATATCAAAAGTTGCCTTCTTTGATGGATGGTCAAAACAAGGGAATGCCTGTCTTGCATGTTCTTCTTCAAACTGTGTCACAGCAACATATTTTTCCACCCCATCTTCTTCATATTTACTTCGATAAAAGCCTACTAATTGATCATTTATTAAGCCAGTATATTCAATTTGTACATTAATATCGGTTAACGCTTCTGGGAAATTAATTATAAGTTCCTGTTTGTTTGGATCTATTTGAAATGGGCAATCAACTAATTTTCCTTGATAGTTCACTTTGCATTTCCATATTGCTAATTCAAAAGAGTTTAAAACAACAGCTATTGTTGGATCATTGGATGTTATAGTAATCTCTATTCTTCCATCAAATCTAAAAGTTTCTAAATTTGGCTCTAAACGCACTTTATAATGCTGGGGTATTAAATTCGTCATTATAAATCACCATATATGATAAACGAATAAAAACTCAGTATATCAAACCTCTCAAAGTGATTTTTAAATCAATCTATCTTGCCACATAATGTGAATGGCAGCTAAACAATCTTTATGTATTTTCATGATTAAATATTTAATTTCAAAATCATTAAATTTCCATTTAGATCGTGTTTAATAGGAAGAAAAGCACATAATCCTTATTTAGGACAAACGGATATCTGATCAGCATTAGAATTACCCTCTCATAAGAAAAAAGAAGGATTTATTTCCTCTTTGTTTTAATCATATTTTGACTCCTCATCCAGTTTATTGTTCTTTCAACTCCTTCTTCAAAAGTGACCTTTGGGTGGAAACCAATATCTCTTTTTGCTTTTAAATTTAAATAATTTCGATTTGTTTGCAATTTATAGAGACCATTAGGAACATATGGATATCCAAATCCTTTCTTTCGATAAAATTTCACTATTAGTGGCCAGAAAGGCTTTATAAATATTAATGGAAAATACGGTATAAAAATTGGACGCCTACGACCAATTTTGTCTGCTATTGTACAAAAAATTTGTCGATAGCTTTGGGGATTATCAGAAACCAAATGATATATTTGTCCCTTAGTTATCTTTGGATTTTGAATTATCCGGATAAGTCCTCTAACCACATCATCGACATAAGTAAATTGAACATTATTCATAGCTTTTGTGGGAATAAATTTATTGAGAATGGTCCGATCTATTGAATCAATTATTTCTTTAAATACATAATTTTCTCCTGGACCAAAAACTCCACTGGGCCTTACTATCGTAACTGGAAAATTGTTTTCATGATACATTTGAAGAAGGATTTTTTCTGCTTCCATTTTGCTTTTGCCATATACCTCATCAGGATGGTATTCAGATTCCTCTGTTCCATCAATGACAACTCCTAGGGCTTCTGTACTTGAACAATATATAAAGTGGTTAGTATTTAACGAGAGACACGTCTCAGCAAGTTTCTTTGTTGCCTCAACATTCTCCTTGAATAAAGATTCCTCTGATGCTAAAAAGTTAAAATTTGCTGCTAGATGAACTACAACATCCTTGTCTTGAACAGCACGTTTAAAGGTAGTATAATCATTTAAATCAAAATTTTCTAGTTTAACTCCCAATTCCTCCAGTTTAGTGATGTAAGAAGTCTTTCTAACTGCCCCAAAAATGTTGTAATCAGGTTTTTCAGTAACTAAATGATGAATTAGGGTGGTACCAATAAATCCACTAGCTCCAGTAATGAGGATTTTCATTTGAATCAAACTTCGATCAGATAAATAGAAGTACGTAAAATTTTCCTACATATTTCAAAATATTAAGGTTTTAAGACATACCATTTTTATAGATAAAAATGATCTGTATTTTTAAAATATTTCATGAAATCTAATATTTCTATAATTTGAGAACAAAGGATTCATCTGAATTGAAAAAGATTGGTTTTATAGTTAATCCTATTGCTGGAATTGGAGGTAGAGTGGGATTAAAGGGAACTGATTCAATAGAAATCCAAAATGAAGCTCTAAAAAGAGGTGCTATTCCAATAGCTGCAGATCGAACACGTCGATTTCTTAGTCATTTTTCCAAATTCCCTGAAGTGAAAAATGTTGAATTTTTTATTCCTAAAGGAAAAATGGGAGAAGAAATTTTCCATTCATTTCAACAAACCAAATTTGTAATAAAATATTTCGTTTTGGATGAGATAATTATCCCTGATTTAACTACTTCAAGAGAAACGATACTATGTGTAAAAAAACTCGTCTCTCTGAATGTCGATCTCATAATTTTTGTAGGAGGAGATGGTACTGCACGTGACCTACATCAAGCTTTAAAATCACAAACTCCAATTCTTGGTATCCCTTCGGGAGTAAAAATGCATTCAGGAGTTTTTGCTCAAAGTCCGGAAAAAGGAGCTGAAATTTTACGTAAATTCGTTATGGATGAAGTATACTTTATGGAATCAGAAATAATAGATTTAAATGAAGAAAAATTTCGCAAGGACTCTATTCAAACAGAATTATATGGATTAGGAATTATTCCCTATGTACCAACTCTTATGCAATCCACAAAATTAATGACAAAGATAGAAGATACTGAGCTTGAAAATATTGAGGGAATAGTTAAAACATTGAAAAATTTAATAAAACAAGATGTTATTTATATTTTAGGGGCGGGATCAACTATAAAACAAGTATCAAAAGCATTTGGATCTCATATCTCTACTAATAAAACAGTTTTAGGAATTGATGCTGTAATAAATGGAACCTTCCTTGGAAAAGATCTTTCAGAATATGGGTTACTTGAAATACTTAATAAAAATAAAGAGAGGGAAGTTATAATCTTATTAACACCAATTGGAGGACAGGGTTTCATCTTAGGAAGAGGAAATCAACAAATTAGTCCTAATGTCTTACAAATTGTTGGAATAAATAACATTCTAATAATAGCATCAAAAAATAAATTAAACAAGATCGAAAGAAAGACTTTGCATGTTGATACAGGGGACTTACAGCTCGATGAAGCATTAATTGGGTATGTTAAAGTCCTAGTAGACTTTGAAGAATATATGATGGTAAAAATTAGCTAATTTATTCAGAAAAAGAGATTAGACCCTAATCGATTCGAGAATTTGATTTGCTTCTCCAGGTAAACTAAATTCTAATAATTGAGATAATTCTTCCTTCATACTATTGTTTAAATTTAATACTATTCTTTCAAAGATAGTGTCCACAGTTTTTTTATTACCTTGAGTTTCAGGAAACCTAGGATTCACACTACAACACCCTCCTGGAAGAATTGAAGCGTGATAATATCCATACTTCTTTGATAATTCCACAACTTCTTTTTTATTATATCCAATCAATGGTCTAACCACAGGGATATCAATCTCAGCATTAACTAAAGGGAGATTACTAAGAGTTTGACTAGCCTGTTCTCCCAAGATCTCACCTGTGACTATAATATCAGCAGAAACTTTTTTAGCATAATATTCAGCTTTTCTAAACATTTGGATCCTACAGAAAAGACAAGTTTGCCTTATTTCTTTGTCATGAAGCTGATTAAGTATAATTTCTTGGGATTTACCGTGTGGTATTATGATTAGACTAATATTTTCGTCTAGATTATTTAAAGCAATTTTATTTGAGATTTCAATAACTTTTTCAAGAGTACCAAGAGAATGAAAGGGGTAATTGTGATAATGTAACAAATATGGTTGGAAACCAAGATTTATCGCTATCTGAACAGCAACAGGACTATCGATCCCACCAGATAATAAACAAACAGCTTTCATGACGCATTTTTCCCCTTACTGACTAATATGCCTTCATTTTTTTATTTTAGAGTCAAATTATAGTTTTTCGTTTCTGATTTTAGAAGCTACTTCTTTTCAAACCTAAGAAAATTTCCCTTAAAATTAACTTAGATTAACGTTATTTGAAAGAGTATGATTCTTAAGATAATTTACAATCTCGAATTAAAAATTGAATATGGGTTTATTGAATGGGTGCTCTAAGCTTTTCTATCAGTCCTTGTACATCTAACCCTAGGCGATGGTATGTATATTTCTCAATTAAAAGTCCTTTTAACATGGAACAAGTGAAAAAGTCTATGAGTGGGAAAAATTTTACGATCTTAGCAGATACACCTAGTGTAGTAGTATTTCGTTCCTCACTCCATCGTTTAACATGGCATCGACAAGGTATGATTCAGATTGATATTTATGCATCAAATGGAACCAAAAAAGATAATATCGAACAGCTTATTAACCACATTTTGGAAGATAATTCGATTGAAATATTTGGGTGATTTTTTTGGATGATGCCCGTTTAGAAATATCTACTAAAAAGTTTACTTATTATTTCCCTTTAGATAGATACTATTACTCTAATGATCCAGGCCATATTTGGTTTAAGAAAATAGATACTTTAATTGAAATTGGATTTGATGATTTCGGGCAAAAGCAAGCAGGGCATCTTCATCATATTCGAACACGGCGGATAGATGACGAATATCAACAAGGACGAGCTTTTGGAACTGTTGAGAGTGATAAATGGATGGGGCAACTTCGATTACCCCTTTCAGGCATTCTAAAGGAAGTAAATGAAAAAGTTATTAAAAATCCATCCTTGGTGAATACAGATTGTTATTCTAATTGGATTGTTCGGATCGAACCAACGAATTTCAAAGAGGAAATCAAATCTCCAGATATTATTAAACAAGGAGAATGTGATAAGTTAAGGGATTATATAACCTCTGATTTGCAGAAATATGATGAGCCCCCTATCTAACAGTTAATGGTTTATATAATATGGGATGTCTTTCTAGTTAGGTTTAAATAGTGGAATTTTGATTAAACAAAAATGATTGATGAATAAAGAAGATATTCTGAACAATAAAAAAAAGAAAAGTAAGGGGATTATTCAATTTGGATATTTGGTCACTCATAACAACATTAATAATAATTGGTGTCATTAGTCTTCTGGGGATTTTTCTTATTGTTGGGATAATAATTCTTGCATATCTAGCATTGACAGGTAACCGTTGGGATTAGACTCCCATACTATTTTTGAAAGATTTTATCTGAAAATAACGCTTTATTACCATAATTTTCTTCGATAATAATTTTGAGCCATTTAAAAGTATTAGGATACATTTCATTGATTGCTTTAGAGATTTCTAGATGAAGATATTTAGCTAGATTTTCGGAAGTGATTGCAGAAAATCCTTCTAATATTATAACATCTTTCTTTGGAAAGGAATATCTTTTTTCACCAGTTGTCACAATCCAATTAGAAATATTTAATGCAGATTCAATTAAGACTTCAGAATTAGAGCCAGCAAGTAAAATTTTTTGATCAAGAACTTTTACTTTTGATCTTATCAGTAGATTTATTTCTGAAAAATTTACAGCAGGGACATTTTTCTTGTATTCAAGACGGACCTCCACTATATAGTTATGACCATGTAATCGTTCACATTTTCCAAATCCTAATAAAAAATGGCTTGCACAAAAAGAATTTTGGGGGTGGGAAAAGACTAATTGAAGTGATGACATATATTTCAGCAATTTATTCATCTAATTTCAGTAATAAATTATTTTTCTATTATCAATTGGGTTAACTTGTGGAATACTCTATCTCCCATAATATGTTAATATCATGTTTTCTTTAATTTTTATTTGAGACTTATTCATTCATATACTGCTTGGAGATAAGAAGCTGGCTACAGAAGTAATTGCTAGTAAATTGATCTTGATCGGTGATGGAAAGGTTGGTAAGACTTCATTATGCTCAAACCTTCGAACAAAAAGAATTCCAGGTACTTATGAACTAACAGTTGGCTTAAATATTGAAGTTCATGAAACCCTGTTCAATAACAGATCTATAAAACTTGTATTATGGGATTTAGCTGGTCAAGAACGATTTGGTTGTATAAGGGGTGATTTCTATTATGGGGCTTGTGTAGCAATCATTGTTTTCGACCTTCAGAATCGTGGTTCCTTTTTTGATATTAAACATTGGGTTAGAGAACTTCGATTATATGCTAAGAATACACCTATAATTCTTGTTGGTAACAAAAACGATGTGTTTAAACGAGAAGTTACAAGAGAAGAAGGAGAACTTCTTGCTAGAGAATTAAACGCTCCTTATTTTGAAACAAGCGCTCTAAAGGGTAACAACGTGGAAGAATTATTTAAAACAGCTGCAAAGATTGCTTTACAAGGAACCGCTGTAGCATATTAAAATAAAATACAGCACTATATTAGAAACAAACCTATTCAATCTGGATTGGAAAATTACTTCATAAACTCATCTTTTTTAATTTTTTCAAAGGAGAAACAATGAATTGATCCATCTTATTACTTCTCGAAACTTACTAAAGTAGTTACATATTTCCGGAATATCGATGTGTTTTTCAGCATATATACTTTTACAACCACAAAAAGCTTTGTATTGTTACATTGATTCCCCCTTAGTAAAATACAGGTGACACACTTAATGAAACAATTATATAAGAGGATTTTCATTTTATTCATAATTTTAGGAATGATAAACTTAGCTAATTCAGTTACAAATGGTCAAAAAATATCGATTGATGCATCTCCTCTTATAGTTTATCAAGTTGCTGACCCTATTACTGTTTATCAGACTGAACAATTCAACTTAAGTATTTCCGTCACTAATATTTATTTTGAAGATTTTTACAATGTATCTCTTAAAATTATAGTACCATCTCAAATTGAATTTTTAAATAGTTCAAAAACTGGAACCGAATTTAACAATGAAACCGATGAAATCCTCTATCATATTGGTAATTTATCTGTTAGTTATAATTTTCAACTTACTATTATTTATAATGTCACTTCAGATAATATTGAAACACTTGTCCTACCAGAGGTTGAAGTAACATTTTACTTTGAAAATGGCATCTCTGGAAGCATTAAATCATCAAGCAATATAGAAATCTCTTTTAGAGGAAAGAAAATCACAACAACAACCACTAGTTTACGACCCATTCCAACAGGAACAATTGATCCTCCTCCATTCATAGAATTACTAATATTTATCATTCCATTAGCAGCATTTACCTTTGTTGTTTTTGCTCTCAGAAAGTTGAAGCTCTAGAAGAATAATAAATTTTTCAAATTGCTAAAAAACTTCTATTTTTCCATCTCCACAGTCTCTAAGTTCCTATTATTTAATCCGAACAGTTTTAAAAATAACTAGCTTCACTGGGATTTGTATCTTCTTGTATAAATTCATGGTGAAATTGTCTATGACATTTACTCAACGATTCATTCACCCATATCTACCTCAAACTGATGCTCAAATTAAGAGTATGCTTGATGAAATCGGTATCTCATCTATTGAAGAATTATTTTCAGATATCCCCATAAATATTAGGTTTTCAAAAGAGCTTGATCTTCCTAACATGCATTCCGAACAAGAAACCATCAATAGAATACGAAAAATACTTTCCAAAAATATAGAAGTATCAAAAGTCTCATCATTCCTAGGAGCAGGAATTTATTATCAAGCAATTCCAACCATAATAAATGCTATACTTAGTAGATCAGAATTCTATACAGCATATACCCCTTACGCTCCAGAAATTTCCCAAGGTATGCTACAAGGGCTGTGGGAATATCAATCGATGATTGCTGAATTAACCCAACTGGATTTTGTAAATTCATCGATGTATGACATGGCTACAGCATTAGGGGAAGCTGCCTTAATGTGTACAAGAACAAATGGAAAGAATGTTTTTCTTGTTCCTTCTGCAATTCAACCTGAGCGATATCAGACTCTTGAAACCTATGCTTCTGGAGCAAACATTTCTGTTATTAAATATCCATTTAATTCAAATACAGGGGCTACAGATATTTCTGCTCTAGAAGAGCTTTTAAAAATGTATAAAGGAAAAATTTCAGGTGTATATACTGAACATCCTAATTTCTTTGGCGTGATAGAGACAAAAATTAATGAAATCAGTAAAATTGTTCATCAAAACGATGCTCTTTTTGTTGTAGGAATAGATCCAATCTCACTAGGAATTTTAAAATCCCCTGGAGAATATGAAGCAGATATCGCAATTGGAGAAGGACAATCTTTGGGATTACCAATGAACTTTGGTGGACCTTTACTTGGGCTTTTTGCTGTGAAAAATGATATAAAATTATCAAGAACAATGCCAGGCCGAATTATTGGGTTGACTACTGAAAAAAAATCAGAGAAACGAGCATTTATTATGACTTTGCAAACCAGAGAGCAACATATTCGTAGAGAAAAGGCAACATCAAATATTTGTACTAATAATGCTCTTTGTGCCTTAGCATCGGCAGTTTATCTTAGTACTATTGGAATGAACGGTTTAAAACAGCTTGCGAGGATAAATATATCAAAAACAAATTATTTGATTCAACAAATGAAAAAGATAAAAATTCTTAGTGTGCCTGTTTTTTCAAATCCTCACTTTCGAGAATTTGTTTTCCAACTTAATAATGAAAATTTACAAACAGATTTTGAAAATCATATGTTTAAAAACGACATTTATCTAGGATATTCACTCAAAAAGTTTTATCCAAATCTTGGAACATCTTATTTATCTTCTGCAACTGAAATGACACAATTATTTGATATTCAACATTTTATATCACAATTGAATAACTTTCAAAATATTACTAGAGGTGCCTGAATGTATCGCCAAACTACTTGGGAAAAGGAACTTATTTTTGAGAAATCAAAACAAGGACGTATTGGATTCCTTGAAACTGATCTTTCGGAGGAAGAAAATGAAATTTTTGACCAAGTCATTCAAACAATCCCTACAGACCTTATTAGAAATAAACCATTAGAACTCCCTGAATTGAGTGAACTGGATGTTGTACGACATTATACTAGACTTTCTCAAATGAATTATGGGGTTGATTCTGGATTTTATCCTTTGGGTAGTTGCACAATGAAGTATAATCCTAAAATTTGTGATTTAGTTACCTCTTATCCGGAGGTTCAAAACATCCATCCTTATCAAGATCAAAATAGCATCCAAGGATGTCTCCAAATTATCTATGAACTATCAAAATGGTTAGCAGAGCTTTCTGGGATGAATAAAGTAACTCTACAACCAGCTGCAGGAGCTCATGGAGAATATACTGGAGTTATGATTATTCGTAAATATCATGAGATTAAAAAGAATCTATCTAAAAAGCTTGAAATAATAGTTCCTGATAGCGCTCACGGCACAAATCCTGCTACAGCCACCATGTGTGGATTTAAAACGGTTGTTATCCCTTCAAACGAAAAAGGCTGTGTTGATTTAGAAGCTTTACAATCGGCAGTGTCAGATCAGACAGCTGGTATGATGTTAACCAACCCAAATACTCTAGGAGTTTTTGAGTCCAACATAAAAGAGATTATTGATATAATACATGAAGTGGATGGATTAGCATATTACGATGGTGCCAATTTCAATGCGATCATGGGGAAGGTAAGACCAGGAGATATGGGGTTTGATATTGTTCATTTTAACCTTCATAAAACCTTTGCAACACCTCATGGAGGAGGTGGGCCAGGAGCGGGACCAGTGGGAGTAGTTGAACGTTTAAAACATTATTTACCAGTTCCTACAGTTGATTATAGTCCAGAGAAGGATGAATATTTTTTCCAATATGATCATCCTTATTCAATTGGTAAAGTACGTAGCTATTTTGGTAATTTTTCTATCATCCTTAGAGCTTATGCCTACATTTTAAGATTAGGTAAGGAGGGATTACAATCTGTTTCAGAAATGGCTGTTCTTAACGCTAATTACCTGAAAAGTATTACTCAAAAGATAAGAGGATTTTCTGTTCCCTATAGAGAAAATTCCTTTTGTATGCACGAATTTGTTCTATCAGCCCGAACTTTAGGGAAAGAAACTGATATTTGTGCAAATGATATAGCTAAATTTCTACTCGATCATGGTTATCATCCTCCCACTATATATTTCCCTTTAATCATTCCTGAGGCTTTAATGATAGAGCCTACTGAAACAGAGCCAAAGGAAATGCTTGATGGTTACAAAGAGATATTAAAAAAAGTTTCTGATTACGCTTATTCTGGAAAACGGGATATTATCTTAGAATCGCCGAAAAATACTTCAGTTGGACTAATAGATGATGTCAAAGCAGCACGAAATCCAATACTTAGCTATCGGATGCTAAAAAAAAATAGAAGTTAAAAAAATCTTTCAATTTTTTTTTCGATAATCTTCAAGTAGTTCATTTATTGTTTCTACCAAATTCTCACGATTTAATGCTAATACAACATCTCCACGAGTTTTTTCGGTTAAATTACGCACAAAATCTGTTTTCTTGCGTAAGTTGTAAGTTAGTCCATCAGGAAAATCAAGTGTAATTAATAAGGAATAGAGGTCATCCATAAAATCTAATGTTTCTAAAGCAAATGCTATGCTTTTTTGCTTTCGGAGAGCGTCAAGAATTACTCTCCTTAATTCTCCAATATAATCTGTAATTCCATGTAAATAAGCTAAATATGGTATGTTTAAATCTTTATAAGTCAGAAAAGGCTTTTGGTTAAGAAAAGAGTATAAAAACATCGATTCAGCGTATTCCTGATAAGCACCAAGTAATATACCAAAGGGGGAGGGATCTAATTTCTCAGATAACTCATTAAGATTGGAAATTAGTTCTTTATTCTCTTGAATCAATAATTCAGCTTTTTCAATCTCTCTCCTGTGGAGATGACGAATAATAACTGAGGAAGTACGTATTGATTTTCTAGAAATTTTTAGAATTTCCTCACGAATCTCATTATCCTTCTCTAATTTCTCACGAATTTCAGAAAAAATGTCTTCAATATAATTCATTTTAGTTTTTCCTTTTTAGGATGTATTTAATATAATATTAATCGGAAAATAACGCTCTAAATTAAAAATGGTGCGGGAGGTGAGATTTGAACTCACGAACGCCTATGCGACTGGATCCTAAGTCCAGCTCCTTTGACCTGGCTGGGAAACCCCCGCAATATTTATGTGTCTTCTTTAACAACAACAACTTGAATAACAATATTTTTCTCAAGTTTTCTATTTATTATTTTATTATCAGATCTTTTCTAAAGCATTTTGGTTAGATAGTAAATTTTCTCCTATCCTTCTAAAAAACCATTTTTGAGTTTAATTGTATACTAGTGGGCCGGACCAGATTTGAACTGGCGACCCATTGCGTGTAAGGCAATTGTCATAACCGAGCTAGACCACCGGCCCTATTTTTTGGTAACAATAGATAAGTTATTGGTTATATATAATTTAACACTTATATCATTCAAATAATCATAGCAGGATGCTAAATTATACAACGAATCTTCATTTAGAAGATATATTTTCTTCTTCCCTGCACTTTTATATATGATTAGCATCTATTCTATTAACGAAAAGCTTTCATTAAATTCCTTAATAGAATTAAAAAACACACACAGTTCAATAAATGATTTCATAATGATACTGATTTTTTAGATAATAGGAAGTAGCCTAATGGGAACGCAAATTGGAGTCCTTATCTCAAGTTGTCGGGTAGAAATTTCAAAAGAAGCACTAACTGGTAAAAAGGTTGGATTTGACGCATACAACCTTTTATACGCACTTCTCTCTTCAATTAGACATACTGAATCCTGGGGTGGTCATTTAACAGACTCAAAAGGTAATGTAACAAGCCATCTTCAAGGACTGTTCTACCGTCTTACAGACCTCTTAACTTATCAAATCTCTCCTGTGTTTGTATTCGATGGAAAACCTCCAAAATTTAAACAAGAAGAGGTGGCAATTCGAAAAGAAAAGAAAAAACGGGCAGAAATTAAACATTTAGAAGCGATTGAGCTTGGATTAAAAGAAGAAGCATTAAAATATGCCCCATTGACAACAAAAATTACTCCTCAAATAGTTAAAGACACAATGACTTTATTGGAAGGTTTTGGCATTCCTTATATTTTAGCAGAAGAAGAAGCTGAAGCACAGGGTGCATATATGGTCAAAAGAGGCATTATTAATGCAATGGCATCCCAAGATTATGACACATTTCTTTTTGGATGTGAGACCGTTATAAGAAACCTGATCGTTACACGAAGGAGAAGGATCACTGATCAATCCGTTCCTCCTGATTTGCCGATTGAAGAAATTAAATTGCCTAATTTGTTAAAAGATCTAAATTTAGAAACACAAGATCAATTAATTTTACTAGCTCTATTAATAGGTACTGATTATAACCCTGGAGTAAAGGGAATTGGTCCAAAAACCGCGCTTAAAATACTTCAAAAATATAAAACTGTTGAAAATACTTTAGATCACATAAAATTAAATTATGATATGAAAGAAGCATTCCCTTATGAACCTGAAATATTAATAGAATATTTTAGAAAGCCTATAATTAATCCTGTTATTGATATTTCTTTTAAAAGTCCAGACTTTTCAAAAATCAGTGATTTTCTCATTAAAGAACGAGGATTTGATGCAACTCGTATCAATCGACGACTATCTGCAATGGAAAAACAACAAAAACAGATTTCACGTAAAAGAAATCAACGTGCCTTGGATAGTTTTTTTTAATTATTAATATCCATATTTTCCTCGTAGAGGAACAAAAGCTACAGAAGAAAGCAATTCTTCTTTTATTTTGTTCTCATCTAATTTTCGAATCCTTGTCATTTGTTGCCATAATCCAGGACGTCCTAGGGGAATGACCAATATTCCTCCAATTTTTAGTTGTTCCATTAGAGGTGGAGGCACCTGAGGTCCAGCTGCGGTGAGGATTATGCGATCATAAGGAGCTTGTTCAGGATAACCCAAGGTTCCATCCCCACTGATAACTGTAACGTCTTCATTTAACCCAGATTTCTTCAAATTATTTTGTGCAAATTTTATTAATTCAGGAACAATTTCAACGGTATATACATGCCCCTTATTTAATGGATCAGAGCATATTGCTGATGCAATTAACGCTGCTTGATATCCTGAACCAGCTCCTACTTCAAGAATTTTCAATCCTGCTTTTAATTCTAAATAATCTAATATCATGACTGTCATATGTGGAGCAGAAATTGTCTGACCAGTATTCATTAAACTTAGTGGTCGATCAATGTAAGCTAACGAAATCTGATTAGGTGGAACAAAATTCTCACGAGGAACACAACGAAAAGCCTCAATTGAACTTTGATCCTTTACATAACCCATTTGACAATAATACTCAATCAACCGTTCTTTCTGTTCAGTAAAGTCAATCATCGTATCTACTCTACTTTTTATTAAAGAATTTGAATATCAAAATTCAATTGAATCTTAGACGGAGAAATTTCTCTTCCTATTTTATGGTATATTACCTTATATGATTTAAGACCTTTCAATGTTCTTTCTAATATATATGGGATTCCAGCTTCTGGTAAATCTTTTTTTGACATGAATTGATAAAAAGTGATAATCCCACCCTTCTTTAAAAATTTACTTGCTAGTAAGACGTATTCCCATGAATTTTGGGGAAAATTAATTATTATTCTATTAAAAGATTGTTTTTTGTTTAAAAAAAGAGTTGAGTCACTTATAACGGGATTTATTTTTCCTTTTAATTTGTTTTTAGAAATACTTTTTTTAAGTGACTCTATTGCGTGTTTATTTATATCAACCGAGATTACGTTACAAAATGAGTTTGCTGCACAATGAAGAGCAAAAGATCCTACTCCAGTAAACATATCAAGAATTAAGTCTCCATCAAATACGGATTTACCTACACGATAATGTTCTTCTGCTAATCGAGGGTTGAAATAAGCATTTTCTAAATCACAAAAGATACGCAAGCCATATTCACGATGCCAAGTCGTAGTTTGAGTTTTACCAGCAAGAATTTCAATAGGATAGAGTCTATTTTGTCCTTCGATGCTATCAATTTTGTTTAGTACAGTCTGAACTGTTGGATAATAACTTAAAATTAATTCCCCTATAAATTTTCTTAATTTAATCTCAGTTTTTGTAGGATCCAATTTAAGTACGATTAATTCTCCAATCTGGTCATATTTTAATGATATATCATTGTTAACTAGATTTGGATGATTAGTTTTTATTAGATCATCTAGAGGTATTTTTCTAGACCGATTTCTAAATTGATAGGTTCCTACAATCACATCTGGGCTTCGGATTACCTCTTTAATATCCATTGCATCAGTAATCGGAAAAAATACAAGATTATCCTTTCTAAATGGTTTAATTCCTGAAACTAATCTATTGGCCTTTAACAATCGAATTCGAGCAGATTCAGCATTTTCTATTGGGACTCCGACGCCAATATTCCATCGATCATTAGTCACTGCTTAATGCCTCTTTAAATCACCCCTTAAGGGAAATTAAACGGGCGTAGAGGGACTTGAACCCCCATTTGGGTGAGTAATGACAAATTACCGACTGACCAACGGGTTAAGAGCCCGTCGCTCTACCTTGCTGAGCTACACGCCCATCTAATACAATTTAAAATTGTCAAATTTAAGATCTATTATAATGAAAGTGGTAGAAGGAAAATAGATCATATTCTATGTGAGGCTGAATGTCTTCATAAGCGTTTTCTTCTGACTTTATCCCTCCAATTAAAAATAAAAGGGAAGGCCTCAATACTGAACTAAGAATCAACCACAAACTAAATCATGTACTCATGTCCTATTTTATTAATGAAGAATTCTCTATTTAATAATATAAATAAATCCTTAGAAAGGGATTTTTATGCCAAATCTTCAAGAGTTATTTGTTTTAAGGTGATCATTCTTGAAAGATTATGTTGATAATGCAGATTTGATTGGCTTACTTATTCATATTGGCAAAATGGGAGGGATTAGGCGTCCTATCTCTTGTACGACAAGTGAACTTGGAAAAATCATGGGGATATCTCAACAAAGTGCGTCACGTAAACTTAATCGAATGGAAAATGCGAATTTAATTGTTAGACAATATTTACAGAGAGGAAATCAAATTAAAATTACCCCAGAGGGAAATGCACTTCTAGAAAGGATATTCAAAGATCTTTGGATGATTTTAAATGTTGAAGGTCGTGAAGCTGAGGAAAAAATAACTTTAAGAGGAAAAGTGATCAAAGGTATGGGAGAAGGGGCCTACTATATGAGTCAAGAAGGTTACAAACAACAGTTCGCTGTGATGTTAGGTTATACTCCTTTTCCAGGAACCTTAAATTTGCAACTTCTTGAAGAGAAGAGTATACGTGATTTCGAGCAACTTATTAGAAGTCCAACTAAATTTATTCCTGAATTTCAGAAGGAGAATAGAAGATTTGGTAAAGTTTTTGTCTGGCCTACCTATCTTATTATAGGTAATGAAAAAATTGATTCAGCAATCATCCGACCAGATCGTACACATCATAATAATCAAGTAGAATTAATTGCAGAAGTAAGTATTAAGAAAACTTATCGAATTCAAGACGGTGAGGAATTAGAAATCATCGTTAAATAATGATTATTCAAATGAATGCTCATCAAGATTTTTTATCTTAATTGAACTCTTTTCATTAGGAATAAATGATCCCAACCGAATTATTTCGATCCCTTCGAGGCCTTTATCAGCTAAAAACTCCTGCAATTTATCTTCGGTTAAAGATTGATCATAACCTAAAGCAATCACATCAGGTTTATATTTTATAACTATATCCATGAATTTAGTGGGATCAGAGGTCCCCTTTTCAACTAAATCTACAATTTTGAGTTGTTTCAAAAGTTCCATACGATTCTCTTGGTTATTTAACGGTAACCTACCTTTACTTCTTTCAACAGTTTCATCGGAAGCCACAACTACCAATAAAAGATCTCCTTCTTTTGCTGCTTCTTCTAACGTTTTAATATGACCTAGGTGCAAAATATCAAACACACCTCCGGTCAATATTAGATTCAAATTTTTCCTTCCTCCTTCAGTGATTAAATAGTGTTGTGGATCATTTTTGACAGTATTTACCATGTAAATGCTCTTTAAAACTTTTAGAAGACTTATTGACTCTTCATTTGTTCGCATAAGGGCTTTTGAATAATCCTCAACGCTAAAACCTCCCTTTCCTACAGTCAATAAAAAAGCTATTTTTAAAAATTCTTTTAATAATGCTTGAAAACTATCTGTAGAATTTTCAGTAGATTTCATTGGTTTTCAGCTCGATAAAAACAATTTATTAATAATTTTGTCAAATATTCATCCCTTTCTTGATTATTACCCTAATTTTCTATACCCCATAATTCTTTCAAAGATTCTTCTTCGGTAAAATGGAGGTTTTCAGCACAAACAATAAGGGCTTGAGGTGGACCAATTTCTCTCCAATGAATCTTTTTTATTTTAAGTACCGTTCCAGCGTGTATAAATTCATATTTATGACCTAATTGAGCTATTCCAATAACTTTACTCTCATTAATGAAGACATTTTCACTTTTCTTACGTTCAATTTCTAATAATTGATCTATTGCTTCATTAATTGCTAAAAAACGATTAGAAAAAGGGTCAATATCTAAAAGAACAAGGGTATGAGCATTTATAAGCTTATTTGCCTTGATAATTTCGTAGGGGATGTCACTATAATTTTCAGAAAAAGGAAAGGTTACTGTCTTTCCAAACTTATATCCTGATAACCCAGATGCCGATGCAGCGGCAGATACAATTGATGTATTATGTACAACCTGACATTTAAAACCCTTCTTCTTAGCTGTAATTCTTAATGAAATATGGGTAGTAGCAATAAAAGGGTCACCAGGTATCAATAAAGCAATGGTTTTATTTCTATTTTTTTCTAAAAATATAGAATCTTTTTCTTCAAGTTCTTCTCTAGTGACAAATTTAAATTTAAAACTCATTTTTTGCATTAAAGGAGGGAGTTCCTCTAAAATAAAGTTGGTATATTTCTCAATGTAGATTATATCGGCTTTTTGGAGGATATCAAGACATTCCAACGAACAGGTGTAAAATCCTCTTAAACCCATTCCAATAAAATATAGTGTAGATTCTTGTTTTTCCACAGTTTTTCATCTATATAAAAATAGAGATTAAAATTGATTAATCTAATAAGTTAGAATACGCTTCTGGAGTAAGCAATCGATCCCAATCCATTTCAAGATTAGATGGATTTATTTTTATTAACCAAGTTCCATAAGGGTCATTATTAACTCTCTCTGGTTCAGATGCTAGAATTTCATTTATAGCAACAACCTCACCAGCTACGGGACAAAAAAGATCGGAAACGGCTTTTACACTCTCAATTGAACCAAAAATTCCTTTGAAATCAAAATTATCTCCAATATTAGGTAATTCTACATAAACTACATCTTTTAAAGTTTTTTGGGCATAATCTGTGACCCCAACCAGAACCAAGTCGCCTTCAACCTTGGCCCAATCATGTTCTGCCAAATACTTCATATTTGGATCAACTTTATATTCTGTCATACTAAATCGTCCAATAATCTATGATAAATTGAAAAATCTACTGAATTATCGATCTAATTTTTTTGATTTATTTTTTTTTCCACTAAGTTTCATACGATGATTACATTTATTTCGTTTTAACTATCATTTTTCACATTCCAGATACGATCGCCTAAATAGTGGATATTTAAAATCCCCTTAATCCTTGAAGTGAGTAACTCAGTAGAATTCAAAATTGCTTTTCCCAAAGCGAGTATAGAATCTTGAGGGTTAACAATTATAACGATTTCATTTTCATTAAACTCTTCAAGAATAGAAACAATACCTTGGGTATAAATATCTGCACCATTTAAGATATAAGGAACTGCACCTTGATCCACTTTAACTTTAGGAATTTTAATTGACGGATTACTTCTAATAAATTGTATACTGGGAAGGTATTTACCTTCATAAAGGAAAAATTGTAAACGTTGTTCAGGATCATAAAGAAAACTATTAATTCCATCTTCAGAATTTGAAATAAATTGAATTTTTTTCTTTAAAAGATTGTTAGGTATCCCAGGGGCGAAAACTTTAGAAAAAATATTTTTTTTTTCTTTTGAGCGGATTTCTTTTAGTAAAACCAATTGAAAATCTCCAGAAGAGGGTCTAGGCAAAACGAATTGTTTCTAAATTCATAGGTATGTCTATTTTCGCATGATAACGTTTTGATATTGCTTGAGCAAGAGATTGAGATTTATTTCGTTGTCCATGAACAAGAACAACTCTTTCTGGTTTGGGTGATAACTCCCGGAAAAAATTCATAATTTCACCACGATCAGAATGACCTGTAAAGCCATCAATCTGATGAATATCCATATTAACTCTTAGAAGTTTTGCTTTACCATCTTCATAACTTCTGATTTCCTTCACCCCTGATGAGATCCTATTTCCTAGAGTACCTTCAGCTTGATAGGAAACAAAAACAAGAGAATTCCTTGAATCTTGGGCTAATTTCCTGAAATATTCAACAGAGGTACCACCAGTTAGCATACCAGAGGTTGCCATAATCACAGCTGATTTTCCTTTACTTAACGGTTCTCGTTCATTTTGCTTATCTAACCGTATGAAAATTTCACTAAGGAAAGGATTTTTTCCTTCATTGAAAATTTGATCTTGAAGAAATTGTGATAAGTACTCAGGGTGACAGGAATGGATAGCTGCCGCTTCTGCAATTAATGAATCCAGATATACTGGAACTTCTACCATTTGGTTCTTTTGATACGCATTTGTAAGAACAATCATTAATTCTTGAGCTCTACCTACAGCTAAAGTTGGAATAAGGACTTTTCCACCTCGTTTAGCAGTCTGATTGATAATTTTAACAAGTTGGATTTCAGCATCATCTCTTCTTGGCATTGCATCTCTTGGTCCACCATATGTTGATTCCATAATAATCGCTTCAAGACGGGGAAAACGACTATTTGCTTTGTCAAGTAAACTATTACGACTTCTTCTAGCTTTAAAATCATTCATAACAGCTAGATTGTATTTTCCATCCCCAATATGCATATGCATAATAGATGAACCTAATATATGACCAGCTGGGGTCATTGTTAAACGGATGTCATTACTTAAGTCTGTAACTTCTCCAAAACGACGAGTTATTGTATGAAGGATCATATTTTTGATGTCCCCTGTGCTATAGGGGGTTATTTTGCCTTCACGAGCAGCTACCTCTATAAAATCCTTTTGAAGTAGTGTCATTAATGATAAGGTGGCGTCATTCGAATAAACTGGCCCACGATATCCCCATTTATACAGAAAAGGAATTGAACCACTATGATCCAAATGTGCATGGGTCACAATAACAGCATCTAAGTCGGCGATATCAAATTCTGGACTATTGAAATGAGGAAACATTTGATTTGGCTCCCTAGAACCGACATTCATTCCAGCATCAATGAGAATTTTCGATTCAGCAGTTTCCAATAGGAAACAAGATCTTCCAACCTCTGAAAACCCTCCAAGACCCGTTAGACGGATAAAATCGTCTTCTTTTACTCGAGGACGATGAATTCGTAGTCCAATGTTTAATAAAGCCCGTTTTCTAAGTTCAGATTCAGCAGTTAAGGTATACCTAATCGAATTAATTAATTGAGACTGAATTGGAGGAGATCGGACTACACGAGGACGCCATGAAATTTCACGGGCAATTTCACGAAGTGTAGCTCCATTTCTACCGATTACTGCACCAGGTTTCTTAGCCTCGATAATTACTTCCCCAAGTTCATCATCGAAAATGGTATTAGTGATTTCAGCAGTATCAGGAACAATTTCAAGAATCCTAGCCTGCGCTTCATCTTTAGCACGTCTTACAGAGACATCAGATCTAATAACTATCCTTTTTCTTAAAGATTTAGCTAATCCCTTAACTATATCACCATTTTCCATCAAAACAGTTGGATTTAATGAATATAATACAACAAAAGGTCCTTCGAACACAACTTTAGATACTTGTGCATTAGGTGGTAATTCACTTATAAGATCAGCTTTAAGTTCTTCTATAGCTGTTTCTCGACTATAGCGTTTTCCCTTTTCTTCAGTCATAGTTAAACCTCGATAATAATTAGATTTTATTTTATTTTTAATGAAAATAGGGATTTATATTGAATCAAATTATCAATTGTTTTGTTCCAATTCCCACAGATTAAATTTTGTTGTAAAATCTTGAGTTAGCTTTTTCTAATCGCTCTTAGGAATGATTATAATCTTATATTCATGAATAAAAGTTTAATTTGTGTTGTCTATTTTATAATTTGAATTATATTAATATGCAATTAAAGGCTAATACTCTCATAAGTAATAAAGAAATAATAACAAAATCTTACAAAACATAATTAAAACTATTATGCAAGATGAACTTTTTCTTATAAAAATTCCCGCATGTTGTTATAAACACACAGTATTTATAAATTTTTTTGGATTGTTCTCAAATGGGCGTAAGTAAAAGGACTACAACAAAATGCCTAGATCAGAGATTCTTGAATCAGTTGTACCAAGATCGATTATTATTGGGGAATCAATTTTAGAGAAAATCCCATCGGTCGTGAAAAATTTACGGATACCACCGAAAGTGGTTATTTTCACTGGACCAAAAACTCGAAAAATAGCAGGGGAAGAGGTTTACGATATTTTGACAAGAAATGATATAGATTCAGAACTCATCCTTGTCGAGGACTCCAGTTTAGAATCTGCAATTGCAGTTAAAGAACAAAGTTTTTCTTATAATCCAAATGTGCTTATTGGGGTAGGAGGAGGCAAAGTAATTGATGTTACAAAATATTGTTTATTAGGTGGATCGAAAAAACAAGAGATGATTTCAGTTCCTACATCAACTCCTCATGATGGAATTGCTTCTCCCTATATTTTTTTGAAAAATCCCACTGAAACTTATATCGGTGAATGTCGTCCGCCATTAGCTGTTATTGCTGATATCAATAAAATCCTTCTACACCCCAATTTAACAAGATATTTAATTGCTGGGGTTGGAGATACCGTAGGAAAGATAACAGCAATTTGGGATTGGAGACATGCTTGGAGAATCAAATCAGAAAGATTTTCTCGTTTTGTTGGTGGAGTATTAGAAAATTCAGAAAGCTTATTACGAAATCAAGTCTCTGAGGTATTAAAAGATTTAAACCATGCAGTCAAAGTAGTCTTAAAAGCATTACTCATTGCTGGAGTCTTAATGGGCACATCAAATGATATCCGAGTTGGATACGGATCAGAGCATATGTTTTCTGCAGCACTTGATGCTGAAATTCCTAATTCAAATATTCTTCATGGAGAACGAATCGCTCTTGGAGCCATCATGATTGCAAGACTTCAAGGACAAGATGATTATCGTATAAAAGAATTATTAGAAAATGCTGGATGTCCAACAAGTATCGATGACTTAGAAGAAGAAATCCCTCCAGAGGCAATTGTACAGGCATTAACTAAAGCACATAAAATAAATTCAATGTATACTATCCTAGGTACCTCTGGATTAACAGAAAGTGCAGCATTGAATCTTGCAAAAAATACTGGAGTAATAAGGTCTTAGCTTATTCTTACATGGAAGTTTTTCTGGTTTGATTTTTATTAATAAAAAATAGTTCTTGTTAAATTGGAAATAACTTGTCAATTATTTTGGATAGTACAGTAATGGGAGCCATTTACAGGTTATTCTCAAAGACAGAAATGATCTAAAAGTGGAAAGGATGATAAATATAAACAAAAGAGTTTCAGGGATAACAACAATGACTTCATTTCGTATTTATAGGGCTGTTAATAATAAAAACATTGAGTATTTAGAGGATATCTGTATTCTTTTAGACATTTATGTAATTGCTGATCCTAGAAAAAAGACTTTATTTGTTATATTCGATTTTCATCTTCGTCACTCAGTAAACATCAAGTTGGGATAATTATTGACTCCATGGAGAATAAAAGACGTAGAGGATTCAATAAACGAAGTGTTGATTCCCCTAAAGAATTCGATCATCAAATGCATTTCTTTGGATTAAAAAATGGATCTTAAATAATGATTTTATCAATAGTATTCAATGATTTTATTTACACTTATTAGGGAATTTTTGAGTTGTAAAAGTAAAAAAAGACTTAAGCAATAATCAAAATGGATTAATTATGTTCATACGTAATATTAATTTTAAACACCCTCCAGAGAGATTTTTATGAAAAAGGAAGTCTAAAAAATGCTCAAGGAAGGAGATCCAGTTAAAATTGCCGATTTTTCAACACGATATGTAAAATCGTGGATTCTATTCCTTAAAAAAGACTCAGAATTTTCAACACATAGGGGAAAAATACTTCATAATGATATTATTGGGCATAAATATGGAGAAATTATTCCAAATCTTAAAGGCCAATTTGTAATTTTAAAACCAACACCTAGAGATTTCCTTCGCAAATTTAAATTAAAAACACAAATTATGTATGAAGATGATTCAGCAATTGCTTGTAATATAGCTGGTATAACTAATGGAATGGTTGTTGGGGAAGCAGGAACAGGTTCGGGCGCTTTAACACTTATTCTAGCAAGTTTAGTTGCTCCAAGTGGTCATATCTATTCATTTGATATTAATGAAGAACACCAAGAAAATGCAAAAAAGAATCTTGAAATGACTGGATTTAGAAAATATGTTTCTTTTACTATTCAAGATATTCGAACTTCAATAGAATTAAAGGATCTAGACGCTTTTTTCCTTGATTTTTCTACTCCTTACGAAGCAATTAAATCTGTAGAACTTGCTCTAAAAGGAGGAGGTCATCTTATATGCTTCATCCCTAACTGGGGACAGGTTGAAGATACAGTTTATGAAATCCAAGAAAACCCTAATTTAATTCTTCAAGAATGCTTTGAATTAACTCGTAGGAACTTTATAATTGATCCAAGAAAGCATATCATGCGTCCAGTCTTTCGGGATCTTGTCTATTCCGGTATTCTCGTTCATGCAATTAAGATTTTAAGACCTTTGAGATGAATATATGATAATAATCCCAGATACAGTCTATAAAAGATTTTTGCAATTTGCACTGGAAAATGCACCACCTCATGACCGATCTAATTGGAAAGAATGTATCGGACTTGTTTTAGGTAAAATAGATAATGAATTAATGAGAGTCACGGATATTATCCCAATTGGATCTGGCACTTCTGTATTTGTAGATATAACTGACTATGAAAAAGTATTCTCTCTAATACCACCAAGTAAATTTGAACAAGGAGAAGTCATTATTGGATGGGCGCATACACATCCAGGTTTGGGCCTTTTTTTTTCTGGAACAGATAGCAAAACCCAACTCCTCTACCAAAGAATGCATCCAAAAGCATTTGGATTAGTATTGGATCCAACTGCAATATCATCTACAAAATCTGGTTTCAAAATATTTCGTGTTGATGATTTGGGAAGAGATTACTATGCTGTTGACTATCAGATGGATCCTATCTTCGATTTTCAAGAAGTAAAAAGAGAAATTATTTCACAATTAGCCTTATTTCCTGCATTACCCCCTAGTCCACAACGTATATCAAATACAGAAATCTCTTGGAAGAATATCAGAGTGATGGTTAGGGGCCCAACATTAATTCGAAAAAATCAATTATTTAAAGCCGCTTTAGTTTTAAAAACTACTTTAAATCAATTTATTCGGCTTCAATATCGGATAAAAATTACTGGAAAGATACAATCAATAGTTCCATTAAAGGATTATAATCAAAACCAAATTGTTCACGAAACTATTTCTCAAGGAACTCTTGCTATAATTCAATTTATAGCTAAGGATAGTGGTTTTTCTAGCATTATATTAACCGATGTAAAGATAACTGATTATACTCAAGAACTTCAAAAATCACCTGATTTGGTTTTAAATCTAGAGGTCCAAGAGTAGCTTATAATTAGAGATCTTCTCTATATTTACGGTCACCATAAATCCCTATAACAATGACACCAATGAATAATATACTTACAAAGTAGAAAACGTATAAAATTATATATGGAGGGGAGGCATATCCTTTTACAAGGTCAAAAGTATAATTTTCAGGGTAAAAACTTGATTTAGGTAACTCATCACCATTATAAATGTGGAATTCTACTCTAAAAACAAATTTATATGTACCAATTTCTACTAGGGTTAAAGCTGGTATTTCTACAATATCTGACCTAGTAGAATTTGGAGGAAGTATTATTTCTGCTGGATCTAAGTACCTAAAATTACTAATCCCTGTATAGCTTTTGTTCAGTTGATCTGCTTCTCCAGTGATATCTTTATAAATATCAACTGAAAATTTTCGAATAACTAATGACTCTGATCTTCCGATTGGAAGGGAATAGGTTACCTGGACTCGGACAGAAGATCCATTAGCAATCTTAGGATTAGGATCTTTTTCTTCTACTTTTTGCGATTCTTCAATTAAATCTTCTAATTTAACATAGGTGTTTCCTTTTTTAACCTCTAGATGTAATAAATTGACTTCTAGGAGATTAGAAGACTCCTGAAGGGAGTGAGGAATGGCTTCGGCCCGTAAATCATGGTTTAAACCATTTATTTGTGTTGGAATGGAAATCAGAAACAGAATTATCAACAATAGGGCGAATATTTTTCTCATTTGATGTATCAACCTGTTTACGTTATTAAATATGTTCAATCATCGATTTAAGGTTCAATTGTATTTTTTTTTAACCTAACTATATTTTTTGTGATCTATACAGGTCAAGTGAGCAAAGTCTCTTATTCTTTAAAAATAAATTTCACTCAATTTATCTATTTTATAGTTCTTCATGGAATACTAGGTTGTGTATTCCATTGTAAAAAAACTCCTCATTTCTGTTTAGTCTTTTATCAAAGAAGTTTTCTAGAACTAATGCATCCCATTAAATGAAATTCCTCCAATGAGTGTCTCAGGCCAAGTAATATGTAATATCGAGTTATGTAAATTACTAATTCTATGTCTATCCTTCAAATTTATCAAAATCACCAGGTTTACTATTCTAACTCCATTATAGAAGTCTCCTCAGCAAGTAAAACTTTAACAACACTCTTAATTTTTGACTGTGACTCCTTAATTTCATTTAAATCATAGAACTTACTCATTTCCTTTTCAACGAGAAATTCAGGGTTATTTTTATTTTCTTCCGATAGGATAAGAAATATTTCTCTTTCGACAATACCTCGTGAAAATTTTCCTTTCAAAAGATCAAAAATTATCTCATGAGCAATTAGAATCTCAAGATCCTTTGGAGTAATTCGTTTAATTACTTCTTTATTAATCATTAGGAGAGAAAAAAGTTCACTAGATTGACTAGATGACGTCATAGTGACTATTGGGAGAATAATAGGGTTAAATCGATTCTCTAAAGAGGTTTGGAATAAGAAGGGGACAACATTAATTCGATAACGCTTAGCAATTTTTTGGGAATACTCTTTAAGATTTGATTGAATGCTTACCAGAGCTCGTTTTGCAACTCCTAATTCTTCAAAGAACTCAATCCTTTCTTTCTTGAAATCTT
The DNA here is from genome assembly GCA_016839515.1 of Candidatus Hodarchaeum mangrovi. Taxonomy (GTDB): domain Archaea; phylum Asgardarchaeota; class Heimdallarchaeia; order Hodarchaeales; family Hodarchaeaceae; genus Hodarchaeum; species Hodarchaeum mangrovi. The sequence goes on from JAEOUE010000163.1 coordinate 26,415, forward strand.
CATAGATTGTAGAAACAGGATGGATAGGAATACCCATTCGGACTTTCATTTTAAGTTGTATCTCAATTTTTTCAGCAAAATCCTTATATGGAATAATTTCTCGTTTCTGAACCTGTATTGGGGATAATCGCTTAATATCATTGAATGCCTCAACTTCAGCCTCAGAGAGAGATAATTTTTTTTCACACATAACATGTCTTAAAATCGCTGCTAGGTATTCCATAGAAGTAGTAAGTGCAATGTTATCTAAAGATTGAAAGATAGGAATTGAGAAGGCAATTATTAGGAACATTTGATCATTTGAATTGAATAAATGAAAACAAAAGGGGCTTATCTTTTTATTTTCTCTTTGAATTAAACCATTAACTCCAAAAAAACGGACTCTATCGACTACATCCATTAGACCTGCATATTGAAGAGTTACTTGTTCAAATTCAGTAGCCATCCATTCTTCTATAGTCAAACGATATTGAAATGATCGCGAAGGTATCTCATCAGTTCTGGGAATCATTTGAATAGCTTCTGTTTTATTATAATAAAAAAAATTTGGTAAAAAGAATTTCAAATGGATTAAAAGTAAATTAATATTTTTTTTTGCTACAAATCGCCAATATTTATACAATTAAGTAATTTTTTTTTGTTAAAATGTCCATTGAGATAAAAAAAGCTTGAATCCTCAAAATCGCTTTCCAGCTCTCTGATAAGCTATCCAAAATATTATGAGAAATATTGAAAACGCAAATATTATTGCAGTTGAACGACTAATCGTTTCTAGAGACCCTGAAGCGAAGTTAACAAGTTGGAAAAGGACTAGTGTTAACCACCCAGTAATACTAGTATCCTTAGTGCTAAGTAAACCCTTCCAATACCTAATAACAAGCATTATCACACCTAATATGACTGCACCAACATGAATCCAACTAAGAAAAATTCCAAAAGTGTCAGTGAAAGATAAAAATAATGTTTCTAATACAAGAAAACATGAAATAGAAATAATATTGATTATTAGGATTGGAACTTTCACAGTATAGTCTACCTGTTGAGCACCCTCATATACTAAGTAAAGAATCCCTCCAATTGTAACTGAATCAGCTAGTATTAATGCAGAAGTATATAAAATATCAATATTTTGGATCCAGAGATCTATTATATGGAAGAAAAAGCCTAAAATACCAGATCCAGTACCAAAGAGGTTATATCCAAAAAAAAATCCAATAACGACTAATAAGGGTAAAGGAAGGTATATCAGAGTCAATAAAATTGTTTTTCGTTGGGTGGTTATGACTTTACCCTCATCTCTCCACTTAAAAAGATAGATAGCGATGAAATATCCTCCGAATAGAGAGATAAAAGGTGTAATAATGGGAAATAAATAAATCATGCCAATAACAAAGTTAAATCCATAAAATGCCTTGATAGTGGTAGGAAGACGCCAGACTTCATGCCCAAAAGTCTCATATGCATCTCCTATTTGATATCTTTTACCATATGTCCAGAATAGGAATGGAAAGGCCATTATAAGGGGCCCGATTCCATAAACCAGAATATCAGAAATCAAGCGTAAATCTGAAGTATCTAAAAACCAAATTACTCCATCTACAAAAATAAATGAAAGAACGTAGAAATAAATAGGAATTAAAATAGCTTGAAGAACAACTACTAATCTTCCATAATGAATGTAGGTGTCATAATCACTCAAGTTTTATATACTCCTAAAAAATGAATACTCTTAATTAGAAATAACTATTATTTCTTTAAAAGGATACCTAATCTGGCTTTATAAATTTTCCAAAGAGCATGCATTTTAAGAGGGGATTCAATTTTCAGCCCCTTTAACCCAAATGGGAGAAATGATATATGCCTAGAAACAAAAAAGAAATAGAGAATTTCCCTTATCAGTCAGATTATTACCATTTAATAAAGGGAAAGACAATCTCAAAAAGAGGAAGATGGTGGACAGCAGTTTTATTAGTCCAAAGTATAAATGACGCTAATAAAAGAGTTGTTTCAATAGAAAGATGGCAAAAAAGAAATAGAGCCGACCCTGACGCTGAAGGTAAGATGTCCAGCTATTGGGCCAGAGCAAAAAGCTTTACATTTACATCTAAGAATTCCTGGCAAATTTTGAAAGATAGTATAGAAGAGTGGATTTCAACAAATGACTGGGATTAAACAAGTCATTTTCTTTTAGTTCTTAAATAATCTCGATAAAATCATAAGCTTGATGTAGAGAATCGAAGGCATAATGTAACTTTTGGAAGTCTGAACGAAAATCAGTGACTTCCTGAGCTATTTTGTCAGGATTAATTCTTTTTATTAAGAGCTTATGGAAGAACTCTGCTATTATAACCATATCACTTTCTTTCATTCCTAATCGTGTAATTTCCTGCGATCCAATACGGATTCCTCCTGGATTTCGATAATTACGCTTTTCAAGAATATCCCAAGGAAGAAGATTCCGATTTGCTACAATATGAGCTTTTTCCAATAACTGTTCAACTTCTGCACCTAATCCAATCGAATTCTGAAAGTTAGTTATATCTACCAATATTGTATGAGACTCTGTGAAATCTTTTTCGGGACACACAACATGAATTCCCCGCTCATATAATGCCTGACCTAATGCTTTTGCATTTTTAATCACCTGTTTTGAATACTCTTTACCAAATTTTTTGAATTCTGCAGCTGCTATTGCTAAACCAGCAACATGCATTAGGTGATGATTTGACGTCATTCCTGGGAAAGCGGCTGTTTTAATCTTTTCTGCAAAATTATCATGAGCAGCAACTACTATACCTTTTTGAGGTCCAGGAAACGTCTTGTGTGTCGATAATGTCATTGTGTCAGTTCCTTCTCTGATTGGATCCTGAAATTGACTACCAGCAATCAATCCAGCAACATGTGCAGCATCATAATTGACATGAGTTCCAACCTCATGTGCGACAGGAGCTAATTCTTTTACCGGATGAGGAAATAGAAATACACTAGCACCAAATTGAAGTATTTTGGGTTTTATCTTACGTATTGCCTTAATTGACTCATCTACATCTATATTCAATCCATATCGATCGAAAGGTAAATAATCTACATCAAGTCTGGAAACAGCTCCAGCAGTTCCACCAATGAAAGCACCAGTTTTAGCTTTATTTGGTCCAAAACTAATATGTCCTCCAACTGGAATAGATATGGCAAGCATCTTATCATGGGCTTGAGCAAAGGCAGTATAAATGGTTAAATTTGCTACTACTCCAGAAATTGGCCGAGTATCAATGAAAGGTGCATCAAAAAGATCTTTCAATAATTTAATGCATAGATCTTCAATATCATCAAAATATTGATTACCTGGATATACACGTTCACCAATCCACCCTTCAGCATACCGATGTGATAGGTCAGTAATTGCTGCTTCCCTTACAGAAGGACTTGTTAAATTTTCACTTGCAATTAAAGGAATAGAGTTTTTCCAATATTCATGATGGGCTTTCAGAATATCTCGGATTTTTTGATGGTCAGGATCAATAGCCATTGCTTTATCACCTTCTTTTCCTACTGACTAATTAGGAACTGCTAAAATTTTAAATAAATTCGCAAGAATCTTTTAAATGTATTATCCTGGGTATTTTTAACTAAAATAGTCTAAATCATTCTAGTTAATGCAATTATAAAAATAATGGTAATATGTTGTGATAGACAATGAGAACTCAATTGTATAATTGGCATTCAAAACATGGAGATTTGATAGAATTCGCTGGATTTGAAATGCCAGTAATGTTCTCCTCTATTAAGGAAGAGCATCTAGCAGTAAGAAATTCAGTAGGATTATTCGATGTTTCTCATATGGGAAGGATGTGGATTAGAGGTAAAGATGCAGAAAAGTTTCTAAATTTTTTAGTCCCTAGGGATCTTACAAAAACAAAAGTTGGAAGAGCATCTTATACCTTTATGCTAAACGAACAGGCTGGTTTCAAAGATGATCTTGTTTTTGAACGAATCGAACAAAATAATTGGCTGATGGTCTGGAATGCAGGAAATTTAATGAAAATTAAGCACTGGATCAAAACTCAATATGAATTTGTAAATATATTTTGTCAGATAGATGTTAATCTAGTAGATATATCGACAACATCAGCTATGTTTGCTTTACAAGGACCAAAAGCCATTGATGTTCTGAAAAGAGTGTTTAATAATTCAATCAATCTTCCTAACTCTTGGGGAGTAATTAGTATTACTTTTAATAACATAGATCTCATTATTTCTGGAACTGGATATACTGGAGAAGCAGGATATGAAATAATTGTATTGAATACAACAAACAAAGATCCTTCAGCAGCTGAAATTATTTGGGAGCTCCTCCTAAATAATGGAGAGGAATTCAATATAAAACCATGTGGATTAGGAGCACGAGATTCACTCCGCTTAGAAGCTGGATATCATCTATATGGTAACGATTTAAATGAGAGTCTTGATCCTATTACAGCAGGATTATATTTTCCCCCTTTTATACATATTTTGAAAGAAAATTTTGTCGGAAAAGCCGTGCTAGAGATTCTTGAAAAGAATAAACCAAAGAAAAAACGAATTGGGTTAATTGCGATTAAGAAAGGACCAAGTCCTAGAGGAGGACAAAAATTATATTATGAAGGAAATGAAATAGGGCAAGTATCTTCTGGTGGATTTTCACCATTACTGGAATTGGGGATTGGGATGGGGTATATTGATGCTTCTGTTCCATCGGACTCTGGAATTGTTCAGTTTGAAGTTAGAGGAAAAATGCACGACGCACAAATTAGGAATTTTCCCTTGTTTGACCAAAAAAAGTATGGAAAAAATAGAGGATAAATTTTCTTTCCTCTATCTCTTTCGTTTCTTTTCTTCTTTACCCGATTCACCCCCGATTGAACTTAATTCTGATAATGCATCAGAAAAAAGTTCAGCTAAATCAGGAGGTTTGACCTTTGTTTCTTTTGATAACTCCTTAGATTCCTCTTTAACTTCTCCATATGCTACTTTTGGAATATTCAATTCTTCAGAGCTTAAATATTGTTCATCCTCAGAAATTGCTCTGACTATTGAAGACAGAGAATCGGGAACTTCCTTTTTAAAGAGTGAATCTGCTGAAATCTTAGAACTTTCATCTTTTCTGGATTTAGAGATAATATTTTGTGTATCTGCAATTGCCTTTTCAAGAATTGCTATTTCAGGAATTGAATCGTCTCTTTCCTGATACTCACGTGGCTCTTCCACTTTTTCAGCTCCGAAAATCGGTTTAGAACTCTCCTCTTGAACCATTCTTTCTAAGGGTGATAAATCTGGTGTATCTTTTTGTGTAATCTTCTTGGTTTCTGGAGAGAGAATTTCCTCTTCCTGTCCAGATTCTTTTCGCCATAGCCGGCCAAATGAATCAACCTCCCATTCTCCTTCGTCAGGGTAATCCTGTAAAATTTCTTTTGGTTCACTTGGAGTTTGACTAGAGAATAATTCGGAGATTTCGGAATCGCTTAATCCAGCTTTCATTTTCTTTTGAATAGGCTTAATTTCAGATTTCTTCACTTTTTCTTCAAATTGAGGTGAAAAAAGCTCACTAATTTCGTCATCTGATAAACTTGCATCACTCACATCTTTCGATTTACTTATTGGGAGTTCAAGGATTTCATCATCGATTTTTGGACTTTTAACAACAGGTTTTTCAGTTGGAATCCCTTTCAATTCTTGAGTAGCTTCAAAAAAAGCTTTTTCTACTGAATCAAGAGAAGGAATTTTATCTTTCTCATATACTGGTTTTGAATCAGTTGCTTGAGTTCCAATTTCATAACCTTTTATCACTTTTACAAATTCCTCATCTATCTTTTCCTCACTTAAATCTTCCGTCATATCAATCTTAGGGCTAACATCGGGTATAATAATTTGAGAAGTATCTACAATAATTGGTTTGGGTTTAACTCCAGATGAAGGTTCATCAGCTATCTGAGTTTCTATTTTTAAATCTGTTTCTACATCAATAATTAGTTCCTCTGGTTTTAGGACTCCTAACTGGCTCGCTCGTTTATCTAAAAGTGCTTTGAACTCTTTTTTATACTTTTTAGGACTAATTCCGAGATTTTCAAGATATTTTTGAACTAAATCTGCCTTAATTTTATCTCTTTTTTCTTTTGCATCATTAAGAAGGTAAACTAAAATACCTGCCACCTTTACATTTTGATTGATCATTGCACTGAGACGACAAATATAATCTAAATATGAATACGCAATTTTAAGATTATCATATTCAATAGCTGTTTCTATTAAAATGTGAACAGTATTAAACAATGCATCTAGGTCTTCTAAACTTTCTAATTTTTCTAGGGTTTGTTGAAATGATCCAAGGGCTGTTGAATGATTATAGCGAATTAGGTAACTTGTTAAGGCAGCAAGCAATTGAGCTTCATATTTTTCAGCGTTAAATTTCTTGCAAATTTGGATACCCCGTTTATAAGTTCGAATAGCTCTTTTAGGAGAGGGGTATTTGTCACCTAAATTAGTATAAACATTTACGATGCCTTCAAAATTATTTAATCGTCGATAAAATTCTGCAGATTGGTATGCGTATTCAGATGCTAAATCTGGATTTTCAAATGCAACAAAAAGGGCAAATTTTTCTGTAATCTTCGCAGCTAGAAGATTACCCTCACTACCAAATCTTTTTGTATCAGAAACCATTTGAAGAATTCGATCGGTATACTCTCGTGCAATTTCGAGTAATGAACCTGAAATTAATTCTTTTATAAATTGAAAAGCGTGAGGTAAAACTTCAGAAATTGGCTTAGTGGTCTTTTCTAATAATGTAGCCATTAAACGGGAGGATGACGAAAATTGATTGACCCTAAAAAATTTGGGGGAATATTTTAATACCAATTCATCTCCAAAATTATTTTTTCCCTCTTCATATGGATCAAGGAGTTGATTTACAATAAGATCAGCATTTTCTTTTGATAAATTTTCGCTCTGAAGCATTAAATCATAGATCGGTTCTGCAAATTCAAAAAATTCTTCGATTTCTGGTTTCATAACTCTCTTGATAGTAAGCAATAATTCAGTATCAGGATATTTTTGGAGAATTGAAGAAAAATGCTTTTTTGTGACTTTTTTAAAATCTCCTTCCTGATGTCGGGTTGTAACAATTCGTTCAAATACTCTTATTGCAGCTTCTTTATTTGTTTCATAGGTCGTATTGAATATCATTTGGAGAAATTCAAGAGCTTTATCAGCTTTACTATCTTCTTCAAGAAGTTTTGCCATTTCAATGGCAAAGGTTGACGCAGACTCAGCATCTCCACGATCTAATGCATTTTTTGCGTAATTCTTGACAGCATTGATTGCTAATTTATACTCAGAATGACTTCTACCAAAACGTATTATTAGATCGGTCATACGATTTGCATCTTCGTATTGACCATGTTCTAAAAATATATCACGATTCTTTTCTAAATATTTAATCACTTGAGATATATCACCAAGTCGTTCATAATACCGAGCTGTCTGAACAATAAATAGATATGCATCTTGATACCTTTTCATTTCAAATTGTTTCTCTATCAAACGTGAGACAATAGTTATACTCTTCTTAAAGTCCTGACGTGGTTCTAATTGTTTTAGGATCATATCAGTGATTTTTTGCGCCAAAATAACTGAGGACTTCAAAGATTCCTTTTGATAATCTATTAAACTTTCAATAGCTCCTTCCAAATCTCCCATATTATTATATGTTTCAGCTATTTTTTGAATAACCGCATAGAGAAGATCATAACGATTTGAATTTTCAAATAAATGAGTTACAAATCTTCCCATATAATCTATTGCCCGAGTTTGGTCTTTATTTTTTATTTGAAGAGCAGTAAGCTGATCTAATAAGAAAGCTGCTCTATCTAGCTGATTTCCAAGAAGAAGTTCTTTTATATAATCCATTAATAGATCATAATCTGTTTCATCAGTCTGAAGCATCAGACTAGCACTGTATTTCATATACTCAAAAATCATATCGAATTGTTTATGTTCTTTTAACTTATCAATAAAATTACGACAGAACTTAAGAACATCAGATATCTTTTTTTCTGTTAATAACTTACCAAGTTCAAGATTTATCATTTCTTGAGCAGTTAGAACAGCTTGACTTTGCAATAATTCATCTACATACTGAAGAACTATTTTTTCTCTCTTTTTTTGATCTTTAATAGTATCAAGAGCTGTTTGAATATAAACTTTTGAATGATCCTTCATTCCTAATTTTCCAAATAAATCTCCTAGAGCTAATTGTTTTTCAATTCTCCTAGATTCATTCGAAGCATAAGCCTGATCTATTAAATTTACAACAAATTTTAAATAATCTCGTGCTGCATTCGATTCTTTTAGTTCTAAAAGTCCTTTTACAATCTCTAGGCTAAAATCAACAGCCTCTTCTATTTTGTTAAGTTCATAAAAGTATTTTATAGTCTTATTGCCATACTCACATGCTTTAATATGATTATCAGAATCCATTAAATAAGAAGAACCATCTTTTGCATATTCAAGAGCAATATCTTTTTTATTTTGGGTTTCAGAGATCAGAATTAAACGATCAGCATATTTCGCAAATAATGGCTTATAATTATAAGTTTTAATTAACTTTAGAGTAGTTTCTAAGGATTCCATAAGCTCAAAATGAGCCTTTTTCTCATCTTGAGCATTAAACGCTTTATCCAAAAATTCACAAGCTATTTCTTGAAATTTTTCTATCTCTCTTGAAGATAATCCGATTTCTTCAGATTTACTAAGATATCGTATCAAGAAATGACCATATCGTAAAGAGTTTTCCCACATTACTACAGGTAGTCTTGCTTTTTCAAAAGAATCAACCTGCTTTTGAGCAAGATCAATTACCTTTTTTACATCTGAAATCTTAGTTTCATCTGCTAAAAAGAAATCCAAGGCTAATCCAATTAAATTAGCCGCACTCAAATTATTTTCCTGTTCTATTAGAATTTTTATTGATTCATCCACGAATTCTAACGCATAGCTCGGTTCTAACTCTAATAATTCTTCAATTATTTCATCACGGAGCTTCCCTGCGTCGGAGGATTTTTTCTGTTCATCATAATAATAAACTAATTTTTTGCCAAATTGTAAAATTCCTTTAGCATTTCTTTCTTTTTGAAAACGTTTGTAGAGTACTTGAGTTACTTTAGTAGCTCCTTTCATATCTTTTTTGGATTCAAATTGTTCAATTACTTCAAGATAATGCCCAACCGCAACATTTATTATGATTTCTTCCATGGGCTTTTGAGAAAGTAACTCTATTGTCTGTAAGACTTTTTCAGAAGCATCATATAAATAACTAAATGAAATCTGGGGTATATCTTTATTGATTACCTTTGCGATTTCATCTTGATTAATCTTTACTTCGGTTAAAGGAGTTAATGAACCTGAAGGCAACCGAAATCGTAGATACCATTTTTCCATTTTTCTTAGAATAATGCACACTGAGCCACCTGATTGTTCTATTTTCATTTCTTTCACAGGTAGAGGCTGCCCTTGACTTACAAATTCCTTAACTTTGACCAAGAATTTATCAAAATCTTCAGCTTTTGTGTATTCTGAAGTATCTAATTCGGATAAATCTATAATAGATAAGTCATCTTCAACTATACTGCTCTCAACTTCTTGTTCTTCTTCTATATAACTCTCAACTTTTTGTTCTTTCTGGATAGTATCTTCAGACATTGTAAATTCTTCAGGGTGTAGAATAATTTTCTCTATCTGTTCAGCAGAGTCATAAATGGCAGAAAAAGAGAGAAAATCGACCCCTGATTCAGTTATTAAAGTAACGATTTTATCTTGATTAATATTTTCCTTTGTAAAACTTTTTTTAATTAATGGAGTGCTCCCTCTGAAAATAATTATTGCATATTTCCCTTCAACAGTGTAATAAATCTCGGCAAATCCCCCTTGGGAGTATGGCATCGTAAATTTACTAAGGAGTTTGTCAGTAACATCTATTTTGACTTTAGGTTCTAGTTTACTCTCTTCAACTATTTCAGTGGGTGTATCGCTTACCTCTTTATCCTTGTATTTATCCGATATTTTTCGTGATATTTCGTCCTTTGTAATTTTTGTCTCAACAGGATAAAATTCTTCCTCTACATGTAGTTTTGATGTCATTGATTTAATAGTTGATAATAATAAATCAGCCACATCAAAAATTGCCGAAAAACTAAAAAATTCTACTCCTGCATCACTTAAAAGGTCAACCATTTTATCCTGATTTACTTGTGTGACTGATATTGCGGTTGATTTTAGCTTTCTTTCATTCTGAAAGAACGTAAAAACATATTCATCTCGATTTAAATCCTTACGTACTTCACATTCGACTCCACTTGTTGAAGGAAGCTCTAAACGTACTGAATTTTCTTCTCGTGTAGCCATCTAATATCCCTATAGCTATTTACCTTAATAATAAGGAAAGTCAATTATATAAGGAAATTGGAAAATTTAAAATAATTCTTATTTCTGTAATTTTTTCCTCTATTTTTGTATATCAAGTGTAGCTTTTAGCCCTTTCCAATTTCATGATTTTCTAATAGAAAAATAAAACTAAATTTTGCTTTAAACATTTAGATTAATAATTATCTTTTTAGATGAGGCATTTATTATATCTTTATTTTTGTTTAAGCGTCTTCTAATCCTCAATATAATCCAAATAATCGGTTTTAGTCTATCTAATGTGAAGGTATAATAGTTTCTTACGTTATTCTATAAGTTACTCTGATCTTTCACGAAAAATCTGAATCAGATTTAGTATTGTTTCCACTGATTTTTCTAAGGCTAATAAAGGAACAAACTCCTTTTTACTGTGGAAGTTCATGGCTCCAGAAAAAATATTAGGTGTAGGAAGTCCTTTATAACTTAATCTTGCCCCATCAGTTCCACCACGAACAGGTTTCTTTATAACATCTATCCCAGAACGTTTAATGGCTTCCTCAGCATATTGAATGGTATAAGGGACTTTTTCAAGCTGATACTTCATATTTTTATATTGTTCTTTGATAGATAGATGAATCTTAGCTTTGGGATATTTGTCTTGAATATTCCCCACTATCTTTTCAATCCTACTAATCTTGTTCTTAAGCTCTACATAATCAAAATCACGAAGAATAAACCGAATTTTGGATTCATTAACAGATCCTTCAGCCTCATAAACATGAAAAAAACCTTCCATCCCTTCAGTTGTTTCTGGAGCTTGGTTTAAAGGAAATTGATTAATAATCTCTCCCATTATTCGAAGAGAATTGACCAATTTATCTTTTGCATAACCAGGGTGAAAATTAAATCCCTTAATCGTGATGGTTCCTCCTGCTGCATTGAAAGTTTCAAATTCTAAGACTCCCATTTCATCACCATCAATTGTATAACCAACATCTGCACCCAATGCTTTTACATCAAGTGCATCAACTCCATGACCTACTTCTTCGTCAGGAGTAAAGACTATTTTAATAGTTCCATGTTTAATGTGGGGATTTTTATGTAATGTCTCGACTGCTGTCATGATAGCAGCAATTCCTGCTTTATTATCACCCCCTAATAGAGTAGTTCCATCCGTAGTGACAATATCACTCCCAATAAAGCGCTTTAATGCAGGAGTTTCAAATGGAGAGATGAAGATTTCGGAATTATTTGGTAATAGGATATTTCCTCCATCATAATTCGTGATTATTTGAGGATTAACATTTTCTCCAGGTTCTTCAGGAGAGGTATCCATATGGGCTAAAAAACATATTACTGGAATCTTGCTAGACTGTTCTTCAGGTAAATTAGAGGGGATTGAACCAATAACATAACAGTGATCATCTACAACAGCATCAAAAACCCCAATCTCTTTTAATTCCTTTACAAGAACTTTTGCAAGATTAAATTGTCTAATAGTACTTGGGATATTGTCGATATCCTCTTGGCTAGTGGTATGGATTTTCACATATCTTAAAAAGCGTTCTAAAATAGGTGTGGTCATCTTAACATCATAAGATTTTTGTAAAACTCCTTGATATAGTTGTTTTGATTTGTTGAATACACTTGTTCAATGTTTATCTTTTCAAAAAAAGATAAGGAAAAAAAAGGCCCACTCCTATTTTTAAATCACCAATTCTGTTATTATTTAATCTTAAATCTAGCTAGTATCTTCAACAGCTCTTCCCCTAATTTAGTTAATGACCAGTATCGCTGTCTACAATTTGTAAAATAATTATTTTATATAAAAAATAGATTTTGAATTAAAACTATTAATATTTGATAAATGATAGCTATATTTAACTTTATATATTTAAAAAAAAGAGAAAATGAAGGTGTTTTACCTAGAAACAGGGAGATGAGGAATTAATAATGCTGCTAACAACCCTATTTCACGATTTTGAGTATAAACGACTCCTGGACCACGATATCGAATCACAATACCTTCCCCACCGAGTATGAAACTCTTTCTTCCACCTACCTTCGAGACAGTATGGTTCATATGCGTTTGAAATGCCATCATCACGCCATTGTCGACCACTAGCTCTTCATCATCCTTAAGGTCATGGCGTTCAACAAAACCATAACCTCCAATCCAGACATCTCCTTCTGCTTCAGCATACAATTTTGTTAAAACAAGTCCTTCTCCACCAAGGACACTTTTAAATCCTCCTAACTGAGATGTAACTTCAATACTTGGAGTTCCACAGATATATGCATCTCTACTTAATGTCCATTCTTCGCCCTGATTAAGATGCAAATGTACAATGTCTCCAGGGGCACCATGGGCAAAAGCAACCATACCAGGAGGTGAACCATCAGGAAGAGTAAAGAAATTCTGAAACATTGATTCACCTGAAAATTTACGTTGTAGGCCCTTCATAAGGCCGCCAGCGGATTTTGTTTCCATAGAAATATGTCCTGACATATAAACCATAGCACCACCCTCGGCTCTAACCTGTTGTCCAGGCTGTTCAAGATGGATTCGGACTAAAGAAAACGCTGGTTTACCTGTTATTTCATATTTTAAAAAAGACTTATCTTTATTCATGTTACCACCAAAATTAAATCTATATTCAAGGTAAAAATATTGAAGTATTAATAAGTAAGTAAACCAAAATTAGTAAAATTATGAAAGGAGAACCTCTATCAGCTAAAAAAAAGGGAGGTGAAAAAAAAATTAGGGGGATAGATTTTGTTTTCTTAATGAATACATTGTTGCGGTCATTTTCTTCCGATTTACCTTTGAATAACTTTCTTGATCCAACATATCAGACAAAATGCTAGTATTTGTACTTTGGAGCTTTTCTAATATTTGCGAACCCCCTGTTTTCTCTATTCTTTCCTTGAGCTTCTGTTGAAACTCATTCATTGTCCTTTGAGCATTTGAAAATTGTCCCTGATCTGCAAAATTAATCACTTCTTGGTGAATAAAAACTGCTTCAAGCAAATGAGCATTTTCGATGATCTCATCATCTTCCTGTGCTAGATAATCTTCATTTTCAGTGTAGATAATTTCACAACTAGAATGTGTTTTATCCTCTTTTGGTATTCCACTTCCAGGAATCCAACATACTGTAAAATCTAGGATTTTTTGCTTAGAACCTCCTAGAGATTTTGGCGGAACTACAACATCGAGGATTAGAATGATTTCTTTTTCACTTCGTAAATCACCGAGCTTAGTTGAATTGGAAAAACGGGATTCATAGGGAACTCCCAGGACTCTATTAATTTTTAAGCCTTCAATTCCCTTCCATTGTACTTCTAAATTATAAGCAACTGTTTCAAGTAATCCTTCAAACTCTTGTGCAATATATTTCGGTATATCATCTGCTGTCTCTATAAAATAGAATGTACCACCTGCAGAATCAGCAATAGTAACAAGAAGATCCTCATCAAAATCTTCTCCAACCCCAAATGTGCTAATGCATATTCCTTTATTATAGATCCCTTCTACTCCAGATTTTATCGTTCCTTTATCAGTTATACCTTCATTCGCTAATCCATCTGACAAAAGCAAGATCATATTTCTAAACTCCTTATTTTTCCCCATTTCAACTTGCTTTACTCCTTCCAAGATTCCTCCATATAAATTAGTTCGACCACGATCACAAACATTCCTTATTTTGTTGATTGTTGATGTTTGTGATATTAAAACTCCAGAGGGTATCAAATTCTCAATTAAGTGGTCATAAACTGTAAAAGAAAATATATCTGTGTTTGTAAGATTATTGACTATAAATTCCACAGCTTCTTTAGCTTTTTGGAGTTTTTTTCCTCTCATACTTCCTGATCGATCAAGTACAATACCTAAATTCAAAAAATTTCGTTGTTTAACAGGATTAAAGTTAATTCCGGTTATTTTAAGCTGAACAAAAAGGTGTGTATTTCCCGATGCTAGAGCATAGGGGGAACTTAGAGTAACTTCTAACTTAAAAGGTTTTTTATGTTTCATACCATTCATTTTATTTCTTCCTTATTTTGATCGCCTTTCAATTGATTTTTGTTCGTCATAAACTTTTTTACCCTTTTTTGTAGGCTTTATTTTTTTATTTGGCCTTCCAGGTTTGTTTTTTTTATAAATTTCTTTTTGATCACGGCTTCTTGTTGTTTTTGAATAATAATTTGTTTCTTCTATTAAATCTAATCTGTTCAACTCCCGTAAGCCTTGAACAACTGTATTGGGGGATAATTGAGTGGAATCTTGAAGAGCTATAACGTTAATCCCCTCATTCAAGTTTATTTCTTCAAGTAAAATTCGTTGTGATCTTGAGAGCTGTGAAAACTCAGGATGAGACACCAGTTCCTTCTCTAAAATATTAAATCCCTCAGGGGTTAATGAGTATGATTTAGAATTTGGAGGATCTCTTGATATCAGGCCTGCTAACTCCATTTCTTTAATTCTTCTATAAACGGTCGCAGTTGTTACCTTTCCCCTAAAAGAGTAAAAAGAACTCTCATTTATTTCTTGATTTATATCTGGGGCAGTTTTCTGAGGATTAGATTTAAGATAATTCAAAATTTCAAGCGTTCCTTTAGCAGACAATAAATCCAACATCATAAATCATCCTTAGGTTTTTTGAGTGGGGTGAATTACCTCAGGAGGGGCTTGATTTATTATTTCTTGTCTTTGTATTAAATTTCGAATCTGATAACCACGAGGTATAGTTCTTGGAGATTTTCTCTCTTTTAAGATATCAATGTGTTTCTTAGAGGCATAGAAATGAGCTGGAAAATCATCAAACATAACACAGATACCCTCCCATTTGTTATCATTGAATTTATACAGTGATCCACCTCCAGTTGCTTTGAGTGGTTTAACTTCTAAATCTTGAAACTCCTTCTTTAATATGTTATTTATATCTCCAGAAAAACCTTTAGATATCTTTTCATGGAAAAAAACTTTATCAGTAAGAAATCCCTTCAATACTACTTCATTAAATTGAAGCCAAAGAGAATTAGACCCATAAATCTCTATTCCGAGTAATTTATCGTTATAGAAACATAACAAACCTACCTGATTGGGAATCATTAAATCAGGCTTTAACTTTTGAAATATTTCCGACATTTTTTGGCTTTTTTCTATCGATTTCTGTTGAATTTCGCGGTAGCTACTAGTAGGGGCTTCATCGATTCCAAGATTGAGAGCATCTGCAACCACTTCTATGGCATTCCAGACTGTTGACTGATCAGCTCCCATTGAAGCAACGTATCCCATTTGAGGGGTCATTCTTGTATCTGCAGATTTAAATTTAAATGTGGTTGCTTCGCCATGTGAACTTTCGTAATTCCATCGCGATCGTTCAATACATCGCGCAGGTATTTTCAAGGGATTGTCCTTTGTACGACCTGATGGAATAATAATAGGTTCAAAAATGGTTCTGTCCTGTTTTCCTCCTTCAACCTGATGAAGGTAGGGTATGAGAATAGGTAATTCACTTAGATTTATTGCTTCCAACCATTCTACCGACTCAGCCCTCTCATTTTCTTGGATCCAACCCAATTCACGTTTCTCAGCTTCAGTAATTCCTAGCATTGAGAGGCTAGATTTTTGGATTATTGGATAAATTGTAAAACCTTCACAATATTTAGAGGATTCAAATTCATAGATTTCTGTAAAATTATATAAAATCTTCTTAAAACTCGCTTCTGTCATTTTATAATCACCATCTGGCTTAATATTCAATTTTTCTTTTAAATAAATTATAGATTTTTTATTATTAAATCGGACATACTTAATTAATTCTCTTTGTTCTAGAATATTTATAATTTGAAAGATTTTTGCAGTAGTTACTTTTTTATGCATCTTAAGAATAAGATATTCATTTAAATCATCAATAGATACTCTAGGATTTCCATTAAGGAATTCTAAAATATCTAATGTGAGTTTTCCTTTTTGATTCATTTGGCTCAAAACAGGTTTTAATTAATTATACTTTTTGATAATTTATAAATTTAACTATTTCTATCAAAAAATATAATAAAAATTTAATGACTTTGTTTTAACAATTTCAAATCATATTCGATTAATTATCAAAAAAATTATTCTAGAAGATATAATTTAAGCCATAATTTAAAATTCTTTTATAAAATCCTTATAAAAAATACGTGAAAATGATATTCCTTATATTATGAAATTAAGATAAATTAGAATGATAAATTTCCTAAGTAAAACATATAATCAAAGAAAAAAGGAAAGAAGTTCTATTCTCTCAATTAACTATATGGAGCACGTTTTCCTGCTAAAAATTTTTTGTGATAACTTGTTACACGAGTAAAGAAGGAAAATCCGATGAAGAATAGGATAAAGAGAATAGCTATCCCAATTTTAAATGCAATCGCATTGGATCCAAACCCTTGACTAGATGAAAAAAAGCTAATTACCGCTCCAAAGGCTAAAGAACCAATAGCACTACTACCCTTACCAGCAAGCTTACTAAAACCAAAATATTGACCAATTTTATCTGGAGGGGCTAATTCAATCGTCATTGTACGCTGAACTACCCATATTGAACCCATACCAAACCCAACTAAAAGTGCCATCAAAAAAATTGTGTAATTGGGTAAAAAACTCAGAAAGAAAGGTAATTCAACTGTAGGATCAAAGGAATCTGCAAAGATGGGAATTGAGAGAGCGACTAACCAAACAATAGAAACAATTACAGCAAGAACTTTTGGGCCATATCTATCAGATACAGGACCAGCGATACCAGTAAGAACCACAGCACAAACCACTCCGATTAAAAGGAGAATAGATGCGGTAAAATCCTCCATTCCAAAACCTAAAACTGCAGCAGGTTTCATAATATTTATAACTGTCTGAACGACATCTACAGTAAAAAACCATCCGATGACAAACCATCTCATATCTTTATAATTCCAAATTTCTTTAGCTGTTACAATTGTATCATTTAATGCACTTTTAACTAATTTCCCAACTCCCTCTTCTTTTATTCGATTTCTATCTGGGTATTCTCTTGTCCAAAGAAATGGAATAGCTATTAATAGGAATCCTAAAGCACATAACCACCACATTTCATCAAAATAACCAAACCAAGTTGATTGAGACCCTAAAATGGATGAATATTGATTTGGATCAATTTCACCAATATTATCGGGTAAATCTATGACGTCTCCGAAAAATGATGGGGCAATAAAACTGAATGCTACTGCAAAGAAGGAACCAAAATATCCTAAAGCCACTCCAACTGCTGAAACCCAACCCAGATCTTTATCTTTTGCTATTCGAGGAATCATGGTATCATAAAACAGATTACCCCATTGATAAAATACATTAGCCGCAATAAACATAAACATGGCGATAAAAACGTTATCAAATAGAAAGACAATACCTGTGAATAAGATTGTTAACGAGCCGAACAGAATTGTCCCAGGTTTCCCCTTTCCGTTATTATCAGCAAAAGTTCCCATCACAGGGATAGTAATTGCAACAAATAATGTACTTATTGATACTGCTATATTAGCAATAAAAAAACTTAGGCTGTACCCTAAACCATTCATCATTCCTAATAACGTGCCATATTGTAGCACAGTCATGCTGACAATACCCATACTAAAAACCGTATTAGCAATGTCATAAGTTGTCCAGAGAAGAACGTTTACTATTGACGTTTTAACTGTGTCATGTGTCATAATACTTTCCTCTTTTGACAAAAATAATCATTTTTACAACTGAATCATTTTCAGAAATAAGAATTTTTCCTATTAATTTTAGCTAGATAAGCATAAAATTATTATTTAAAATGAAATAGGAATAAACAATTCCATTGTTATTGATTTTGTGAAATGATCATGGGAACTCTCACATATCAAAGTCTAGGAAGGCCAACTGACACAAGTCTCCCATTAATGGGTCATCGCCCAATGTATCTTATGCATAAATTTTTTGCCAGAAAACAGGCAAATGTTATCCGAAAGTACATAAAATTGCATTCTTCTGAACAAGATGTTGTTTTAGATCCATTTTGCGGTAGCGGAGTAATGATTGGCGAAAGTCTTCGTTTAAAACGGCACGCTATAGGCATTGACATTAATCCAGTTTCAATCTTTATATCAAAAAATACTTTAACTTTTGTTTCACCTGATTTAATATTAGATGAGTTCAATCGCGTAAGATTTGAGGTTGCAAAGGAAATTGAATCCTTATATAGATCTACATGTCGTATATGTGAATTACCTATAAATGCTATTTGTTTGACATGGAATCACTCTGAATTAGTTGATATACGCTATAATTGTCCTAAAGATGGAAAGCGAATAGACCTAGTAAATGATTATGATTTACAACTTATTGATTTTATTGCTAATAACAAAGATTCACGGTTTTTTAAAAAAAATGGAGAATCAAAATTTTGGTTCCCAAAATTGCCTTTGGTTTATCCTGATGGAACTCCCTTTCTTAAAAGGGAGCATTATAACAATATTCCAGAGTTATTTACTCCTAGAAACTTAATATCCTTGGCAAAATTATTCTCAAGTATCCAAAAGTGTTCCAATCCACAATTGAAAGAATCACTTTTGTTTGGCTTCTCATCGATTGTTCATTTAGCGTCAAAAATGGTTCCTGTTCGCCCCTCAAGACCCTTTAGTTCAGCTTGGGTACAACAGAGTTATTGGTCGGTTCCAAATTTTATGGAATCTAATGTATGGAGTCTCTTCGATCGAGCAATAACAGGAAAACAAGGACTCCTAAATGCAAAAATAGATTTAAAACAATCTATAGATAAAATCCAGTATAAATCTGACATTAACGAACTATTTCAAAAGCAGAATTCTCAAATTCCAATCTATACCTTGATAAATTCATCCCTTGAAAAGCTTAAGAATATCCCTGATGAATCCATTGATTATGTTATTACTGATCCTCCTTACGGACATTCAATACAATATGGAGAACTATTGTTTTTGTGGGGGGCATGGTTAAACTTAGTTGATGAATATACAACAGCTCTATCTCAAGAACTAATTGAAAACTCTCGTCAGAATAAAACAATAGCAGATTATGAAAATCATCTCTTTATTATTTTTAAAGAAATTTTCCGTGTATTAAAACCATCAAAATGGCTTACAGTAACCTTTCATAATCCTCAATTAAAATATCGTACCATCTTATATCGTTGTGCAATTTTATCAGGTTTTTCTCTCGAGGAAATCCATTATCAACCACCAGCTCGACCATCAGCCAAAAGTTTGCTTCAACCATTTGGATCATTAAGTGGAGATTATATTTTTCGCTTTAAGAAGCCTAAAAATGCAATAAATAAGGATTTTCAACTAATTTCTGAAGATCAATTTGAGAAAATTGTAGTGAATTTGGTTTATAAAATTATAAAGGAATACAAAACTCCGATTCCTTTTACTTTAATCCAAAATTCTTTGGACCCAAAGCTTTATAAGAAGCTCTATGAACATGATATGCTTCTAACATTTCATCCTAAGAAGATAGAAAGTATTTTATCTAAACATCTAGGGAATCTATTTGTTTTGAGTGATATCAAGTGGAAAATTACTGCAAATAAGGAAGTTTCCATGAAAGGGTGGTTTATAACAGAAAACAAACATCCCAAGAGACCTGTTTCCTAAAAATGATTTTTGTTTGAAATGATTATTTCTCTTAACATTAAAACTCAAAATATTTAAAAATGATATAATCTAGCGTTACATGCCCTATAATTTCGAGAATGAACCACGATCTACAAGAAATAATCTGAAAATCTAGGATCTTCCTAGCTTTCGAATTATTCTTCAATCGTATCATTCACGGGATTATAGGCAATAATAAACCGAGAGGGATAAATATTTGAAAATTAATAAGTTTTATAATGATAATCGCGCTAATTTCCCAAGGACTGCAGCAGTAATTTTTGACGGAAGCTATTGGAATACTATTCGACGGGAATTAGGGATGCTTGAGGTCGATTTAACCCTATTAAGTGAAGCACTTTGCAGTCCTTCTTATCGCTTAAGATCTTATTACTTTGATGGAAAAGATAATCAAAGACAAAGCTTCCATGATGGATTACAGTTTCTACCACGTTTTGAAGTAATTCTTGGCGATGTAGTTGAACGACAATCGGAATGTCCTCATTGTCATAAAGAAATAGTCTCACGAGAGCAAAAGCGAGTAGATGTACAACTTGCAGTGCAAATGGTTCATCTTGCTACATCACGTCAAGTAGACATGATAGTTTTAGTAGCAGGAGATCGAGATTTTATTCCATCATTGGAGATAGCAAAATATGCTGGTGTTGTAGTAAGACTGGTTCATGGACCAAAAATCACCACATCAACTGACTTGAGATTTCATGCAGATGAAACCTTTGAATTAACACAAAATTATCTTTCAGAATTCATTCGTTCTAATAAAAAGCAAAAAACTAAGAAATCATCTGTGAAAAAAATTACAAAAATTCCATCCGTCCAAGAAGAATCTATAACTAAAGAATTAAAGGTTGAAGCGAAAAATCTTCTTATTAGTGCCCTAAGTGAGCTACAGGAATCATCTGATGAAGATATATTAGCAAGTCAACTAGGAATTGTTCTTACCAAAATTAAACCAAAATGGAAGGATTATTTTAGGGTAAAAAAACTCATAAATTTTGTTCAGTTAACAAATGACAGTATTCTAGTTCCTAGATTTAAAGGTAAAGTTTTAATATTTAAACAAAAGATTGATATTCCCCCAGCAGCTAAAAAAATTGGAAAAAAAGAAAATTTGGGATCAGAATTCCTCATAAA